>NZ_JBIURH010000002.1:0-501969 GCF_044740765.1 Kitasatospora sp. NPDC088346
ATGTTGAGGAAGTAGCTCTTGCCCTGCGGCCGGCCGGTGACCTCGGCGACCTTCTTGGCGAGGGAGTTCGCCACCGCCTTGGCGATGAGCGTCTTCCCGCAGCCGGGCGGGCCGTAGAGCAGGACGCCCTTGGGCGGTCGCAGCTCGTACTCCTTGAACAGCTCCGCGTGCAGGTAGGGCAGTTCCACCGCGTCGCGGATCTGCTCGATCTGGTTGCCCAGGCCGCCGATCTGCCGGTAGTCGATGTCCGGGACCTCTTCGAGGACCAGCTCCTCGACCTCGGACTTCGGCACCACCTCGTACACGTAGCCGGAGCGCGGCTCCAGCAGCAGGGCGTCACCGGGGCGCAGCGTGAGGCCGTGCAGCGGCTCGGCGAGCCGCACCACCCGCTCCTCGTCGGTGTGGCCGGTGACCAGGGCGCGCTCGCCGTCCTCCAGGACCTCCTTGAGGGTGACGATGTCGCCGATGCTCTCGAAGGCCATCGCGTCGACGACGTTGAGCGCCTCGTTGAGCATCACCTCCTGGCCGCGACGCAGGTCGTCCAGGTCGATGCTGGGGCTGACGTTGACGCGGAGCTTGCGCCCGCCGGTGAAGATGTCGGCGGTGCCGTCCTCGTTGCGATTGAGGAAGGCGCCGAATCCGGCGGGGGGCTGGGCGAGCCGGTCCACCTCCTCCTTGAGGGCCACGATCTGGTCGCGGGCCTCTCGGAGGGTGGAGGCGAGCCGTTCGTTCTGGGCGGTGACCCCGGCCAGATTGGTCTGGAGCTCGACAATGCGCTCCTCGAGAACTCTCGAGCCTCGCGGGGAGTCGGCCAGCTTGCGGCGCAGCACGGCGATTTCCTGCTCGAGGTACGAGACCTGTGCGGCCTCGTCTGAACCACGAGCAGGCCGGCCGGCGCTGCGGTTGAAGTCGTCATCGTGGGCGGCCACGGTCCTCACCTCCTCCTGGGGGAGCTGGACGCTTCCAGACCCTACCTGGGACCAGGGGTCTGTAAACCCCTAGATCAAGAAAGATGGAGTGGGCGTGTCCGATCTTCGCCCTCGCGTGCTTCCCCTCTGGTAGAGGAGATGCCCACCGGCCGACGATTCAAAGCGGACCAGATGTATCGTCGATCGAGTCAATACCTGATCGTGACCGTGGAAAGCGGTGCGATCGTTGTACGAATGGCGGGATTGCCTCCGAAACCGGGGCATCCCGGATCAGAAACGGCAGGGAACATGTCCGGGACGGGCGAAGAGCTCGAGGTATGGATCGACCAGGACCTCTGCACCGGTGACGGCATCTGCGTGCAGTACGCGCCGGAGGTCTTCGAACTGGACATCGACGGCCTGGCGTACGTGAAGGGCGACGACGACGAGCTGCGCCAGCAGCCCGGCGAGACCGCTCCGGTGCCGCTGACGCTGCTTCAGGACGTGGTGGACTCCGCCAAGGAGTGCCCCGGCGACTGCATCCACGTGCGCCGGGTCGCCGACCGGGTCGAGGTCTACGGGCCCGACGCCGAGTAGCGCCGGGCCGGAAGGCGGGGCGGCGCAAGGTCGGCCGGACGGCCGGGGCGACGGCGTGTCAGGCCTGGGCGGCCGCGGCGGTGGTCTCGCCGCGGGTCCACCGGCCGTCCTTGCGGACCCAGTTCAGGTCCTTGCTGACGTCGGGGCAGCACCGCGGGACGTCGTCGTCCGAGTAGCCCCGGACGTGCGCGGTGACGTACCCGCCGGCGGGGGCGAGCGCCGTGACGGTCAGGTTCTCGTCCGGGCGCAGCAGGGTCTCCAGCACCACCGGGCGGCCGTCGGCGCCGGGTCCGAGCAGCCATATGCCGTCGGGCGGGGTGCCGTTGTCGGCGGCGCAGTGCGCGGCCACCACGGTGACCGGTCGCCCGCCGCCCAGGTCGGCGGGGAAGCTCGCCCCGATGCCGACCGGGAACGGTCCGCAGTCGAGCGGCAGTTCGGCCCGGGCCGGGTCGGGGGCGGCGGCCGGCGGGGTGGTCACGGCGGACGGGCGGCTCGCCGTGACGGATCCGGTGGCCGGGTTCGCGGCGACGGCCCCGCCGACCACCGCGGCGCAGCCGGCGGCCACCAGCGCCCAGTGCCGCAGTCCCGGCCGGGCGTGCGAGGGCCCGGCGTCCGTCGTCATCGTCTGCGCCGTCTCGACCGCTGCGTCCACCGGGCAGTTCCCTCCACCGGTACGGTGCCCCTGATCGGCACGGCGGGTGTTGTGAGCGAGCATCGTCCCACATGCCGGCGGCGGTGTCCGCACCGGGTCGACGGCAGGTCAGCCGGGCTGTCCGGACGCCCGCGAGGGGTGGCACGGTGGGCCCTGGCCCGGTGTGCCACCCCTCGCGGGTGTGCCGTCACGACGTCAGTCGAGGTCGCGGCCGTCGGCCGCGGCGGCCTTGCGGGTGGCGCGCCGGACGGCGGCGCGCTCGGCCAGGGTGAGCTCCGGCTCCGCGCCGGTCTCGTAGTCCTCGCCGTACGAGCCCTTGGCGGGGCGGCGGCGGCGCAGCGGCGGCTCGACCCCGTCGGCGAGCCGGCGGGAGGTCAGCAGGAAGCCGGTGTGGCCGATCATCCGGTGGTCCGGGCGGACGGCGAGGCCCTCCAGGTGCCAGGTGCGGACCATGGTCTCCCAGGCCTGCGGCTCGGTGAAGGTGCCGTGCTCGCGCAGGGCCTCGACGGTCCGCGACATCTGCGTGGTGGTGGCCACGTAGCAGCAGATCAGGCCGCCGGGGACGAGCGCCTTGGAGGCGACGTCCAGGCACTCCCAGGGGGCGAGCATGTCCAGGATGACGCGGTCGACGTCGGTCTCGACCAGGTTGTCCTGGAGGTCGCCGACGGTGAGCTTCCACGCCGGGTGCGGGCCGCCGAAGTAGCGCTCGACGTTCCCCTTGGCGATCTCGGCGAAGTCCTCGCGGCGCTCGTAGGAGGCGAGCATGCCGGTGTCGCCGACGGCGCGCAGCAGGTAGCTGCTGAGCGCTCCGGAGCCGACTCCGGCCTCGACCACGCGGGCACCCGCGAAGATGTCGGCCATGGCGAGGATCTGGCCCGCGTCCTTGGGGTAGATCACCGCCGCGCCGCGGGGCATGGACAGGACGTAGTCGGGGAGCAGGGGTCGCAGCGCCAGATAGGGCACGTTCCCCGTGGTACGCACAACAGTGCCCTCGGGGGCACCGATCAGCTCGTCGTGCGGGAACGCACCCTTGTGGGTGTGGAACTGGTTCCCGGCCTGAAGCGTGAACGTGTAGTGACGGCCCTTGGGGTCGGTCAGCTGAACCTGGTCCCCGACCTGGAAGGGCCCGCGTCGGCGGGTGGCACCGGTCGGTTCGGACATGCGGACAATCTTAGGGGAAGCCGGACGTCCGTCCGACCAGCCCCCGTGCCCGCGGGCCCCGGGCGGCCTACCGGCCGGCGACCGCGGCCGACAGCCGGCGCTCCAGGTCGACCAGGGTGAGCACGCCGTAGGGCGTCCCGTCCGGCCGGACCACCAGGTACTCGGTGGCCGGGGTGCGGCGCAGCGCGGTCAGCAACTGCTCGCCGGTCAGCTCCACGGAGATCCGCAGGCCCGGTTCGAGGTCCCGGGCCAGGGCGCCCACCGCCACCCACGGGCGGCGGTGCTCGGGGACGGTGGTGACCGCGTGCTCCTTGACCAGTCCGGTCGGCTCGCCGCGCCCGTCCACCACCAGGATCGCGCCGGCCTCGGCCTCCCGGGCCTGCCGCATGGCCTCGCCGAGCGGGGTGTCCGCGGTGACGTGGACGGCCCGGCGGGTGACGTCCCGGACGTGCAGCAGCGGCAGGGCCTGCTTCAACCGGGCGTTGCGCAGGCCCGCGGTGGCGCCGTTCCAGATGATCGCGGCGAGCACGGCCGCGAGCACGCCGTCGATCAGGCTGTCGGTGGTGGACCGCGCGGCGCCCGCCTGGAGGACGCTGAAGAGCGGCAGGCCGAACAGCACCAGGACGGCCAGGATGCGGCCCGCCCAGGAGGCCGCGACGGTGCCGGCCATCGGCCGTCCGGTCAGGCCCCAGACGACCGCCCGCAGCATTCGGCCGCCGTCCAGCGGCAGCCCGGGCAGCAGGTTGAACGCGGCGACCACCAGGTTGGAGACCATCAGCCCGGCCAGCAGCACCCCGGGCACGGTGCCCGGGTCGACGGCGCGCAGGGCGAGGTAGAACAGGCCGCCCAGGACCAGCGAGAGCAGCGGCCCGACGAAGGCCAGCCAGAACTCCCGGCCGGGGCGCTCGGCCTCCTTCTCGATCTCCGAGACGCCGCCGAAGAACTGCAGCCTGATCCGCCGCACGCCGAGCCGGTAGCGCAGTGCCACCACGGTGTGGGCCAGCTCGTGGACCAGCACCGAGGCGTAGAAGGCGACCGCGAACGAGAAGGCGACCAGGTAGCGGGTGTAGCCCAGCTCCGGCAGGATCTCGGTCAGCCGGCCGCCGAACACCCAGGTGATCAGCGCGGCGATCACGAACCAGGACGGGGTCACGTAGACCGGCACCCCGAACGGGCGCCCCATCAGGATGCCGCCGCGCGGCTCGTCCGCGTCGGGGCCGTCCGGCTCGCGGGCCGGAGGCTCGGCGGAGGTCTGCTGCCCCCTGGTGTCGCTCACGCTGTCCCTTCGCACGTCGGTCCCTCGGTCGGTGCGCCCACGCTACGTGATCGCGTGCGCGATTCGGTGCGCGCCCCTCGCTAGGCTCTATACCCCGTTCAACGCCGCGCGCGCCCCTATTGGTGCCGCCGACGGCCGGGTGCGGTGCCGCCCGCGACCGGGCGCCGCCGGCAGACGTGTGCGTCCGCTCAGCGACCTGACAGCGGGATGAGAGCGGCGGGCAATAGGGTCGGGGTATGCAGCAGACCGACCGAGACCCCGCCGCGACCGCGCAGCCGAGGCCGGCCACCGCCCCGACCGGCCTGTCCCCCTCCCGGGCCGGCGACTTCATGACCTGCCCGCTGCTCTACCGGCTGCGGGTGATCGACCGGCTCCCGGAGCCGCCCAGCCCGGCCGCCACCCGCGGCACCCTGGTGCACGCGGTGCTGGAGCGGCTGTTCGACAGCCCGGCCGGCGACCGCACCCGGGAGAGCGCCCGCGATCTGCTGCGCCCGCAGTGGGACCGGCTGCTCGCCGAGCGCCCGCAGCTGGCCGAGCTGTTCGGCCTCCCCGGGCAGGACGAGGACGCCGCCGCGGCCGCGCTGACCCGCTGGCTGGCGGACGCCGGGAAGCTGGTCGACCAGTGGTTCCGGCTGGAGGACCCGACCAGGCTGCACCCGGTGGAGCGCGAGCTCTACGTGGAGACGGCCCTGGAGTCCGGCCTGCTGCTGCGCGGCTACATCGACCGGGTGGACGTCGCCCCGACCGGCGAGGTCCGGCTGGTGGACTACAAGACCGGCCGGGCGCCCTCGCGGGACTTCGAGGGCAAGGCGATGTTCCAGATGAAGTTCTACGCGCTGGTGGTCTGGCGCTGGAAGGGCGTCGTCCCCAAGCGGCTGCAGCTGGTCTACCTCGGAGGCGGGGGCGACGTGGTCAGCTACGACCCGGACGAGGCCGACCTGCTCGCCGTGGAGCGCAAGCTGGAGGCGCTCTGGGAGACCATCACCCACGCGGTGTCCACCGGGGACTTCCCGGCCACCCGCAACCGGCTGTGCGACTGGTGCGACCACAAGGCCAGCTGCCCGGAGTTCGGCGGCACCACGCCGCCGTACCCGCTGCCGGTCCGCATCACCCTGCCCGAACAGAGCTGACGAGAGCCCGACGGGGGACAGAGACATGAGCAAGAGGAGTCACAGGTGACGATCCGAGTGCTGCTGGTGGACGACCAGCCGCTGCTGCGCACCGGCTTCCGGATGATCCTGGAGGCCGAGTCGGACCTGGTGGTCGTCGGCGAGGCCGGGGACGGCCAGCAGGCGCTGGACCAGGTCCGGGCGCTCCAGCCGGACGTGGTGCTGATGGACATCCGGATGCCCCGGATGGACGGGGTGGAGGCGACCCGCCGGATCGCCGGCCCCGGGCGGGACGGCCCGGCCAAGGTGCTCGTGCTGACCACCTTCGACCTGGACGAGTACGTGGTCGAGGCGCTGCGGGCGGGCGCCAGCGGGTTCCTGCTGAAGGACGTGCCGGCCGAGGAGCTGGTGCAGGCGATCCGGGTGGTCGCGGACGGCGCTGCGATGCTGGCGCCCTCGGTGACCAGACGGCTGCTGGACATGTACGCCACCCGGCTGCCGTCCGGCGAGGAACTGCCCCCGCAGGCCCTCACCGTCCTGACCGAGCGCGAGGTGGAGGTGCTGCGGCTGGTCGCCCGCGGGCTGTCGAACGCCGAGATCGCCGCCGAGCTGTTCGTCAGCGAGACGACCGTGAAGACCCACGTCGGGCACGTGCTCACCAAGCTCCAGCTGCGCGACCGGGTGCAGGCCGCGGTGTACGCCTACGAGAGCGGTCTGGTGCGCCCCGGCGCGCTCTGAGGCCGGCGCCGCGCCGAGACCCCGCACGCCGAACGGCCCGCCCCTCCGGAAGGAGGTGCGGGCCGTTCGGCGTGCGGGCGGTCAGGTCACTTCTTCTTGACCCGGCCGATCTCCCAGAAGCGGACCACGCCGGTGGTGTCCATGGTGGACTCCACGCCGGTGATGTTGTTGCGCGAGGCGAAGAACGACTTGCTCTGGTACAGCGGCAGCAGCGGCGCCGACTCGGCGACCAGCTTCTGGATCTGGGTGTAGCTGCCGCCGGCCGTGCGGTCGGTGGACTTGATGCTCTCGGGCACCAGGGTCTGGCTGATCTTCGGGTCGTCCCAGCCGTTGTGGAACGCGCCGCCGTCGACCACCAGCGGGGTGATGAAGTCGTCCGGGTCCGCGTAGTCGGGGGTCCAGCCGACGCTGTACGCCTGGTACTTGCCGGACTTCCAGCCCTCCTTGTAGGCGTCCCAGTTCGGCTCCTGCTCGACCGTGATCTGGAACAGGCCGCCGGCCTCCAGCTGCTTCTTGACCAGCTCCAGCTCGTCGGCGCCGGCCCGGGACCGGGACCAGGTCATGGTGATCTTGACCGGGGTCGCCACCTTGGCGTTGGTCAGGATCTTCTTGGCCTTGTTGAGGTCCGGGTCGCCGTAGCGGTCGAAGAACGCGGTGTTGTGCGCGGTGATACCGGTCGGGACGACCGAGTACAGCGGCTGCACGGTGTTGGCGTACACGTCGCGGGCCATCGCCTTGCGGTCCAGCAGCTGGGCGGCGGCCTGGCGGACGGCGACGTTGCCGCCGACCGGGTCCTTGGCGTTGAAGACCAGGAAGCGGGTCTCGGCGCCGTCGCCCTCGGCCACCTTCAGGTCGCCCTTGCCGGCCAGCTCGTCGGCCTTGATCTGGGCGGCGGCGGTCGGCTCCAGGCTGTTGTCGGCCAGGTCGACCTCGCCCTTGTCCAGGGCGGTCTTCAGCTCGTCGGCCTGGCTGAAGAAGCGCAGCGCGAACTTGGTGTTCTGGAGCTTGGCGTCGCCCTTGTAGGAGGAGTTCGCCGAGAGGACGACCTTGCCGGGCTGGTGGCCCCCGGCGAGCTCCTCGATCGAGTCGATCTTGTACGGGCCCGAGCCGATCAGCTTGGAGTTCTCCAGCAGCTTGTCGGCCGGGAACACCTGGTGGTCGACGATCGAGCCGGCCGCCGAGGCCAGCTTGGCCGGGAGGACCGCGTCCGGCGCCGCCAGGTGGAAGACCACCTCGCCGTCGCCCTTGGCCTCGACCGACTGGATGGTGGACAGCAGCGAGGACGGGCCGTTCTCGTCGGCGATCTTCTGCATCCGCTGCACCGAGAAGACCACGTCCTCGGCGGTCAGCGGGTGACCGTTGGAGAACTTCAGCCCGCTGCGCAGGGTGCAGTGGTAGGTCTTGGTGTCGGCGCCCGTGAACTCGCAGGACTGCGCGGCGTCCGGCTGCGGCACGGTCGCGCCGGCCGGGAAGCGCAGCAGCGACTGGAAGGTGTTGTTCAGCACCATCCAGGAACCCGCGTCGTATGCGCCCGCCGGGTCCAGCACGGTGGTCACGTTGGTGGTGCCCATGGTGATCGCGCCGTTGGAGTCACCACCGGTGACGGCCTTCGTCGCGGAGGCGCAGCCGGCGGCCGTGGTGGCCACCAGAGCCGCACAGCTGAGGACGGCCAGGCGGTTGGCGGAAGTCATTCGGTTGGGTTCCTTCTGCATGCGGTCGGCTCCGGTGGGCGCCGGCGGCCTCGCCCGACCTGCCGGAGTGGGGCAGGCCGCGGAGGTCCGTACGACCGTGCTGGCGCCGCCGACGGGCGTTCCCGGCGGTGGAGCTGACACGGCATGAGGGCGGGGCACTGATTCGGATGTAGCGTGCCACATCGAAGATGTACGAATTGCACCCCTGTGTACGCCCTGCACGCACACGCCGGACGGGCACGGCCGGATTGGCGGTCAATGCCCGATTTATCCCCTGATCATGAACACGCAGGGTGGCGGTGGAAGTGCGGTGCGGAAACGATCCATCGCCCGGGGGAGAGCAATCTCACACCCGCGACGCCACCACGGCGCGCAGCAGCTCCAGATCCACCTGTTCGAGCGAGCCGAGCACCGTCCGGCCCGGGCCCGGCTCGATCGCGGCCACCGACGGCACCGCGATCACCGGGCAGCCGGCCGCCTCGGCCGCCAGCACACCGGTCGGCGCGTCCTCGACCACCACGCAGCGGCCGGGCTCGGCACCGAACCGGGCGACCGCCGCCAGGTACGGGTCGGGGAACGGCTTGGTGCGCGCCACCTCGTCGCCGGCCACCGTGAACGCGAAGTGGTGGGCGCCCAGGCTCCGCAGCACGATGTCGATGATGTGCCGGTGCGAGGCGGACACCAGTGCGGCCGGGACGCCGTGTGCGGCCAGCGTGTTCAGCAGCCGCTCGGCGCCCGGCATCAGCGGGACGCCGCCGGCCAGCAGGTCCACGAACCGCTGGTTGATCAGGACCGTCAGCTCGGGCGGGGTGAGGCTCACCCCGGTCCGTGCCCGCAGGTAGTCGATCACCCGGCTCATCGGGCCGCCGACCACGTGCGCCCGGTCCGCCTCGTCCAGTTCGTGGCCGAGCTCGGCGAACAGCGAGGCCTCGGCCTGCCACCAGAAGTCCTCGGTGTCGACCAGGGTGCCGTCCATGTCGAGCAGCACCGCCTGCAGGCCCGCGCCGGCGCCCGTGGTCGGGGCGGAGGTGGAAACGGTCGTCATGCCGATGGTCCCTTCCGAAGAGCCGGCCACCCCCGGGGGATGGCACAGGCCGACCCGCTGGTGAGCGAGCCGGCCCGTTCAGGATCATCAAGCTTACGCTTGCCCTCGCCTTTTGCAGCGAACGGAGCGCGAGCTGCGCATTACCGGGCGTTGAAGTACTTGGCCTCGGGGTGGTGGATGACGATGGCGTCGGTGGACTGCTCGGGGTGCAGCTGGAACTCCTCGGAGAGGACGACGCCGATCCGTTCGGGCCGGAGCAGGTCGGCGATCTTCGCGCGGTCCTCCAGCTCGGGGCAGGCCCCGTAGCCGAGCGAGAACCGGGCACCGCGGTACTTCAGGGCGAACATGTCCCGGACGTCCTGCGGGTCCTCGTCGCCGAAGCCCAGCTCGAAGCGGACCCGGGCGTGCCAGAACTCCGCCAGCGCCTCCGCCAGCTGCACCGACAGGCCGTGCAGCTCCAGGTAGTCACGGTAGGCGTTGCCCGCGAACAGCTCGTTCGCCGCCTCGGAGACCCGGTTGCCCATGGTCACCACCTGCAGACCCAGCACGTCCCGCTGCCCCGACTCCTCCGGCCGGAAGAAGTCCGCCAGGCACAGCCGCCGCCCGCGCCGCTGACGCGGGAAACTGAACCGGGTCCGCTCCGAGCCGTCCTCGTGGAAGACGATCAGGTCGTCGCCCTTGGAGTTCGCCGGGTAGTAGCCGTAGATCACGGCCGGCTCCAGCCAGCCCTCCGTCTGCAGCCGGTCCAGCCACATCCGCAGCCGCGGCCGCCCCTCCGTCTCCACCAGCTCCTCGTACGAGGGCCCCTCCCCGCTGCGGGACGCCTTCAGACCCCACTGCCCCTTGAACAGCGCGTCCTCGTCCAGCCAGGACGCGTAGTCCGCGAACGGGATGCCCTTGACGATCCGGTCGCCCCAGAACGGCGGCTCGGGCACCCGGTTGTCCACCGACACGTCCGAGCGGATCTGCCCGAGGTTGACCTCCGCCTCCGGCTCCTCCACCTCGGTGCGGGCGTGCCGCCGCTGCCGCAGCTCCGGAAGGCTCGCGCCGGGAACGCCGCGCTTGACCGCGATCAGGGCGTCCATCAGCCGCAACCCCTCGAAGGCGTCCCGGGCGTAGCGGACCTCGCCCTCGTAGATCTCGTGCAGGTCCTGTTCGACGTAGGCGCGGGTCAGGGCGGCGCCGCCGAGGATGACGGGGTAGTCGGCGGCGAGGTTGCGCTGGTTGAGCTCCTGGAGGTTCTCCTTCATGATCACCGTCGACTTGACCAGCAGGCCGGACATGCCGATCACGTCGGCCTTGTGCTCGACGGCGGCGTCCAGGATCGCCGCGACCGGCTGCTTGATACCGAGGTTGACGACGGTGTAGCCGTTGTTCGACAGGATGATGTCGACCAGGTTCTTGCCGATGTCGTGGACGTCGCCCTTGACGGTGGCCAGCACGATGGTGCCCTTGCCCTCGTCGTCGGACTTCTCCATGTGCGGTTCCAGGTGCGCCACCGCGGTCTTCATCACCTCGGCGGACTGCAGCACGAACGGCAGCTGCATCTGCCCGGAGCCGAACAGCTCACCGACCACCTTCATCCCGGCGAGCAGCGTGGAGTTGACGATCTCCAGCGCCGGCCGCCCGGTGAGCGCCTCGTCCAGGTCCGCCTCCAGACCGGCCCGCTCACCGTCGATGATCCGGCGCTGCAACCGCTCCTCCAGCGGCAGCGCCGCCAGCTCCTGCGCCTTGGACTCCGCACTGGAGGCCACCGAGACGCCCTCGAACAGCTGCAGCAGCTTCTGCAGCGGATCGTAGTCAGCGGTGCGGCGGTCGTAGACCAGGTCGAGGGCCACGGTGCGCTGCTCGTCGGGGATCCGGGCCATCGGCAGGATCTTGGAGGCGTGCACGATCGCCGAGTCCAGACCGGCCTCGACGCACTCGTGCAGGAACACCGAGTTGATCACCATACGGGCGGCCGGGCTGAGGCCGAACGAGATGTTCGACAGACCGAGCGTGGTCTGCACGTCGGGATGCCGCCGCTTGAGCTCGCGGATCGCCTCGATCGTCTCGATGCCGTCGCGCCGCGACTCCTCCTGACCGGTGCCCAGCGTGAACGCCAGGCAGTCCACCAGGATCGAGCCCTCCTCGATGCCGTACTCGCCGGTGAGCTGGGTGATCAACCGCTCGGCGATCGCGACCTTCGTCTGGGCCGTGCGGGCCTGACCGTCCTCGTCGATGGTCAGCGCGATCAGGCCGGCGCCGTGCTCGCGCGCCAGCGACGCCACCTTCCCGAACCGGGTGTCCGGACCGTCACCGTCCTCGTAGTTCACCGAGTTCAGCAACGCCCGCCCACCCAGCGCCTCCAGACCCGCCCGCAGCACGTCCGGCTCGGTGGAGTCCAGCACGATCGGCAGCGTGGACGCGGTCGCCAGACGCCCGGCGATCTCCTTCATGTCCGCCACACCGTCACGGCCCACGTAGTCCACACACAGGTCCAGCAGGTGGGAACCGTCCCGGATCTGCTCCCGGGCGATCTCCACGCACGCCTGCCAGTCCCCCGCCAGCATCGACTCGCGGAACTTCTTCGACCCGTTGGCGTTGGTCCGCTCCCCGATCGCCAGGTACGAGGTGTCCTGCCGCAGCGGCACCGACTGGTACAGCGACGCCGCCGACGGCTCCGGCCGCGGCTCACGCCCCACCACCGGCCGACCCTGCACGCGCTCCACCACCGCCCGCAGGTGCTCCGGCGTCGTCCCGCAGCACCCCCCGACCAACGACAGGCCGTAGTCCCGCACGAACACCTCGTGCGCGTCCGCCAGCTCACCCGGCGACAGCGGATAGTGCGCACCGTCCTTGCCCAGCACCGGAAGACCCGCGTTCGGCATGCACGACAGCCCCACCCGGGCGTTCTTCGCCAGGTACCGCAGGTGCTCGCTCATCTCCGCCGGCCCGGTCGCACAGTTCAGACCGATGTAGTCCACACCCAGCGGCTCCAACGCCGTCAGCGCCGCACCGATCTCCGAACCGAGCAGCATCGTGCCGGTGGTCTCCACCGTCACCTGCACCAGCACCGGGAGATCCACCCCGGCCTCGGCCAGCGCCCGCTTCGAACCCAGCACCGCCGCCTTGGTCTGC
This sequence comes from Kitasatospora sp. NPDC088346, assembly GCF_044740765.1. Lineage (NCBI taxonomy): Bacteria > Bacillati > Actinomycetota > Actinomycetes > Kitasatosporales > Streptomycetaceae > Kitasatospora > Kitasatospora sp. NPDC088346. Next base: position 12,298 of record NZ_JBIURH010000002.1, read on the forward strand.
AACAGGTCCTGGCTGGTCTCGACCAGCAGCGCGTCCACCCCGCCCGCCACCAGCCCCGCCGCGTTCGCCTGGAACCCGTCCCGCAGCAGCTCGTACGGCGCGTGGCCCAGCGTCGGCAGCTTGGTGCCCGGACCGATCGACCCCAGCACCCACCGCACCCGGCCGTCCACCGCCGTGAACGCGTCCGCCGCCTCACGGGCGATCCGCGCACCCGCCTCCGACAGCTCGAACACCCGCTCCGGGATGTCGTACTCCCCCAACGCCGCATGGTTCGCACCGAACGTGTTGGTCTCCACGCAGTCCACACCCACCGCGAAGTACGCGTCGTGGACCGAACGCACGATGTCCGGACGGGTCACGTTCAGGATCTCGTTGCAGCCCTCCAGCTGCTCGAAGTCCTCCATCGTCGGATCCTGCGCCTGCAACATGGTGCCCATCGCACCGTCCGCCACCACCACCCGGGTGGCGAGGGCTTCACGCAGGGCACTCGCGCGGCCCTGCTGGGCGGACGCGGTCTGGGAGGGCGAAGGGACGGCTGTGGCCATGTGGCTGCTCCTGGGTGCGACGGCTGTCGGCTATGCGGTCCCGGCCTGTGATCCGGAACGCACGCGGTCAGGGTATCCGGCCGAGGGCCCGCGCACGGAACCCGTTTCGCATCGTGGGCGTCCTGATGGACGCCGAACGAGGACGGGGAGGGCTTGTGCGACGAGCGATACGGGCGAGGCTGAGGGCGATCCGCGCCCGGTGGCGAAGGTGGAGCCGATGGCGCCGGACGGGTGTCGCGGCGCTGCTCGGCCTGGCCCTGGTGCTGCTGCCGATCGCGACCGCGGCCGCCGCCCTGCGGCTCGCGTACACCGGGGAGCCCGCCACCGACGCCCGCACCAGGGGCCGCGACGCCGTCTGGCTCGGCCATGCCTGGGTGGACGGCCGAAAGGGGGACGCGGAGCTCGCCGCACTCGGCGCGCGGCTGGCCGGCACCGGGATCCGCGACCTGTACGTGCACACCGGGCCGCTCGCCCACGACGGCTCGCTCGACCCCGCCCTGTACCCGCGGGCCCGGCAGTTCGTGGAGGGCGTGCACCGGACGCTGCCCGGGGTCCGGGTGCAGTCCTGGCTCGGCGACGTGGTCGCGCCGGAGAAGGAGGGCCTGCACCTGGACCGGGCGGAGGTCCGCGACCGGATCACCGCCTCGGCCGCCCAGGTGCTGGACGTCGGCTTCGACGGCGTGCACTTCGACATGGAGCCGGTGCACTCCGAGGACCCGGGCTTCCTGGCGCTGCTCGACCGGACCCACGCGATGACCGCCGCCCGGGGCGTCCCGCTGTCGGTGGCGGCCCCGCAGATCGACCCGGTGCCGGGACTGCACGTCGCCGGCACCGGCCTGACCGGCCACGGAAAGTGGTGGTCGCAGGCGTACTTCGCCGAGACCGCCCGGCGGGTCGACCAGATCGCGCTGATGTCCTACGACACCAGCATGCAGCTGGAGTCGCTGTACGGCGGCTACGTCGTCCACCAGACCCGGCTCGCGCTGGAGGTGACCCCGGACCGGGTCGACCTGCTCATGGGCCTGCCCGCCTACTGGGACGACACGTTCAGCCACCGCGGCTCCGCCGAGACGGTGGCCGCCGCCGTCCGTGGCGCCCGGCTCGGCCTCGGCGACAGCGACCGCCGGTCCTTCGGCCTGGCGCTGTACGTCGACTTCACCGCCACCGACCGGCACTGGGCCGAGTACCGCGACGGCTGGGGCGCCCGGTAGGGGCCGGTGACGGCACTCGCGGCAGCGCCGGTCAGGCGAAGCGGGTGCGGTGCAGGGAGATCAGCAGCCGCCAGACCTGACCTGCGGTGTCGGGCGGGTCGGCGGGCCGCTCGCTGTGGAGCCAGTCCGCGAACAGGGCCGTGAAGGCCCCGGCCACCGCGGCGGCGACCACGTCCGGGTGGGGGGCGCCGGCCAGTGCGCGCTCGGTCCGGCTGCGTTCGCGCAGCTGGAGGTTGAGCAGCTCGCCGAGCGGCCCGCTGCCGCCCGGGTGGAGCAGCGAGCGGTACAGGTCGCGCCGGCCGCGCGCTTGGTCGAGGAAGTCGATCAGGGCGGGCGGCGGCGCGGCCGGGTCGGGGGTGCCGCGCCAGGCGTGCAGGGCGTCGACCGCCTCCCGGACCACGTCCGCGCAGGCGTCCACCGCGAGCGCCTGGAGGTCCTGGTAGTGCAGGTAGAAGGTGGCGCGGCCGGCGCCGGCGCGGCGGACCACCGCCGAGACGCTGACCTGCTCCAGCGGCCGTTCGGCGCACTCGGCGAGCAGCGCCGCCCGCAGGCCGGCCCTGGTGCGCTCGGCCCGCGGGTCGCCCGCCGGGGTCATCCCGCGACCAGGACGGCGGCCAGCGCGGCCGCGCCCGGCAGTGCCTGGGCGAACAGGATCCGCCGGTTGGCGGTGGCGGCCCCGTACACGCCCGCCACCACGACGCAGCAGAGGAAGAACACCTGCACCCGGTGGCCGGTGGGGTCGGCGGCGACCAGGCCCCAGACCAGGCCGGCGGCCAGGAAGCCGTTGTAGAGGCCCTGGTTGGCGGCCAGCGGCGCGGTGGCCGCGGCCATCTCCGCGTCGAAGCCGGAGAGCTCGCGCCCGGGCCGGCGCTGCCAGAGGAACATCTCCAGCACGAGGAAGTACGTGTGCAGCAGCGCCACCAGGGCCACCAGCACGACGGACAGGATCTGCATCGCCACTCACCGCTTTCTGGACAACTGTCCACCCATCATAGACAGACGTCCAGAAAGTTACGAGCCCTGCAGCCAGACCGCCGTGTCCGGCGGCAGCAGACCCCCGGCCGGCGGCGCGCTGGCCAGCAGCACCGCGCCGTGCGGCGGCAGCGCCACCGGCTCCGCACCCAGGTTGACCACACAGCTGAAGCCGCCTGCCCGCCGGAACGCCAGCACCTCGGGCCCCGCGGGCAGCCAGGCGAAACCGCCGGTCACCGTGGCCCGCCTGATCCGCAGCGCGGCACGGTAGAGCGAGAGCATCGAGGACGGGTCCCCGGACTGCGCCTCGACCGTGAGCGCACCCCAGCCCGCCGGCTGCGGCAGCCACGGCTCGACCCCCGGCGGCGCGAAGCCGTACGGGGGCTCGGAGCCCGACCACGGCAGCGGCACCCGACAGCCGTCCCGGCCGGGGTCGGTGCCGCCGGACCGCAGGTGCATCGGGTCCTGGAGCCGCTCCAGCGGCAGGTCCTCCACCTCGGGCAGGCCGAGCTCCTCCCCCTGGTAGAGGTAGACCGAACCGGGCAGCGCCAGCGAGAGCAGGGCCGCCGCCCGGGCCCGGCGGCGCCCGAGCGGCAGGTCGGTGGGGGTGCCGAAGGCCTTGGCCGCGAAGTGGAAGCGGGTGTCGGCCCGGCCGTAGCGGGTGACGGTGCGGGTCACGTCGTGGTTGCACAGCACCCAGGTCGCGGGGGCGCCGACCGGGGCGTGCGCGGCCAGCGTGGCGTCGATCGAGGCCCGCAGCCGGGTCGGCTCCCAGGGCCGGGCCAGGAAGTCGAAGTTGAAGGCGGTGTGCAGCTCGTCCGGACGCAGGTAGCGGGCGAAGCGCTCGGTGTCGGGCACCCAGATCTCGCCGATCAGCACCCGGGGCTCGGCGTAGGAGTCCGCGATGGCGCGCCACGAACGGTAGATCCCGTGCAGCTCGTCGCGGTCGACGAACGGGTGCGGGTCGCGGCCGGGCTCGAAGTCCGGCAGGGCCGGGTCCTTGGCGAGCAGGCCGGCCGAGTCGATCCGCACGCCGGCCGCCCCCCGGTCGAACCAGAACCGCAGGATCGACTCGTGCTCCGAACGCACCTGCGGGTGCGCCCAGTTGAGGTCCGGCTGCTGGGCGGCGAACAGGTGCAGGTACCACTCCCCCGGGGTGCCGTCGCGGTTCACCGTCCTGGTCCACGGGCAGCCGCCGAACTCCGACGTCCAGCCGTTGGGCGGCAGCTCCCCCGACTCGCCGCGCCCGGGCCGGAAGTGGAAGAGCTCTCGCTCCGGGCTGCCGGGGGCGGCCGCCAGCGCCGCGCGGAACCACGGGTGGGCGTCGGAGACGTGGTTGGGCACGATGTCGACGATCGTCCGGATGCCCAGTTCCAGGCCCTCCGCGATCAGCTTCTCGGCCTCGGCGAGGGTGCCGAACGCCGGGTCGACGTCCCGGTAGTCCGCCACGTCGTAGCCGCCGTCCGCCATCGGCGACGGGTACCAGGGGTTGAACCACACCGCCTGGACGCCGAGTTCGGCGAGGTACGGCAGGCGGGAGCGGACCCCGGCAAGGTCCCCGGTGCCGTCGCCGCTGCCGTCGGCGAAGCTGCGCGGGTACACCTGGTAGATCGCGGCGTCCCGCCACCAGTCCGAAGGCTCGGGCTGCTGTGCCACGGTGGGGCCCCTTTCAGAAGGCTCGATGCGGTCGACGGTCCGTCAGCCCTTCAGGCTGCCGGAGGTCAGACCGGCCATGATGTTGCGCTGGAAGATCAGGAAGAACACGACGGTGGGCGCCGAGGCGATGGCCAGCGCCGCGATGACGACGTTCTGCGAGACGCCCAGCGAGAGCGAGTTGATGCCGATGTTGAGCGGCTGCCGGGCGGGGTCGGGCTGGACCAGCATCGGCCACAGGAAGTCCTTCCAGACGTTCACCACGGCGAAGATGGAGACCACGCCGAGGATCGGCCGGGACATCGGCAGCACGATCGACCACAGCGCGCGCAGCGGGGTGGCGCCGTCGATCGCGGCGGCGGCCATCAGCTCCTCGGGGACGGAGTCGAAGAAGCGCTTCAGCAGGAAGACGTTGAACGCGTTGGCCACCGTGGGCAGCCAGATCGCCCAGGGCGTGTTGACCAGGTTGACGTGCAGCAGCGGCAGGTCCAGCACGGTGAGGTACTGCGGCACGAGCAGCACAGCCGCCGGGATCATCAGGGTGGCGAGCATCATGCCCAGGATCAGCTTGCCCAGCACCGGCCGGAGCTTCGACAGGGCGTAGGCCGCCGCGACGTCGAACACCAGCTGGAAGGCGAGCGCCCCGAAGGCGTAGTAGAGCGTGTTGAACAGCAGCCGGCCCATCCTCAGCTGGCTCCACGCCTCGCCGTAGGTGGCGGTGTGGACCTGCTCGGGGAAGAGCGTCGGCGGGCTCTGCACCACCTCCCGCGCCGACTTGAGGCCGCCGGTGACCAGCCAGTACAGCGGCCCGAGGAAGACCAGCGTGAAGACGGCCACCACCAGGGTGAGCACCGCCCAGTAGGCGATCCGGCCGCCGCGGCGGCTGATCCGGGCGTCGGAGATCAGGGTGCGCATCCGGTCACTCCCTAGTCGGCGGCGCGGCTGAGCCGCGCGTAGAGGCCGGAGAAGCTGGCGAGGACGATCAGCATGACCAGGCCGAGCGCCGAGGCGCTGCCGTAGTTGTTGAAGTTGAAGGCGTACTGGTAGATCAGGTAGACCACGGTGGTGGTGGAGCCCTGCGGGCCGTTGCCGCCGGTGAGCAGGAAGGGTTCGACGAAGACCTGCATGGTGGCGACGATCTGGAGCAGCAGGAGCAGCGAGAGGATCAGCCGGGTCTGCGGGATCGTGACGTGCCAGATCCTGCGCAGCAGGCCGGCCCCGTCCAGTTCGGCCGCCTCGTACAGCTCGCCCGGGATGCCCTGCAGCGCGGCCAGGTAGACCAGGGTGGCACCGCCCATGTTCATCCAGGTGGCGGCGATCACCACCGAGAGCATCGCGGTGGACGAGGAGTTCAGCCAGGCCGAGGTGGGCAGGTGGAGGAAGCGCAGGACGGAGTTGAACAGGCCGTACGAGGGGTCGTAGAAGTACTTGAAGAGCAGCACCGAGGCGACCGGCGGCATCATCACCGGCAGGTAGACCAGGATCCTCAGGTACGCCCTGGCGTGCCGCAGTTCGTTCAGCAGGACGGCGACCACGAACGGCACCGCGAAGCCGAGCAGCAGGGCGAGCGCGGTGAAGAGCAGGGTGTTGCGCCAGGCCTGCCAGAAGGCCGGGTCCTGGAGGATCCGGTGCAGGTTGTCCAGGCCGACCCAGGTCGTCCGGCCGCGCTTGGTCCGCTGGAAGCTCATCACCACCTCGCGGACCATCGGGTACCACGAGAAGCAGGCGAAGCAGAGCAGCGCGCCGAGCAGGAATCCGTGGGCCGTGAGGTTCCGGCGGACGCGCTGCTTCAGGCCGGCGCGGCGGGAGGCGGGGTCCGGGGCCGGGCCGGCGGGCCGGCGGCGGGCGGAGACGCTGATCGCTGCCATCGGGAGGGGGCTCCTGGGTCTGCGGGCGGGAGAGGTGCGGGGCGGCGCGGGGGCCGGCGGCGCGGGGGCCGCGCCGGCCCCCGTCGGCCGCGCTAGCCGAGGCTCGCCAGGACCTGGTCGACCTGGCTCTCGGCGTCCGCGAGCAGCTTGTCCACGTTGGCGTTCCGGTCGGTCAGGACACCCGAGACCGCGTTGTCGAGGATCTTGTAGATCTGCTGGGCGTTGGCCGGCTCGGTCCTGCCGGGCACCGACGCGGCCAGGTAGGGCGCGTAGTTCCCGACCGGGACGGTGGCGTCGGCGGCCTTGGCCCGGTTGTCGGCCTCCAGGCTGGCGCCGGTGAAGAAGAACGGCTGCGGCAGGCCCACCGGCAGGCCGTCGGCCTTGTTGCGGGCGTAGTCGAACTGGCCCTTGCCGATGGTGAGGAACTTGAAGTTGATCCAGGCGATGCCGGCCTTGATCTGGTCCGGGCCGGACCCCTTCTTGAAGAGGTAGTCGTTGCCGCCGAGCAGTGCCGCCTTGCCGCCGGGCATCGGGCCCATGCCGTAGTCGTCGTAGTTGCCCTTGAGGGTCTGGACCATGTACGTGATGTCGTCCGGGGCGCCGACGTACATGCCGAGCTTGTCGGTGGACATCTGGGTCATCAGGTCGGGCCACTTGAGGCCCTGGGTGGCGCCCATGCTGTGGTCGGTCCAGCGCATGTCGTACAGGTTCTGCAGGACCTTCCTGCCCTCGGGGGTGTTGAACGCCGCCTTCCTGCCGTCCTCGGTGGTCATCGACCCGCCGAGGCCGTACAGCTCCGCGGTGTAGTGCCAGCCGCCCTGGTTGGTGGCGCTGTAGTCGCCGTAGCCGTTGACGCCGTTGCCGAGTGCGGCGATCTTCCCGGCGGCCTCGCGGATGCCTTCCCAGGTCGTCGGCGGCCTGTCCGGGTCCAGGCCGGCCTGGGTGAAGAGCTTGCGATTGTAGAGCAGGCCCATCTTGTAGTTGGAGTAGGGCAGGCCGTACAACCTGCCCTCCGACTTCAGGGTGGCCAGCACCGAGGGGTCGATGTCCGCGAGGGCCGGCACGGACTTCTCGTTGACGTAGGCGGAGATGTCCTCGGCGCCGTCCGCGTCCAGCACCTGGTCGAGGTCGGTGAAGTAGCTGTAGAAGACGTCGGTCTGGGCCTTGCCCTTGAGCTGCGCGGTGAAGGCGGCGGGCTCCTCGCACGGGAAGCCGTCCTTCGCCTTGACGGTGACGTTCGGGTAGAGCTTGTTGAAGGCCGCCACGTCGTCGGCCCATTGCTTGCGCTCGGCGGCCTTGGTGACCGGCGGCTGGCAGTCGATGCTGATCGTCACCTTGGTGGCCGGGTCGAGCGGGGTGGCGGCGTCGGACGATCCGCCCGCGCCCGCGGAGCCGCCGGAGGAGCCCGAGGAGCTGCAGGCGGCGGCGCCGAGCGCCAGGCCGGCGGCGGCGACGAGGGCGACGGATCTGCGGAGGAGCCGGTCTCTGTTCATACGGGTGGACCCTTTCGAGCACGTGGGCAGCGCCGAGGCGCGGGAGTAGCCCGTGATTTCCGGTAGGGGCCGCCCCCGAGAAACACGGTCGGGTGGCGGGGAAGGGTGAGCGAGGTGGTACCTCGGCCGCTGCGGTGACGCATCGCCTGCTGGCGTCGACCACTTAACCAGTCTCGACAGATGGCCACAATATGTCGACGAGACTTCGCAAAATAGCGACTGCTCGCTTGCGTCCGCCCGGCCGGAGCGCCCGGGACGGCGCCTGCCGGCCACCGCCCACCTGGCGGAGAAGGTCAGCCGCAGGTAGCGGGTGGTGGCCGTCTCCAGGTTGAGCGTGACGGTGTTCCCGCCCGCCGGATCGAAGGTGTACGCGGCGGAGGCGACCAGGTCGGTGAAGGTGGTCCCGTCGGTGCTGCCCTGGACCTTGAGGGTCTCGCTGCGCCGCTCCCATCCGCCCGGCAGCCTGAGCACCAGCCTGTTCACCGGCACGGCCGAGCCGAGGTCGCCCTGGATCCACTGCGGGAAGGCGTTGTCGGCGCTCTCCCAGTAGCTGCCCTGGTTGCCGTCCGCGGCGTTGCCGCCGGTGTAAAGCGCGGTGGCGCTGCTCGTCGTCACGGTCCGGCCGGCGAGCAGGCTGGCCGAGGAGGACGCCGCGCCGTAGACCTCGAACTCCGAGAACTGCGCGGTCGGCCAGCCGCTGTTCGCGGAGACGGCGACCCGCACGTAGCGGGTGGTGGTGGACGCGAAGGTGATCCGGACGGTGTTGCCCGCGCCCTGGTCGAAGGTGTAGGCGGCCGAGCCGACGAGGGTGGAGAGGTTCGAGCCGTCGGTGCTGCCCTGGAGGGTCAGCGTCTCGGTGCGGGACTCCCACGCGGCCGGGAGCTTGAGCACCACCTGGTCGACGGCGGCCGCGGCTCCCAGGTCGACCTGCACCCACTGCGGGAGGGCGTTGCCCGCGCTCTCCCAGCAGCTGCCCTGGTTGCCGTCGTTGACGTTGGTGACGGCGTACACGTCGCCGACGCTGCTCGCGGTGACGGCCTTGCCCGCCGCGAGGTTCGGGCCGCCCGCGGCCTGGGCGGCGGGCAGCAGCGGGCCCGCCAGCAGGAGCATTGCGAGCACGGCCGACCCCGCGGTCAGCCGCGGCAGTGTGCGCTTCGATCTCATTGCGTCCCTCTGTCCCGAGATTCGGCGATCGATGACGGCTCACGGCGCCCGCGCGACCCGTCGACGGGTCCGGGTCCGGGCCTGGCCGGGCCGCCGCTGTCAGGGCGGTGACCCGGAGCTCTGGTGGTGCGACGGCCCTGAGAACCGCACACCCCAGGGAAGTTGCAGATCAAATCAAGAAAATGACGTAGATCTGTACAATTTTTGCGCGATGGCAGCCAAGAGCTACAGAGGGGCTACGGGCATGTCAACGGCCCGTACCGCCCCGGCATCAGATCGCCCGTCAGGTCCGGACCCGGATCCGGAGCCGCCCGCCGACCCGGCCCCGAGCGCGCCCGGACACACGAGAGCGGGCGGGCACCGAAGTGCCCGCCCGCTCGGCGAGGGCCCGTCGGCCCGCCGCGGTCAGTCCCGCTCGCGCACCGGCGCGGTCGAGCCGCGCACCACCAGCTCCGGCTCGAACAGCAACTCGTCGTGGGTCACCTTGACCCCGGCGATCTCCCCGACCAGCAGCTCGACGGCGGCCCGGCCCATCGCCTCGATCGGCTGCCGGACGGTGGTCAGCGGCGGATCGGTGCACATCATGAAGGAGGAGTCGTCGTAGCCGATCACCGACACGTCGTCGGGGACGGCCAGCCCCGCCCGGCGGACCGCCCGGACGGCGCCGAGCGCGAGCGGGTCGGAGGCGCAGACCACACCCGTGACCCCGCGCCTGAGCAGCCGGGTGGTCGCCGCCTGCCCGCCCTCCAGGCTGAACAGGGCCCGCTCGACGTGCTCGTCGGGCAGGTCGAGACCGGCCCTGGCCATCGCCGCACGGGCCGCCGCCAGCTTGCGGTGGGACGGCACGTGGTCGGCCGGGCCGAGCACCAGGCCGATCCTGCGGTGGCCCAACTGTCGGAGGTGGCCGATCGCCTGCTCGACCGCGACGGCGTCGTCGCAGGAGACCCGGGGGAAGTCCAGGTGGTCGATGGCGGCGTTCAGCAGCACGGTCGGCAGGCTGCGTTCGGCCAGCCGGTCGTAGTGCTCGTGCGGGGCGTCGCCCTGGGCGTACAGGCCGCCGAAGAAGACCACGCCGGAGACCTGCTGCTCCAGCAGCAGGTCCACGTAGTCGGCCTCGGAGACCCCGCCCGCGGTCTGGGTGCAGAGCACCGGCGTGAAGCCCTGGCCGGCCAGCGCGCCGCTCACCACCTCGGCGAACGCGGGGAAGATCGGATTCTGCAGCTCGGGCAGCACCAGACCGACCAGCCGGGCCCGTTCGCCGCGCAGCTGGGTGGGCCGCTCGTAGCCGAGGACGTCCAGCGCGGTCAGCACCGCGGCCCTGGTCGCCTCGGAGACGCCGGGCTTCTCGTTCAGCACCCGGCTGACGGTCGCCTCGCTCACCCCGACCTTCTTGGCCACCTCGGCAAGTCGTCGTGTCATGTCGGCGAGTCTACGTCAGATCACGCAAACGGCTTGCGCTGATTTGCACATCGAGACACGCACACCCTCCGCATTCGATCGACTACGATCCGTGGTCGAACCGCAGGCCGTCCGGCCTGCCCGTGCACCTCCGGAGAGACCCGTGCGCCACCGCCTGCTCGCCGCCCTCGTCGCCCTCCCGCTGCTGCTGGCGGGCGCCCCGCCCGCGGCCGCGGCCACGGGGGGCTACGCCGCCCTCGGCGACTCGTACGCCGCGGGGGTCGCCGCGGGCGCGTACGACGCCGCGAGCGGTGACTGCCACCGCAGCACCCGGTCCTACCCCGCGCTGTGGGCCGCCGCGCATCGGCCGGACGCCTTCGTCGACGTCACCTGCATCGGTGCCACCGTGGACGACGTCCGGCGCGACCAGCTGCCCCGGGTTCCGGCCGACGCCACCGAGGTCACCCTGACGGTCGGCGGCAACGACCTGGGGTTCGCCGACGGGGTGGTCGCCTGCCTCCAGCCGATCACCACCGACAGCCGCTGCGACCGCGCGCTGGACGAGACCGAGCGCCGGCTGCGCGAGGAGCTGCCCGACCGGCTGGCCACGCTCTACGGCGAGGTGCGCGGCGCCGCCCCGGCGGCCCGTGTGGTGGTCACCGGCTACCCGCACCTGCTGCACACCGGCACCGTCTGCATCATCGGCACCGAACCCCGCCGGGTGCGCTTCAACGCCCTCACCGACCGGCTGGACGAGCTGATCGAGCAGCAGGCCACCAAGCAGGGCTTCGAGTTCGCGGACGTCCGGCCCGCCTTCGCCGGCCACGGCGTCTGCTCGGGCGGCAGCCAGGAGTGGATCACCCGGTTCGTCCTGACCCACCTGTGGGAGTCCTTCCACCCCACCGCCCGCGGCCAGTCCGACGGCTACCTCCCGGCCGTCACCGCGGCGCTCGCGGGGTGAACCGCCCCCGCCGCCGTGCGGGCTGCCGCGGGGTCCGGGCCCGGGCCGGCCGATCCGACAGGACCGACCGGACCGGACCTAATTCCGCACCGCCCCAGGTGCCCTCGGATAGGCTCTCTCCCTCCGGCCGGGGCAGGTATCAAAGACCGTAGGCTGGGCAGGTAGGGACCGTGGAACGGGGCGTTCCACGGGTGAGTTGAACAGTCGGCGGCCGGCCAGCCGGTGCGCACCGGACGGGGGCGGCGGCTGACCGATGGAGGGAGACGCTGGGTGATCGAGCTGGAGGACGTTCCCGAGTTGATCGACCCGGTGATGGTCTGCGCCTTCGAGGGCTGGAACGACGCGGGTGACGCGGCCTCCGCGGCCGTGGGACACCTCGACGAGACCTGGGGCGGGAAGGTGTTCGCCGCACTCGACGCAGAGGACTACTACGACTTCCAGGTCAACCGCCCGACGGTCTGGCTGGACGGCGGGGTCCGCCGGATCACCTGGCCGACCACCCGCCTCTCGGTGGTCCGGGTGACCGAGCCCAAACCCCGGGACCTCGTCCTGGTCCGCGGGATCGAACCCAGCATGCGCTGGCGCTCGTACTGCAACGAGCTGCTCGGCTTCGCGCACGAGCTGGGCGTCGAGCTGGTGGTGATCCTGGGCGCGCTGCTCGGCGACACCCCGCACAGCCGGCCGGTCCCGGTCAGCGGGGTGACCTCGGACGCCGCGCTGGCCCGCACGCTCGACCTGGAGGAGAGCCGCTACGAGGGGCCGACCGGCATCGTCGGCGTGCTCCAGGAGGCCTGCGCGCACGCCGGGGTCCCGGCCGTGACGCTCTGGGCCGCCGTCCCGCACTACGTGGCCCAGCCGCCGAACCCGAAGGCCACCCTGGCCCTGATCAACAAGCTGGAGGACCTGCTCGACCTGCGGATCCCGCCGGGCGAGCTGGCCGAGGACTCCCGGGCCTGGCAGCTCGGGGTGGACCAGCTGGCCGCCGAGGACAGCGAGGTCTCCGAGTACGTGCAGCAGCTGGAGGAGGCCCAGGACACCGCGGAGCTGCCGGAGGCCTCCGGCGACGCGATCGCCCGCGAGTTCGAGCGCTACCTGCGGCGGCGCGACAACCTCGGGCCGACCGGGGAGAAGCCGGTGGCCGGGCACGCCACCGCCGAGCGCCCGGCCGACCCCGAACCGGGGGTCAGGTCCGCCGAGGACAAGGCCGACGCCAAGTCCGACGACACCGCCGAGGGCACGGCCGGGGGAACGGCCGAGGACAGGGCCGGCGACGAGCCCGAGGACCGGCCGGAGAACCGCGCCGACGGGGACGGCGACGGCGCCACGGGCTGAACGCGACGCCGGAGGGGGCGTCAGGACCAGGTCCTGACGCCCCCTCCGGCGTCGGTGCGTCGAGTGCCGTGCCGGGTTCCTACAGCGCGACGCCCAGCAGCGCGTCCACGGTCCGCGAGACCAGCCCGGGGGCGCCGATGTCCTCGCCACCGGTCTCGGCCTGGAGCGCGGCCCAGCGGTCGACGGCGGCCAGCGCGGCCGGCGCGTCCAGGTCCTCGGCCATCGCGGCGCGGACCTCGGCGAGCAGGCCCTCGGCGGACGGCCCGTCCGGCCGGGAGACCGCCGCGCGCCAGCGGGCCAGCCGCTCGACGGCGCGCTCCAGGTCCCCGTCGGTCCACTCCCAGTCGCTGCGGTAGTGGTGGGCCAGCAGCGCCAGCCTGATCGCCGCCGGGTCGACTCCCTCGCGCCGCAGCGCGGAGACGAACACCAGGTTGCCGCGGGACTTGGACATCTTGTGCCCGTCCAGGCCGACCATGCCGGCGTGCACGTAGGCCTGGGCGTACGGGTGCTCGCCGGTGGCGACCTGGGCGTGCGCGGCGCCCATCTCGTGGTGCGGGAAGGACAGGTCCGTGCCGCCGCCCTGGATGTCGAAGGACATCCCGAGGAACTGCAGGGCGATCGCCACGCACTCGATGTGCCAGCCGGGGCGGCCGTGGCCGAGCTCGGTGTCCCAGGCGGGCTCGCCGGGGCGGGCGGCCAGCCAGAGCAGCGCGTCCAGCGGGTGCTTCTTGCCGGGCCGCTCGGGGTCGCCGCCGCGCTCCCCGAAGACCGGCAGCATCTGCTCGCGGGTGAGGCCGGAGACCTCGCCGAAGCGCGGGTCGGACTCCACCGAGAAGTAGACGTCGCCGTCCAGCTCGTACGCGGCGCCGCTCGCCAGCAGCTTCTTGACCAGCGGGACGATCCACGGGATGGACTCGACGGCGCCGATGTAGTGGGCGGGCGGCAGGATCCGCAGGGCGGTCATGTCCTCGCGGAACAGCGCGGTCTCGCGCTCGGCGAGGGCCGTCCAGTCCTGGCCGGTGGCGACGGCCCGCTCCAGCAGCGGGTCGTCCACGTCGGTGACGTTCTGCACGTAGAGGACGTCGTGGCCGGCGTCCTTCCAGACCCGCTGCACCAGGTCGAAGGTGTTGTAGGTGGCAGCGTGGCCCAGGTGGGTGGCGTCGTACGGAGTGATGCCGCAGACGTACAGGCGGGCGGTCGGCCCCTGGGGAGCGACCTCTCGGACACTGCTCGTGGCGGTGTCGTGAATGCGCAGGGGAAGCCCCTGACCGGGCAGGGCGGGAACCTCGGAGGCGGGCCAGGAATGCATGGATCCGACTCTAACCTTGCGATCATTTGAAAGGCTAACCAGTCGCGAGGATCGGCTTGAATCGCCTTCCGACCGTTTCGGGTGCGGAACGGGGCACCTCGGGCGACTCCGGTCAGACCGGCGGCCAGGGGATCGACGGCCAGTCAGGCGAGGGCAGCGGGTGGCGCCCGGTGCGGCGCAGCGCGGCCACCCGCTGCCGGGTGGCGGTCAGCTCGGCCGCCGTCAGGTGCGGGCCCAGCTCCCGGGCCAGCGGGCCGTCGAGTCCGGCGGCCAGCCGGTCGAGCACCTCGCGGGCCTCGTCCGTGAGCGGCTGCTCGGCCCAGCCCCAGAGCAGGGTGCGCAGCTTGCCGGGGACGGCGAAGGTCACCCCGTGGTCGATGCCGTAGATCCGGCCGTCGGCGGCGGGCAGCCAGTGGCCGCCCTTGCGGTCGGCGTTGTTGAGGACGGCGTCCAGCACGGCCAGCCGGCGCAGCCGCTCGTCGTCGCGGTGGACCAGCAGCGCGGTGCGGCCCTCGCCCACCTCGGCCCGGACGATCGGGAGCCAGCCCCGTTCCGGTCCGGCCGGGTCCTGGAGGGCCAGCAGCTCGGGGGCGCCCGGGTCGGGCTCGATCCAGAGCTGGACCATGCCGGGGCCGTGCGGGCCGTCGCGCAGGACGGTCGGCGGGATCAGCTGCCACCCGGTGGCGGCGGCCAGCCGGTGGGCGGCCACCTCCCGGCCGGCCAGGGTGCCGTCCGGGAAGTCCCAGAGCGGGCGCTCCCCGGCGACCGGCTTGTAGACGCAGGGCGCGGTCAGTCCGTCCAGCTCGGCGGTGCAGTAGAGCACGGCGTTCGAGGCCTCGGTGACCCGGCCGTGCACGGTGAGCGCGCCGGAGCCCAGCAGGTCCAGGGCGGTGCCGGTGTCGGCCGCCAGGGCCGCGCTGGTGGCCGGGTCCGTCACCGGGACGGCGTCGCTGTCCGGCTCGGTGTTCAGCGCCGGTAGCCGTTCGCGCGGGGGCACAGGTGGCCCTCGGGGTCCAGCGGGAGGTTGCAGAACGGACAGGGCTTGCGGCCGGCCGCGACCAGGTCGAGGGCGCGCTTGGCGAAGACCCGGGCCATCGCCCCGCTGAGCCGCACCCGGAGCATGTCCGGGCCGTTCTCCTCGTCCTCCAGGGCGGCTTCCTCGTCCTCCTCCTCGGTCACCGCCTGCGCCTCGACCACCAGGCACTCGTCCACGCTGTCCCAGGCCAGGGCCATGGTGCCGACCCGGAACTCCTGCTCCAGCGGCAGGTCGAGCGGGGCGGTGTCGATCAGGTCGGCGGGGGCCACGGCGGGGATCGCGGAGGACCCGGAGGTGCGTCGCAGGGCCTCGTCGAGGACCTCCTCGACGCGCTCGGCCAGTGCCGCGACCTGGGTCTTCTCCAGCAGCACGCTGGTCATCCGCCCGCGTGAGCTGGCCTGGAGGTAGAACGCCCGGGAGCCGGGCTGGCCGACCGTACCGGCCACGAACCGCTCGGGCTGGTCGTAGAAGTAGACCTGACGGGGCACTCTCTCGCTCCGGATCGGGATCGGGCAGGGGCTGTCTGTGGCCAGCCTACGGCTTGCACCGCGGCCGGGGTGCGGCGTGGGGTGGGGTCAGGGCGCGGGTGCGGGCTCGGGTGCCGGCCCGGACGCGGGGGCCGGTGCGGGTGCGCCGGTGTCGCCGCCGACCACCGCGTCCTCGTCGGCGGTCGGGCGGTCCGGCCGGGGCGCCAGCGAGACCAGACTGCCGGTGTCGCCGAGGCGCAGCAGGTAGGGGCGGTGCGCGGTGTAGCGGATCGCGGTCACCGAGCAGGGCTCGACGGAGATCCGCTGGAAGTGGTCGAGGTGCAGGCCGAGGGCGTCGGCCACCACGGCCTTGATCACGTCACCGTGCGAGCAGGCGACCCAGACGGCGTCCGGGCCGTGCTCGGCGGCGATCCGGTCGTTCCAGTCCCGGACGGCGTCCACGGTCCGGTGGCTGAGCGCGCGCAGCGACTCGCCGCCGGGGAAGGCGGCGGCCGAGGCGTGGTCCTGGACGGTCCGCCAGAGCGGTTCCTTGGCCAACTCGCCGAGCGGGCGGCCGGTCCAGTCGCCGTAGTGGCATTCGCCGAGCCGCTCGTCCGGCTCGGCGGCGCCGAGTTCGGGGCGGGCGGCGAGCAGCGGTGCCAGGGTCTGCCCGCAGCGTTCCAGCGGGCTGGTGACGACCTTGGCCAGCGGGATCCCGGCGAGCCTGGCGGGCAGCTCGGCGGCCTGGGCGCGCCCGGTCCCGTCGAGGTCGACGCCGGGTGTCCAGCCGGCCAGGACGCCGGCCGTGTTGGCGGTGGAACGGCCGTGGCGGACGAGCAGCAGGGTGGGCATGCGGCCAAGCGTACGACGTGCGGGGCGCGGGTGGCAGCGGGTGCCCGGCTCGTGCGCTTTCCGTGGATGTGACGGCCGTTCGACGCGGGGCGAGCGAGAATGGACGGCATGATCGTCGATTGCGCCGTCTATCGGGACGGCCACCGCACCGAGGGGCCTGACGACCTCTCGGATGCCCTGGAGGCAGCCCGGGCGGCCGGGGACGGCTTCGTGTGGATAGGGCTGGCGGACCCGACGGAGGAGGAGTTCGACCTGGTCAGCGCCGAGTTCGGGCTGCACCCGCTGGCCGTCGAGGACGCCGTGACGGCCCATCAGCGCCCCAAGCTGGAGGAGTACCAGGACCTGCTGCTGATGGCGCTCAAGACGGTCGGCTACCACCCCGCCGACCGCAGCATGACCGTCGGCGAGGTGATGGTCATGGTCGGGGACTCCTTCGTGATGACCGTCCGGCACGGACCGGACAGCCCGCTCAAGGGGCTGCGGGCGGAGCTGGAGAAGCAGCCGGAGCTGCTGCGGATGGGCCCGGCCACGGTGCTGTACGGGGTCTTCGACCTGGTGGTGGACAGTTACCTGGACCTGGTCACCACGCTCCAGGGGGAGCTGGACGACCTGGAGGCGGACGTCTTCGCCCCCGGCCGGGCGCGCGGCGTCGCGGAGCGGATCTACGGGTTCAAGCGCGAGGTGATGCGGTTCCGCCGGGCCACCCTGCCGCTCCAGGAGCCGGCCGCCCGGATGCTGCGGCCCGAGGTGCCGTTCGTGCCGGAGCCGCTGCGGCCGTACCTGCGGGACGTCGGCGACCACCTGCACCGGGTGATCGAGCTGGTGGACGGGCTGGACCGGCTGCTCTCGGACATCCTCAACGCCAACCTGGCGCAGGTGAGCGTGCAGCAGAACGACGACATGCGGAAGATCTCGGCCTGGGCCGCGCTGGCGGCGGTGCCGACGATGATCGCCGGCATCTACGGGATGAACTTCGAGCACATGCCGGAGCTGCACCAGATCTGGGGCTACCCGGCGGTGCTGGCCGTGATGGCGGGCGTCTGCGTGTGGCTGTACCGGGCCTTCAAGCGGGCGGGCTGGCTCTGAGCGCCCCGCGGGCACGCCGGGCGCCGGGAGTGACCCCGGCGGCCCGGCGGCGTCCGCGTCAGGCGAGGCCGGCCAGCTCCAGGGCCTCGACGCCGGTGCGCAGCGCGGTCATCCGCTCCTCCAGCGTGAAGCCGGCCGGGGCCAGGGTGAGGGTGGTGACGCCGGCGTCGGCGTAGGCCTGCATCCGGTCGGCGATCCGCTCCTTGGTGCCGAGCAGCGCGGTGGAGTCGATCAGGTCGTGCGGGACGGCGGCCGCGGCGCCGGCGTAGTCCCGGGCGAGGTACTTCTCCTGGATCTCGTCGGCGGCCTGCTCGTAGCCCATCCGGCGGGTGAGCTGGTTGTAGAAGTTCTTGTCCTTGCTGCCCATGCCGCCGATGTAGAGCGCGGCGTAGGAACGCTGGGAGTCGGCCGCGGCCTTGACGTCCTCGCCGACCGAGATGGCGACGGTCGGGCACAGGTCGAAGCCGTCCAGGGTCAGGCCTGCCGTGGCGCGGCCGGCCGTGAGCGGGTCGACGGACAGGGCGGCGTGCTCGGGGGCGAAGAAGATGCCGAGCCAGCCGTCGGCGATCTCGCCGGTCTGCTCCAGGTTCTTCGGGCCGATCGCGGCGATGTACAGCGGGATGTGCTCGCGCACGGGGTGCACGGTCAGCTTGATCGGCTTGCCGGGGCCGCCGGGCAGCGGGAGCGTCCAGTTGGCGCCCTCGTGGACCAGGCGCTCGCGGGACATCGCCTTGCGGATGATCTCGACGTACTCGCGGGTGCGGGCGAGCGGCTTGTCGAACTTGACGCCGTACCAGCCCTCGGAGACCTGCGGGCCGGAGACGCCGAGGCCGAGCCGGAAGCGGCCGCCGGAGAGGGTGTCCAGGGTGGCGGCGGTCATCGCGGTCATCGCGGGGGTGCGGGCCGGGATCTGGAAGATCGCCGAGCCGACGTCGATCCGCTCGGTCTTCGCGGCGACGAAGCTGAGCACGGTGGCCGCGTCCGAGCCGTACGCTTCGGCGGCCCAGCAGACCGAGTAGCCGAGGCGGTCGGCCTCCTGGGCGACGGCGATGTTGTCGGCGTCCATGCCGAGTCCCCAGTAGCCGAGGTTGATCCCGAGTCGCATGTGGGTGCCAAGCCTTCCAGTCGGTCCGTGGCGCGAGCGTAGCCCTGCCTTCGGCAGTCATGCTACTGGCCGGTAGGTGTGTGCTGCGTCACCCGGACGAGGAGGGCGCGCAGCAGGAGCTGCGCGCTGCGACGAAGGGGCGCGCGCGGCGTGTGCGCGGGTCTTTCCGAGGCGGCCGGGGGCGTGGACGCTACGCTCGGGCGACAGCGGGCGGAACCTGTCCGACCTGCGAGTTCGTCAGCAGACGAAAGGCCGGCCCGATGGAACAGCGCCACCTCGGACGGACCGGGCTCCGGGTCTCCCGGCTCGGACTCGGCACCATGACCTGGGGCCGGGACACCGACGAACACGAGGCCGCCGAACAGCTCAAGGTCTTCGTCGACGCCGGCGGCACCCTGGTGGACACCGCCGACGTGTACGCGGACGGCGGCGCCGAGTACCTGATCTCCCGGCTCACCGACAGCCTGGTCCCCCGCTCCGAGCTGGTCATCGCCACCAAGGCGGGCAGCGTGCCGGGCACCGACCGCCGCTTCGACGGCTCCCGGGGCCACCTGCTGGCCGCCCTCGACGCCTCCCTGCGCCGGCTCGGCACCGACCACGTGGACCTGTGGCAGGTGCACGCGTTCGACCCCGCCACGCCGACCGAGGAGACCCTGCACGCCCTCGACCTGGCGGTCGCCTCCGGCCGCGCCCGCTACGTCGGCGTGTCCAACTTCAGCGGCTGGCAGCTGGCCAAGGCCGCCACCTGGCAGCGCGCCCGCCACGACCGGGTCCCGCTGGCCGGCACCCAGATGGAGTACTCCCTGCTCCAGCGCGGCATCGAACGGGAGGTGCTGCCCGCCGCCCGGGACGCCGGACTCGGCCTGATCGCCTGCTCCCCGCTCGGACGCGGAGTGCTCACCGGCAAGTACCGACACGGCGTGCCGCCGGAGTCCCGCGGCGCCTCCGCCCACCTGTCCGGCTTCGTCCAGCCCTACCTCGGCGACCGCTCGCGCCGGATCGTGGACGCCCTCGCCACCGCCGCCGACGGCCTCGCCAGCAGCCCGCTCGCGGTCGCCCTCGCCTGGGTCCGGGACCGGCCCGGCGTGGCGAGTGCGCTGGTCGGCGCCCGGAACGCCACCCAGCTGCTGGCGGCCCTGTCGGTGGAGAGCCTTACGCTTCCGGATGAGATCCGCGGCGCGCTGGACGACGTGTCAGCTCCACTGCGCCGCTACCCGGACCAGGGCTGGACGGAGCTGTAGCGCCGGCTGTGAGGAGCGAACCGATGACCGAAGCGGCGAACAGCGCGACCGAACCGACCACCCCCGAGGAGCGGGCGGGCGCGGTGGCCGCGCTGGCGGAGGCGATCCGGACGGTCGGCCGGAGCGGCGTCGCCGAGGACGCCCCCGGCACCCCCGCCGAGGCCTCCGACGCCGACGCCGGCGCCCCGCCCTCCGACGAGCAGCGGGCCGCCGCGGTGCGCGCCGCCGCCGAGGTGCTGGCTGCGGGCGGCGCCCCGGCCGCGCTCGCCCCGGCCGCCGTCGCCGAGCTCGGCGAGAACGCCGCCGAGGCCCTGCGGGCCGACCCGTGGGCGGTGCTCGCCCTCCCCGGCGTCCGTCCCGAGCAGGCGGACGGGTTCGCCCGCGGGCTGCTCGGTCAGGAGGCCGGCCCGGGCGACCCCCGGCGGGCCGCGGCCCTGGTGCCGTGGCTGCTGGAGCAGGCGGCGCTGCGCGGGCACTCCGCCCAGGAGATCGGCGAGGTCGCCACCGGGCTGGAACGGCTCGGTCTGCCCGACCCGGCCGCCGCCCTCCAGGCGGTCGTGGTGGACGGCCTGGTCATGGCCTTCCAGGAGGAGCTCCCGACCCGCCCCGGCGCCGACGACGAGGAGGAGCCGCCGACCCGGACGGTGCTCGCCCTGGAACGGCTCGCCCTGGCGGAGGAGAGCCTCGCCGACGGCCTGGTCCGGGTGCTCTCCACCTTCGATCCCGGCTCCGACGAGGCGGCCGACCCCGACCCCGACCCCACGGCCGAGGACGCGGACGTGGAAACCGACGAGGACACCACCGAGGACGAGGCCGGCTCCGGCGACGAGGCCGACTCCGCCCACCCCGCCGGTCCCGCGGCCCCCGGCCCGTCCGCCTGGGCGGCCGCGGCCGCCGCCGCGCCCTCCTCCTCCGCCGCCGCCCTGCTGCGCGCCGTCGCCGACAGCGCCCTGGTCGTCCACACCGGCGGCGAGGCCTCCCGGGCGGAACCGGCCGCCGTCCTGGACGCCGCCCACGGCCTCGGCCTGCGCGCCTGGGCCGCCACCTGGACGGCCCGCGGCCGAGCGGACATGGCCGCACTGATCCCGGACTCCCCCGCCGCCGGGCAGGTGGCCACCCTCACCGACCTGCTCTCCGGCACCGCCGGCCCCGGCCGCGCCGCGGACGGCACGCTGGCCCTCGACCTCCTGCTGGTGCTGGACGCCCCACTGCTCGACGTCGAGCAGGCCGCCACCCTGCTGGAGGCGCTCGCCGACGGCACCCGGCTGGTGCTCAGCGGCGACCCGGGCCAGCTCTGGTCCGCCGGGCCGGGCCGGTTCTTCGCCGACCTGACCGCGAGCAGGCTCTGCCCGGTGGTCGCCTCCCGCACCCCCGACTTCGGGCCGATCGGGGAACTGGTCTCCGGCATCGGCATCGGTGAGCTGCTCACCGTCGAGGCACCGGAGAAGGAGGTGGTGATCCTCGCGGCGAAGGACGGCGCCGAGGCCGTCCACCGCGCGGTGCAGCTGCTCGGTGACTCGATCCCCCGCGCGCTCGGCATCGCCGCCGAGGACACCGTGCTGATCACCCCCGGGCACGGCGGCAGCGCCGGCACCCGCGCGCTGAACGCCGCGGCCAAGGCCCGGCTCAACCCCGGGCCCGGCCGGTTCGGCGGCTTCGACCCGGGCGACCGGGTGGTCCACTCGCCCGCCCTCGGGGTCAGCCGCCCCGGCCGGGTCCTGGACGGCGACGCGGCCGGGCTGCACCTCGAACTGGCCGACGGCGAGCGGCTGACCCTCTCCCCCGCCCAGGCCGCCGGGCTCCGGCACGGCTGGGCGCTCACCGCCCACCAGGCCGTCGGCCGCCGCTGGGCCGCCGTCGTCACCGTCCTGCCGGAGGACGCCGCGGCCACCCTGACCCGGCAGTGGGTCTACACCGCGTTCGGCCGGGCGGAGCGCCACCTGTCGGTGGTCCACGCCGTCGGCCAGGCGCTGCCGCAGGCCGTCGCCGAGCGTCCCGCGCAGCCGCGCGGCACCCGGCTGCGGGCCGTCCTCGCCGAGCACGCCGAGCAGGGGTAGCCTGCGAGCCGGCCGTCGGGGACCAGGGCGGCCGGCAGGTCGGCCGGACCGCCGGTCCGGGTCGGGAGTACGGACACAGCGGGGGCGGGAGCCGGCATGAACACGGACACACGGCAGGCGGAGTTCGGCTCGGGCGTTCCCGAGCCGCGCCCGCTGGGCGTCGACTGGATCCACGGATCGCCGTCGGCGAAGCACAACACCGATCCGGACATCCAGGTGCACGTCCACGACGAGCACACCGTCATCCTGCGCCAGAACATGGCGATCGACTACGAGGCGCCGTTCCTCTACCTGCTGTTCGGCGACGACCGGGCCGTCCTGATCGACACCGGCGCCACGGCGTCCGCCGAGCTCTTCCCGCTGCGCCGGGTCGTCGACGAGCTGGTCGAACGCCGGTTGGTCGCGTACCCGCGGGCGCACTACCCGCTGCTGGTCCTGCACAGCCATGCGCACGGCGACCACGTGGCGGGCGACGGGCAGTTCGCGGACCGGCCCGACACCGTCGTGGTCCCGGCCGGACTGGACGAGGCCTGGCCGTACTTCGGCTTCGCCGAGGACCCGGACCGGGTGGCCCGGGTGGACCTGGGGGGCCGCGTCCTGGAGTGCCTCGCCACGCCCGGGCACCATCCGGCGGCCGTGACGTACTACGACCCGCACACCGGCTTCCTGCTCACCGGCGACACGGTCTACCCCGGGCGGCTGTACGTGTCGGACTGGCCGGCCTTCCGCCGGACCGTCGACCGGCTGATCGACTTCGCCGGCACCCGCCCGGTCACCCACGTGCTCGGCTGCCACATCGAGATGACCACCGAACCGGGTGTGGACTACCCGATCCGCACCGTCTACCAGCCGGACGAGCCGCCGCTGGAGATGTCCGTCGCCCAGCTGCGGGACATCCGCCGGGCGATCGACGAGGTCGGGGAGCGGACCGGCCGGCACGCCTTCCCGGACTTCGTCCTCTGCCGGGACGCCTGAGCACCTGCGGCCGGTGGCCCGGGTGGGGACGCGTGGTCCCGCGTCCCCACCCGGAGCCGGGCCCGCGGCCCGGCTCCGCTCCGGCCCGCCCGCTCCGGCCGCTCAGTGCTCCTGCTCGAAGCCCTCCAGCTCGTCGTCGTAGACCTCGCTGACGTCGAAGCGGCAGATCAGCAGCTCCGGGTCCAGCGCCTCGAACGGCTCGGGCAGCCACTCGCCGGGGTCACTCGGCTCCGCCGCGGAGACCCAGAGCGTGGAGTCGCCCTCCTCCAGCCCGAACTCCTCCGCCCGGGCGGCGATCTCGTCCGGCTCGAACTCGCCGAACAGCACGCCGATCGCGGCCGTCACGCCGTCGCCGGAGCCGCCGCCGGGGGTCAGCGAGCTGTCCACCCGCTCGGCCTGGGCCCGCAGCCGGGACGGGTCGGCGACCAGGTAGTCGCGGCGGATCAGCACGCTGATCGCCTCCGGCTGGTCGGGGCCGCGGTAGGCGCCGCCCGCCTCGTCACCGGGGACCTCGAAGGGCGTGACCTCGTCGTAGGCTTCGTAGAGGAGCTGGTCGTAGGCGATGGCGGCCGCGGCGAGCTCCTCGTAGGCAGTGACCACAGCGGGTTCGCCGGCCTCGGTGGCACTCGAAACTGCTTCCAGGTGGCGATCGATTGCGACCTTGACCGCCTCGGCGGCGGCGCGTACCTCTGTGACGGTGAGCTGCGCGGCATCAGACATGGTGCAGACGCTATCCCCACCCGGCGGCGACACGCACAGCGGTTGTCACCTACAGCCGTTAAATCCCGGCAAGTTACCCCTCGATGTCCGATCCGGGTGGTTTCGTGCCGGACCGCGACTCCAGCGGAACGGGTGATTCCGGGCGTCGGCGGCCGATCGCTGGGTATCTCGTCCACATCCGAAAACTGATGGACGATCAGCGCGGGCCGGGGCAGGCTCGGCGGGCAACCCGGCAGGCGGGAGGGACTGCGGGTCCGGCCGGCCCGGCCCCTCGGCCCGGTCCGGATGTCCCCGGCAGGCCCTAGGCTTGCCGACAGCCGAAACGCAGGAGGAGAGACTTGACGCCACCCAAGCTGACCCGGCAGCCGGAGTACGAGTACCAGTCCCTTCGGCTGCCGCGGGGCACGACCCGCAACGCGGCCCGCCAGCTGCTGACCGAGCACGCCGAGTACGGCCACTGGGAGCTGGACCGCCTGCGGCTGTTCCCGGACGGCAGCCGGACGGTCCTGCTGCGGCGGAGGATCATCCGACAGGTGCGCAGCAGCTGGTGACGGCGGCGGGCGCACGCCACCGCCGCACGCCACCGCCGCGCGGCCCGGGCAGGGTGGCCCGGGCAGGGTGGCGCGCGGTGCGCCCGTCACCGTGCCCCCACGGCCACGGGCGCCCGGTCGGCGGGTGTGCCGCCCGGCGGCGTCAGGCCGCGGCGCGGGCCCTGCGGTAGAGCACTCCGCCGCCGATCAGCAGCAGGGCGCCGGTGCCGGCGAGCAGTTCCACGCCGGCCGCGCCGGTGGAGGCCAGCTGGTGCTGGGGGGCGGCCTGGGCGGTGGTGTCGACCACCGGGGTGGTGCCGGGGCCGTTCTGGTTCCCGCCGGGGACGCCGGTGCGGTCCGTGCCGGCGGGCGGGGTGGTGCCGGTCGGCGGGGTCTGGGTCGGCGGCGTCTGCGTGGGCGGGGCATGGGTGGGCGGCGGGCTGTGCTGCCCGGGGGTGTCCGGGCAGTCCTCGTCGGCCGGGGGCGTGGACGGCGTGGGGTGGACCGGCGCCGGGTGACTGTGGTTGGCGCAGTCGTTGCCGAACGCCGGGTTGCCGATGCCGACCACGTTGACCGAGTTCCCGCAGGCGTCCACGGGGACGTGGATCGGTGCCTGGACCGCGTTGCCGGAACCGACGCCGGGCGAGTTGGCGGTCGTCCCGCTCGCCGAGGCGCCGCCCGCCCGGGTCGGCTGGTGGGCGCTGCGGCTGTGCGTGGCGTTGCCGCACTGGTTGCCGAAGGCCGGGTTCAGCAGGCCGACGACGTCCACCGTGTTGCCGCAGGCGTTGACCGGGATGTCCACGGGGACCTGAACGGAGTTCCCCGAGGCGACGCCCGGCGAGTTCGCCGCCCCGCCCTGGGCCTCGCTGCCGGCGGCGTAGGCGTAGCCCGCCGTCGAGGCCAGCACGCTGCCGGTGGCCACGGCAGTGAGGAGGCCCTTCTTAGCGACCTGTCGCAATTGACTCCCCTGACTTCTGTACTTGTCGGAATTCCCGACGAATAACATCGCCGGTACCCCTCTACAACGACGGAGACCGGTGAAGGTTGAGCCGGAAGGCCGCAATTCATCCGATCGAGTGAGCGTGATAGCAGCGCGCCGAGTTGACGTCGCCCGGACACGCGGATGCGCCTCTGAGCGGCGGATCCACCGCTCAGAGGCGCCTCGGTCAACCGATCGTCACCCGCGGGCCGCGACCGGGCCCTCCTCGGCCCCCGAGGGGGCCGCCACCCGGTCGCCGTCGGGCCCCGTCGAGCCCTGCCCGGGCCGGGCGGGCCCGAACGGGCCTTCGCCGGCTCAGACGTTCTGGCAGCCGTTGCCGAACGCGGGGTTCAGCAGGCCGATCACGCTGATGGTGTTGCCGCAGACGTTGACCGGCACGTGCACCGGGACCTGAATCAGGTTGCCCGACAGCACGCCCGGGGAGCCCACCGCGGCACCCTGGGCGGTGGCCCCGCCGTGGGCCGACGCGATGCCCGCGCCGGCGAGCACCAGGCCACCGGTGGCAGCGGCGACGGCGGCGATCTTCTTGACCTTCATGGTTCCTCCTGGTCGATTCCGCAGCCCGTTCCCCGGACTGCATATGGGTGAACGAGGGTGTGGCAAACGGGGTACGGAGGGGATCACCCGTTCACTCCCAGAGGTGATAGGCCGAACATTTAAACGACCCTGAATTCCAAGACGTATCGTTTCTTCACCCGCGTGTCGGACTGTCCCTAATCATCCGCTCAGACAATGCGGACGGCCCGCCCCGGGACATCCCGGAACGGGCCGTCGTCCGAACGGCGCCGCCGCGCGCCGCCGCACCGGGCCTCAGCAGGCGTCGAGGAACCGGTCCAGCACCCGCACGCCGAACTTCAGGCCGTCCACCGGCACCCGCTCGTCCACGCCGTGGAACATGCCCGCGAAGTCCAGCTCCGGCGGGAGCTTCAGCGGCGCGAAGCCGAAGCAGCGGATCCCGAGGTCCTGGAAGGACTTGGCGTCCGTCCCCCCGGAGAGGCAGTACGGCACCGCCCGGGCGATCGGGTCCTCGGCGCGCAGCGCCAGCTGCATGGCGTCCACCAGGGCGCCGTCGAAGCCGGTCTCGATCGCCCGGTCCGAGTGCAGGGTCTCGCGCTTCACCCGCGGGCCGAGCACGCTGTCCAGCTCGGCCAGGAACTCCTCCTCGTAGCCGGGCAGGAAACGGCCGTCGACGTGCGCGCTGGCCTGGCCGGGGATGACGTTCACCTTGTAGCCGGCACCGAGCATGGTCGGCTGGGCGGTGTTGCGCAGCGTGGTGCCGATCATCTTGGCGATGCCGCCGAGCACCCGCAGCGTCTCGTCCATGTTGTTCGGGTCGAGCGGCACGCCGAGGGCGTCCGAGAGCTCGTCCAGGAAGGCCTTCACGGTCTTCGTGATCCGCAGCGGGAACGTGTGCCGGCCGAGCCGGGCCACCGCCTCGCACAGCTCGGTGATGGCGTTGTCGTCGTTCTCCATCGACCCGTGCCCGGCCCGGCCCTCGACCGTGAGCCGCATCCAGTGCATGCCCTTCTCGGCCGTCTCGATCAGGTAGAGCCGGACGTCGTCGTTGACCGTGAACGAGAAGCCGCCGACCTCGCCGATGCCCTCCGTCACGCCCTCGAAGAGGTCCGGGTGCTTGTCCACCAGGTAGCGGGCGCCGTACGTGCCGCCGGCCTCCTCGTCCGCGACGAAGGCGAGCACCAGGTCGCGCGGGGGCTTGCGGCCGGTCCGCAGCCGGTCGCGGACGACCGCCAGGGTCATCGCGTCCATGTCCTTCATGTCGACCGCGCCGCGGCCCCAGACGCAGCCGTCGGCGATCTCGCCGCCGAACGGGTCGTAGGTCCAGTCCGCCGCGTCGGCCGGGACGACGTCCGTGTGCCCGTGGATCAGCAGGCCGGGGCGCGAGCGGTCCTCCCCCTCGATCCGGACCACGGTGGAGGCCCGCCCCTTCGCCGACTCGATGATCGTCGGCTCCAGGCCGAACTCGGCCAGCTGCTCCGCGACGTACTCGGCCGCCTTGCGCTCCCCCGGGCCCGACCCGTCCCCGTAGTTGCTGGTGTCGATCCGGATCAGGTCACGGCAGATCTCGGCGACCTCCGACTCCGCCGTCACCCGCGCGGCACCCGCCCGCTCCGCCCTCGACTCGCTCACGGTCACTCCTCGTCTCTGCCGACGTCTCCGTGGCCCGTGCGGCGCGGCCAGCACACCACCCCGGCCCAGCCGGGCACGGGCACCCATCCCGCCATCCTCCCCCGCCGGACGCCCCCGCCCAAGAGCGAATATCCGCAGCCCCGGCCGCCGGCGCCGGCCCCGGGGACGGTTTTGGGTCAGCCAGCCGATCTTTGCTACAGTTACGGAGTCAGCGCGGCGGAGAGCGGCGCGGACGACACCTAGTCCGGGTGGCGGAATGGCAGACGCGCTAGCTTGAGGTGCTAGTGCCCTTTATCGGGCGTGGGGGTTCAAGTCCCCCCTCGGACACCAGCTTGAGACCCCAGTTGATCTGGGGTCTTCTGCGTTTCCGGGCTACATCGTCTCCGGGCTACCGCGTTTCCGGCCACGGCGCGACCGACGGCCGACCGGGGCCCACCACCGCCTGCCCCCTGCCGGTCCACCGGTGGCCGTGGGCGGGCTGCCGCACCGGGCCTCGGGCCCGTGTCACGGGCCGGGCGGCCGTCAGCGGTCCTGGTCGAGGGCGACGGGCTGCCAGCGGTAGGCCGCGTCCTCCTGCCAGCACTGCAGTTCGTCCTCGACCACCGCGGCGAGGGACAGGCGCCAGTCCTCGCCGAGGGAGAGGGCGACCCGGGTGGCGGGGCGGAGGGTGGGACGCCACCAGCGGGGGTGGCGGGCGCCGTTGGCGGCGGGGAGGCGGACGCGGACGCCGCCCGCGCCGGCGAGGGCGATGGTGGGGCCGCCGCGGTGGCCGGCCATGGCCACGCCGAGGAAGGACTCGGCCTCGCCGATCTCGCTGGGGGCGGCGGGCGCCTCGGTGAGCCGGTGGAGCTGGACGGAGCCGTCCGGCCGCAGGACCGCGGCCTGGGGTCCGGCCGAGGACCGGGCCAGCGCCGCGCCCCGGACGGCGCCGGGGGCACCCAGTTGCTCGGGGTGGTCCTGGGCACCCACCCGCCAGCACAGCAGCCGTCCGCGCTGTTCCACCAGCACCGACCAGCTCCCGGCCCGTTCCTCGACGGCCGCGAGCACCCGTTCGGCGGGGCAGCGGGGCAGTTCCTGGCCGGTGAGGGTGACTCCCGGGGCCCAGCGGAAGGAGTGCAGCGCACCGGCCCGGGCCGTCCAGACGACGAGCTCGCCCGAGCCGTTCACGGCTCCGGCCACGCCACTGACCCCGCGGGCCGCCTCCCACCAGCCGGCCGCGTTGCCGACCCAGAGGGTGCCGGCGCGGTCCTCGGCGAACACCGCGAGTTCGGCCCGCCGTCCGGCCCGGCCGGCCACCAGGTCGGCGACGGCGTCCGGCCCCCGGCCGGAGGGGAGTTCGTGCGCGGCGCGGCCGGGGCCGGCGAAGGCCACTCCGGCCGCGCCGCCGGAGACCACCAGGGGCCGGCCGGCGGTGTCGGGGAGCACGGTCAGGCAGGAGGTGCGCGGCAGGGCCCGTTGGGTGCGCAGCAGTTCGCGTCCGCGGGCCGCCCAGGGGCCGAGCGGTGCGGGCCGCCGGGCCGGGTCGTGGTGCAGCGGTTCGCAGGCCCACTGCGCCAGTTCCTCGCCGAATCCGGCCGCCGACAGTTCGCGCCGGGCCTGGTCGGCGGCGGACCGGTGGTCGAGGCGTCCGTGTTCGGGGAGCAGCAGGCCGCGGGCGAGGGTGCCGACGGCGAAGAGGTCCTTGGCGACGGCCGGGAAGCCGCCGACCTGTTCCGCCTCGGGGGGTACGTGGCCGGGGGTGAAGACGGCGACCGTGAGGGTGTGGTCGAGCGGGGCGAGGAAGGTCAGGTCGATCAGTTTGACCCGGCCGTCGGCGTCCACCAGCACGTTGGCCGGGGAGATGTCGCGGTGGACCCAGCGTTTGCGGTGCAGGTCGTCGACGATGCGGCAGAGCCGGACGAGCACGTCGGCGGCGGCCGGGAGCCCGCCGCGGTTGGCCCGGGCCCAGGTGTGCAGCGGCACGCCCTCGACCCAGGGGGAGATCTGGTAGCCGAGGAGTCCGCTGCCGGGTGGGCTGCCCGGCCGGTGCGGCGAGGGCCCGAGCAGGAAGGAGGGCACCACCAGGTCGGTGATGCCGAGGCGGTGGGCGTTGTGCGAGACGTCGTCCCAGCGGCCGAGCCAGCGGCGGACCTCGGACGGGTCGCGCTCCAGCATGATCTTCGCGGCGACCAGCTCCTTGAGGCCGCTGTGACCGGTGCGGACGGCCCGCCACACCTCGGCCTCGCCGCCGCGGTGGTGGAACTCCAGCAGTTCGTACTGCTCGGGGTCGAACTCCGGCCCGAACCGCAGCCCGGGCACCCAACGCGACTCGGACACTCCACCCCCGACTGACACGACCCGGCCCCAGCGTTCCGCGGCCCCAGGATAGTGCGCTTTTCCGACCCGGCGCCCCCCGAAGCCCTATCCTGACCCTACTCGGGGAACATCATGACGAGGCGTCAATCTCCTTGATCATCATCATGGTTGAGCGGCGCCGGCGGATCCGGAACTGCAGGGGGACGGGCATGGCGCTGCTCGCGGTGCTTCTTGTGCTGGCGGCACTGGCCGGTTGGGGCGGGTTCGCGCTGGTCCGGCGCGGGCGGGCGCTGGAACCCGACTCGGTGGCCAAGGCGTTGACCGCCGCGGCGGCCAAGGCCTCGGCCGGGCAGCAGGAGCAGGCCCGCCGCCGCTACGCCGCGCTGGTCGACCGGCTGGCGGTCGCGCCCCCGCCCCTGCGGCCGCACCGCGGTCTCGCCCTGCTCGGCCAGGCCGCGGCGACCGCCGCCCTGGGCGACGCGGCCGGCGCGCTCCCGCACTACCGCGAGGCCTTCCCCCTGCTGGCCGAGCCGGCCCGGCAGCTGCCCCGGTGGGTGCTGCGGCAGCTCGCCGAGGAGCGGATGCAGGCCCCGGACGGCGACCTCGCCCCGGTTCTGGCCTTCCTGCGGGCGACGGCTGCGGGCGCGGAGCCCGGCGTCGAGGCCGAGTCGGCCTCCCGTTCGCTGGCCTGGCTGCAGCGGCTGTGCCGGGAGGGCGCCACCGACCGGCGGGAGCACGTGACGGTGGCGGCCCGCGCCGCGCTGCCGGAGCGGGACTGGCCGGTCCTGGCCCGCGTGGCGCTGCTGCGCGAGGGCGGGCGGGCGGCCGAGGCCGAGGCGTTGCTGGCCACCGCGGCGCCCGCCGGCGGCAGCGAGCTGTGGTTCCGCCTGGGCGCGCTGCTCAGCACGCCGGGCCGGCACGCCCAGGCGGTGGAGGCCTTCGGCGAGGCGCTGCGGCGCGGCCCCGGCGAGGCGTCCCCGTGGGCGCGGGGCGCGGCGCTGCGGGCGGAGTCGCTGCTCTTCCGGGGCCTGGCCCGGCAGTTCCTGCTGGACGTCGCGGGGGCGGCGGCCGACTTCCGGGCGGCGGCCGACGAGGCCCCGGCGGATCCCCGCCCGCGGTACGCACTCGGGCGGCTCGCCCTGCTGCACCACGCGGACGACGAGGCCGCCGACCGGTTCACCGCCGCCCTGGCGGCCAGCCCCTCGTACGCGCCCGCCCGGCTGGGCCTGGCGCTGCTGCACGAGCGCGCCGGGCGGCCGGCCGAGGCCGCGGAGCAGTACCGGGCCGGGTTGGACGGGCTGCCGCAGTGGCGCCCGGCGCGGGTCAGGCTCGGTGCGGCGCTGCTGGCGGCCGGACGGCCGGCCGAGGCGGAGCCGCTGCTGCGCGCGGAGGCCGGGACTGGCTCGCACTGGGAGCGCGGCGCCGCCTTCCACCACGGCCTGGCGCTGGCCCGCGCGGACGACCCGGCGGGCGCGCTGGAGCGCTGGGAGCCGTTGCGCGACGCGGATCTGACGGGCCGGCTGGCCCTGGTGCGCGACCGGCTGGCCCGGCTCCGGCTGGCGGCCGACCCGGCGGCGGCCCGCGCGCTGTGGCAGCAGGCCGTCGCCGACGCGCCGGACGTACCGGGCTACCGCCTGGCGCTGCGCGAGGCCGCCCTGCGCGAGGCCGCGCACCTGCTGCTCACCGCCCGCGACCTCCCGGACGCCCGGGCCGCGGCCGCCGAGGCGCTCGCGCTGGCCGGCTCGCTCGCCGCACCGCCGACCGGCGCCGAGCCGGCCGACACCGAGCCGACCGACGCGCCGCCCACCGGTGCCGGCCCCGCCGCCCCGCCCGTCCGGGAGCGGCGGCTGCGGGCCGCGATCGCCCTCGCCGCGGGCTCGGCCGAGGGCCAGGCCGGGCTGCTGGACCAGGCCGACGGCCCGCGGGACCGCTACCACCTGGCGGCCGGTGCCCTGCTGACCGGCCGCGCGGTGCAGACGGTGACCCTGCTCGCGCCGGTGGAACCGGATCCGGCGGGCGACCCGGCGCTCTCCCGGCTCCGGGCCCTGCTCGCCGAGCGGGCCGGGAACTGGCCGGCGGCACTGGAGTGGCACCGGAGCTTCCTCGACGCGCCCGGCACCGGGCCGGCCGCCCCGGGCGGCGCGCGCTGCGGCGCCGGGGCCGCCGACTGCACCGAGCCGGCCGTGGACGCCTGCGCCGGCTGCGGGCGCGAGGGCTGCGCCGCGCACCTGTACCGGCCCGCTTCCGCCGCCTCCGCCCGCTGCGCCGGCTGCGCCGGGCCCGCCCTGCGGGCCGTCCTGGGCTGCGCCCGGCGGGCCGGGCTGGTCCCCGAGGCCGAACGGATCCTCACCGCGTGGGCCGAGGTCCTCGGCGACGGCGCCGCCGCCGTGCCGGTCCGGCGGGACCTGGCGCTGCTGCGGGCCGAGGCAGGCGAGCTGGACGCCGCGCTGGCCCTGATGCCCACCGCGGCCCCCCGGGCCCGCAGCGCCGTCCTGGTCCGCCGCGCGGCGGCCGCCCTGGACGCGCAGGACGCCGGACGGGCCGTCGCCGACCTGCGCGAGGCCGTGGGACTGACGCCGGAGGACCCGCACGCCGGCCGCGCACTCGGCACGCTGGCCGAGCACGAGGCGCTGCACCACGCCGGTGAGGGCCGGCACCGGGAGGCCTGGGACGGCTACCACGCGCTGCTGCTCGCGGACCCGGGCCACCCCCGGCTGCTGCACTCGCTCGGCCTGGTCAGCTACCGTCTGGCCGTCGCCTGCGAGGCGGCGGGCCCTTCGGGCGGCGAGGACGCCGCGCGGTACTGGCCGTGGGCGATCGGCTGCCTGGTGTCCGCCCTGCACCTGCCGGACCTGTGGGACCGGACGGCGAGCGTCACCGGGCGCCCGATCGAGGCGCCGCGGATCGCCGCCGCCCGCACCGCGCTCACCGACCGGCTCCGCGGGGACCTGCGCGAGCTGGACCAGGCGCGCGGGCTCAGCGGGGACGACGTGGACGCCTGGACCGTCCGGCTCGGGATGGAGACCCGCAGCGCCGAGGCCTTCGCCCAGCAGGAGCTGCACGTCGCCCGGGACGGCGGCGCAGGCCGCCGGCTCGTCCTCGGTCCGGCGCTCGGCCGGCTGCTGCACGAGGAGTCGCGCGGTGTGTCGCACGCGGGCCCGCTGGTCGCCTGGGCGGGCGACTTCGACTACGCCGTCCGTCCGTGGCGCCGGCCCGGACCGTTCGGCGTGCACCCGCTGACCGAGGCGCTCGGCCTGTTCGACGCACTCGGCCCGCACCGCTACCTGCTGCTCCAGGGCCGCCACGCGGCGGCGGTCGCCGCGCTGGACGCGGTACCGGAGGCCGAGCGCGACGAGGCCTGGCACACCCTGCTGCGGGAGGCCCTGACCAGCCAGGCCAGGGAGCACCACCGGCACCAGGACTGGCGCGAGGCACTGGCCGTCCTGGACCGCCTGCGGGCCCTGCCGGGCGGGGAGGTCCCGGCCGAACTGGCCGAGCTCGCGGCCGACTCCGGGCTGCGGGCCGCCCGTGCGCTGCTCAAGGAGAGCGACGACGACCAGTCGGGCGCGGTGGAGCTGCTGGAGAGGGCGCTGGCCGTGGCGCCCGACCACGCCGAGGTCCGCAGCAACCTCGGGGCGGCGTACGCCCAGCTCGCCCGGAAGATCAACAACGAGAGCACGGACTACTCCAGCGCGCTGGTCCTGCTGCGCAAGGCGCTCAAGCTGGCCCCCACCGACCCGACGGCCCGGCACTTCCTCCAGGCCGCCCTGGGCAACCGCGCCAACGAGCTGACCAAGCCCGGTTCGGAGAAGGACCTCCGGGAGGCCGCGGCCCTGTGGCAGGAGCTCGTCGACCTCGACGCCGACCCGGAGCACCGGCTCGGGCTCGCCTACGCGATGCGCCTGCTGGCGCGCGCCGCCGCGCTGGCCGACGACCGTGCCGCGGCGGTCGAGCGGATGACCGCGGCACTGAGGGCCGACCCCGAGTGGACCGGCGACACCGCCCGGGAGGCGCCGCGCCGGGTCTCCGTGCTGCTGGCCAACCACGTGCTCGACGACCTCCAGGACCGCCCGTTCGCGGAACGCTCGGCGATGCTCCGGCAGGCCCAGACCTACGACGACTCCTCCGAGCTGCGCCGGGTGATGGTCAGCGTCTGGCGCAGCGAGGCGGCGAAGGACTACAACGCCCGCCGCTACGCCGACGCCCTCTCGCTGCTGGAGCAGGCGCTGGCGATGTGCGAGAGCGCGGAGGACACCGCGGCGATCCGCAACGAGCTGGGCATCGTGCTGAGTTCGCAGGCCGTGGGCCACGCGAACACCCGCCAGTTCCGGCAGGCGCGGGTGCTGATCGCCAAGGCCGTCGAGTACAGCCCGAACGACCGGGAGCTGCGGGCGCTCCAGCGCCGGATCAACAGCCTGCGCTGACCGCACCCCTCCCCGTACACACCGCACCGCACCGCCCGACCGGACGCCGTCCGGAGCAAGGAGACCGCCGTCGTGCCGCTGCACGAACCGTCGCCGTACGAGGTCCTGGGCATCCCGCTCACGGCCGGGGTGCGCGAGATCAACCTCGCCGTGGGCCCGGCCATGCGGGCGGGCCGCCACAGCCGCCAGCAGATCCAGGAGGCCGCGGCGCTGCTGCGCAACCCGGACCGGCGGCTGGAGTTGGACGTCCAGCAGCAGCTGCCGCCGGACCCGGTGGAGGGGGTCGCCGAGCTGCTGGCCCCGGCCCTGGCCGAACCGCTGCTGGTGGTCGAACCGCCCGGACCGCCCTCCGCCGAACAGTTCCTGGTGCTGCACCGGGCGGAGCTGGCAGCGGACTTCGCCGACCCGGCGCCGGCGGGGGCGGACCCGGAGCCGCCCGTCCCGGAGCGCTTCGCCGTCGACCTGTCCGTGCTGCCGCCGATCGAGATACCGGAGTGAGCGCCATGACCGCACTGGAGACGGCCGAACCGCTGGAGGTGCCGGAGCGGGCCCTGGAGGTCGATCTGGCCCAGGCCTTCAGCCAGTTGCTCTTCCGAGCCTCACTGCTCCAGCGGCTGCGGGGCGAGGAGGCGCGGTCGGCAGCCGCCGCCCAGCGGGACCTGCTCGGGCTGCTGGTCGAGGTGGACGACGCGCTGGCCGCGCTCGGCCTGGACCCGGAACTGGTCCTGCTCGGCCGGGGCGCGGGGATCGAGGCCACCCGCCGCCGGCTGCTGGGCAAGCTGGCCAAGGCCGGGGTGCGGCCGATGCGGCTGGAGGGACTGGCGGCGGACCCGGCGCTGTCCGAGATCGTGGGCGGCGAGGTGCGGCCCGGTCTGGAGCCGGAGACGGTCGTGCAGACCGTGGTGACCGGCTTCTTCTGGAACGACGAGGTGCTGCGCCGGGCCCAGGTGGTGGTCGCCACCGCGCCGCCCGAGGACGCGGCACCACCCGAGGACGCGGCGCCGCCCGATCCGACGGCGCCCGACCCGACGGCGCCCGACCCGACGGCAGCCGGGCCCGCCGACCCACCGCCGGCACCGGCACAGCCGGAGACACCGGCTCCGGCTCCGGCCCCGGACCCGGCCCCGAGGACGGCCGCCGGCGACCCCCGCAAGGGCACGGCCTGGCACGGCCGGCGCAGGCGACGGAAGCGTTAGGAACAGAGGGGAAGACATGTACCGCACACTCGGCATCGATCTGGGCACCACCAACTCCGTCGTGGCACACCTCCGCCGGGGCGAACCGGAGATCATCTTCAACCGGCAGAACCAGGAGGCCACGCCCTCGGTCGTCGGCCGCGGCCGGCGCGGCGAGCTGCTGGTCGGCTCGACGGCGCGGGGCCGGCTGGCGCTCGACGGCGAGAACGTGATCCGCTCGGTGAAGCGCTTCGTCGGCCGCCGGTTCCGCGACCCCCAGGTGCAGGCCGCCCTGGACGAGTTGGACTACAAGGTCACCGCGGGCACCGACGGCGACGTCAACGTCTGGTTCGACGGGCGCTCCTACACCCCGGTCGAGATCTCCGCGATCATCCTGCACCGGCTGAAGGAGGACGCCGAGCAGCGCTTCGGCGAGCCCTTCCAGCGGGCCGTCATCACCGTCCCCGCGTACTTCGGCGAACGCCAGGTGGCCGCCACCCAGGAGGCCGGCCGGATGGCGGGCCTACACGTGCTGCGGGTGATCAACGAGCCCACCGCGGCCGCCCTCGCGTACGGGATGACCAACGAGGCCGGGGACGAGGGCCGGACGGTCCTGGTCTACGACCTCGGCGGCGGCACCTTCGACATCTCGATCCTGCTGCTGGTGCCCGGATCGGTCTCGGTGCTCGGCATCGAGGGCGACAACCTGCTGGGCGGCGACGACTTCGACCGCGCGATCACCACCGCGCTGCTGGAGGACATCCGCGAGGAGTACGGCTCGGACTACCAGCCCGACCGCCGCGACCGGCCGCGGATCGCCTCGGCCGCCGAGGTCGTCAAGATCGAGCTGTCCAACCAGGAGGCCTCGGACGTGGTGCTGGCCGGGCTCGGCGCGGGCCAGCTGGTGCTGGAGACGGTGTTCGAGCGGCCGCGCTTCGAGGAGCTGATCGAGGCCCGGATCGAACGCACCATCGAGCTCACCCACAAGGCCATCATGCAGGCCAACCTCACCGTCGGGGACATCGACGAGGTGCTGCTGGTCGGCGGTTCCACCTCGATCCCGCTGGTGGCACGGCGGTTGGGCGAGGTCTTCGGCCCCAAGCGGATCCGGCGCGGTGTCAACCCGATGCAGTGCGTGGCGCTGGGCGCCGCCGTGCAGTCCGCGCTGGTGTCCGAGGTGGAGTGTCCGGAGTGCCGGGCACCGGGCGACCTCGCCGCCTCGGCCTGCTCGAACTGCGCCGCCTCCCTGCTGGGCGGCCCGCGGATCTCCTGCCCCGGCTGCCACCTGCCGGTGGACCCGGCCGCGGACGCCTGTCCCAAGTGCGAGCACGTGCTGGAGGCCGCCGGGGCGTCGCCGGTCGCCACCGCCCAGGCCGCCCCCGCCGCGCAGACCCTCGGCTGCCCCCGCTGCGGCACCCCGGCCGCGGCCGGCGCCACCGCCTGCGAGCTCTGCGGCCAGGCCCTGGACGGCCGCGGCGCACCGCCCGCGGCCGTCTCCAGCGCCGCCGAGGACATCGGTCTGCGCTGCGCCGGCTGCGGGGTGGTCAACCCGCCGGGCACCGAGGTCTGCGCCTCCTGCGGCGAGCTGATGCAGGTCACCAACCCGTTCGACATCACCCCGAAGAACCTGGGCATCGAGCTCAACGACGGCCGGCTGGCCGTCATCATCCCCAAGAACACCAGTTATCCGACCTCCGCACCGGTCAGCCGGGAGTTCGTGGTCTCCGGCAGCGGGCGCCAGCGGCTGGAGGTGGCGGTCTACGAGGGCGAGCACGAGATCGCCCAGCTGAACGAGCTGATCGGCCACCTCACCCTACGGCTGCCGGCGGGCCTCGGCGGCCGCACCCCGGTGGACGTCTCGTTCGGCCTCGACCGGGACCGCACCATCACCCTGTCGGTCCGGATCCAGGGCGGCGACGAGAAGACCGTCAAGCTGGAGCGGGTCACCCTCGACCCGGAGCTCAAGGTGCAGGTGGAGGACCAGCAGCGGCAGATCGAGAGCTTCACCGACCGCTGGGGCGCCGAGCTCACCGAGGCCGAGTTGCGCGAGGCGCAGCAGCTGATGGACACCCTGGACGACATGGCCGCCGGCCAGACCAAGGGGCAGTCGGTGGACGCGGCCCTGGAGCGGGCCCAGTTCCAGCTGAAGGCGCAGCGCTGGGTGCGCGGCTCCGAGGCGTACCTGAGCCTGTTCCTGCACTACTGCGAGAAGCACCTCGACCCGAGCGACCTGAGCCGGCTGCGCGCGGTGGCGGCCGAGCTCCGGCTGCGCCGCGAGGCGGCGGACTGGGAGGGCGCGATGGCCGCGGCGGCCCACGCGGACGAGCTGTGCGACTCGCTCGGGCACACCTTCCGGATGCTGACGATGTGCAACGTGTACGTCAACCAGAGCCTGGTCTCCCCCGCGCTGGCGCAGCGGATCATCGCCGAACTGCGCGGCCTGGACCGGGCGGTGGAGTCGGCCAACATGGAGGCCGCCAACCGGCACAACTCCGCGCTGCTGCTGCTGTACGCGGAGGCGCAACGCGAGCTCGGCGACGACCCGCTGCCGGAGCAGGTCGGCCCGGTCCGCCCGGAGGAGGCCGGTCCCCGATGAGCCAGGTGGCCCCGATCGAGGTGCCGTGCCCGCAGTGCGCGGTGCCGGCGGACCAGGAGAGCCTGCGCTGCCCGTCCTGCCGGGAGGACCTGGCGGCGCTGGTGCGGCTGCGGTACGCCGGGCGGATCGACTACAACGAGGCGCTCGCCCTGGCCCGGGCCGGTGACGGCGCGTCGGCGCTGGTGCTGCTGCGGCGTGCGGTGGCGGCGGAGCCGGAGCTGCGTCCGGCGCGGGCGCTGCTGGCGGAGCTGTCCGCGCGGGCGGGTACCGGGGAGGGCGCCGGCGCGGCGGCCGGGGTGCTGCGGATCTGAGGCGGGAGCCGGGGCCGGACCGCGCGTGCGGCTCCGGCTCCGGCTCCGGCTCCGCACGGTGGCGGGCCGCGCCGGGGGGCCGAGTCCGCCGGGTCGTGGAAAACTGGACGAAAAGGCCGCTGCGGGTCGGCATCGTCCGGCGCGGCGGTTTCGCCAGTCGAGGAGGCCGAGATGGCCGGTAACGTCAACGATCCGAGGGCCGCCGGTACGGCCGGCACCGCCACCGCGAGTTCGGGGCACCCGTTCCGGTCCGGCTGGACGGTGCTCGCCGCGGTACTGATGATCTTCGGCGGGGCGATGGCGATCGCGCAGGGGATCGCGGCCATCGCGAAGGACGACCTGATCGTCTCCACCAGGAACTACGCGTTCCAGTTCAGCGTGACCGGGTGGGGATGGGTGCACCTGATCCTGGGCATCGTCATCGTGCTGGCCGGGTTCGCGCTGTTCAGCGGGGCGGTCTGGGCCAGGACGGTCGGCGTGGTGCTCGCGGGCCTGTCGGCGCTAGCCAACTTCCTGTGGCTGCCGTACTACCCGTTCTGGGCCGTCATCGTGATAGCGATGGACATCTTCATCATCTGGGCGCTGTGCGCGGGCGCGTTCCGAGAGAAGGTCTGAAGTTCCCGGAGAAGGTCCGAGTTCCGGGAGAAGGTCCGAGGGTCAGCCCCCGGCGCGCCACGGCCGCAGCCCCCAGCGCAGGGTGTGCCGGGCGCCGGGGGCGAGCTCCACCAGGGCGGTGCCGCTGCGGAAGGCGTCCGGCGGGCAGCTCATCGGTTCGACCGCGACGCCCCGGCGGCGGGCCGCCTCGGGGAGGGTGTCGCCGGTGTACACCTGGACGTACTCGGCGCCCTCGCCGAGCGTCAGGTCGACCCCGTGCGAGCCGGACGGGTGGGCGAGGCTCACCACGGCCAGTCCGTCCGCGTCCCGCTCCAGGTCGGTGAAGGCGGTGTCCAGCCGCTGGGCGCCGATCGGGCGCGGGGTGCGGAAGTCGTACGGCGTGCCGGCCACCGGCTCGGTGCCGGTGGGCATGCCCTGCGGGTCGGTCGGCAGTCGGCTCCCGGCCGGGAGGCCGAGCACGGCCTCGTCGACCAGGTCGGTGCCGACCGTCAGGTAGGGGTGCTGGCCGACGCCGTAGGGTGCGGCGTGCTCGCCGAGGTTGTGGGCGGTGACGGCGACCTCCAGGCCGCCGTCCGTCAGCAGGTACTCGGCGCGGACGTCGAGGTGGAAGGGGTAGCCGGGCTGCGGCCAGACGGTGGCGGCGAGCAGGACCCGGTGCGGGTCGCGCTCCAGCACCTGCCAGGACGTCCAGCGGAGCAGGCCGTGGATGGCGTTGCGGCGCTCGGGCTCGGTGAGCGGCAGTTGCAGCTCCTGCCGCCGCCAGCGGTAGCGGCCGCCGCCGATCCGGTTGGGCCAGGGCACCAGCAGCTGCCCGCGGCCGCCGGTGATCGGCCGGTCGGCGGCGAAGCCGTCCAGGACGGGCCGCCCGGCGGCGGTGTACTCGCGCAGCGCGGCGCCGAGCTCGACCACGGTGGCGGTCTGCTCGTCGTGGTGCAGCGTCAGCTGCTGTCCGGTGGGGCCCTCGGGCCGGACGGCGGACATGGCGGACCTCCTACGGAGCGGGTCGGGCGGCCGGGGCGGCCGTCGGGCGGGGGGCCAGGCGCAGCGACACCACGTACGACACCACCACGGCGACGATCACCAGGGGCATCACGGTGAGGCCGTCGGCGCCGAGCAGCAGGGTGGCCAGCAGCACGGCCGTCATGGGGAGTTCGAGCAGGGCCACGCACATCGCGCCGATGCCCATCGCGAAGGCGGCCGCGGTCGGCAGCCCGGGGAGGTGGGAGAGCGCGAGCCCGCCCGCGGCGCCCACGAACATCGACGGGAAGACCGGCCCGCCGCGGAAGCAGCTGAGCGAGACGCTGTACGCCAGGGACTTGCAGAGCACGAGCAGGACCAGCCCGCCCGCGGTGTACTGGGCCCGGTCGTCGAGCAGTGGGCTCAGCGCGTTCTGGCCGGAGTAGAGGATCTCGGAGGCGGACTTCCCGCTGAGCTCGGCGTAGGCGAGGGCGAACAGGCCGACCGCGATGCCGGCCAGCACGGTGGCGGGGACCATCCGCCGTTCCACCCGGGGTTGCAGGAACAGCGCGGCCCGGCGGATCCCCACGCCCACGACGCCGGAGGCCAGCCCGATGACCAGGGCCCAGCCGAAGCCGGCGATGTCGGGCGCGGAGGCGTGCGGGACGCCCTGGAGGGTGAGCGAGTACGTGCCGAGGCCGGTCCAGGAGCCCAGCCCGATGAAGATCAGCGAACCGATCCCGGCCGCGAGCAGCCCCGGCACCAGGACCATGCCGAGCGTCGCCCCGCCGAGTCCGGAGGCCTCCATCAGCAGGAACGCCCCGAGCAGCGGCGAGCCGAGCAGGGTGCTGACGGCGGCGAAGCTCCCGGAGGACCCCACCACGGCGGCCGCGTCCCGGGGGAGGTCGCGCCTGACCAGGCGGACGGCGGCCACCGCCACCCCGCCGCCCAGGGCGATCAGCGGCGCCTCGGGGCCGAGGACGGCGCCGAGCGCGAGGGTGGCCAGGGCGGCGATCAGGACGCCGGGCAGCTCGGCGGCGGTGGGCGCGCCCGAG
Source organism: Kitasatospora sp. NPDC088346 (assembly GCF_044740765.1). Lineage (NCBI taxonomy): Bacteria > Bacillati > Actinomycetota > Actinomycetes > Kitasatosporales > Streptomycetaceae > Kitasatospora > Kitasatospora sp. NPDC088346. Next base: position 52,849 of record NZ_JBIURH010000002.1, read on the forward strand.
GTGTTCAGTCCGGCGGCCGGCTTGTGGCCGCCGATGCCGGGCAGGTGGCGGATGGTCAGCGCGACCAGCAGGCCGGAGAGGGCGAGCAGCGGGACGGGCCACCAGTCGGGCGTGCCGTCGAAGCCGAGGGCTCTGGGCAGGTCGGTGTAGGTCAGCGACTGGAGTTCGGAGACCAGCGCGAGGAAGCCGAACGCCATGGCCGAGATCGGGACGCCGAGCACCGCGGCCATCGCCAGCAGGCCGAGGTAGCTGCGGGTGCGCACGAGCGCGAACGGGTCCGCCGGGGCCGTCGCGGGTGATCCGGCGGGCCGGTCCGACATGATCACCGTCTCCTCAGCGCCGGACGTGCTCGGGGTCCGCCCTCCCCGGGCGTCCCTGCCGGTTTACCACGCGGCGGCCGGCACCCCGGGGAGGGCCGACCGCCGCGGCCCGGGGGCGGTGCGACTGTCATCCCCCCGGCCCAACGCCGGCGTCAGGAGGCGGGGGTAACCTGCTGGGCGGCGACCCGACTGGTGCGGACGGCGTCGACCAGGGCCTGGTGGTCGCGTTCGTTCTGGTCGGCGTAGAGCTCGGCGAAGGTGGCCACGGCCCGGTCGAAGCTGTCGCCGCCGCCCAGGTAGGAGGCGATGGCGATCCGGTCGCCGGCCCGGGCGTGGGCGCGGGCCAGGATGGCGCCGCAGAGCTGGCCGAACGCCTCCAGCCCCTGCGGCAGCATCAGTTCGGGCTCGGCGATGCCCTTCCAGTCGCGCAGCTGGCGGATGTAGAAGTCGCGCCGGCGGCCGTCCAGGCCGTCCACCCGCTCCCAGCCGAGGAAGATGTCGCTGGCGGCCTGCATCAGCCGCTGGCCGGAGACCGCGCGCTCGCCCTGGTTGCGGTACTCGCTGGCGCCGGCGAAGGGGGCCAGCACCGAGGTGTCGGCCTCCTTGGCCTGGAGGAACAGCGGGTCCCGGTTGTCCCGGCCGAGCAGCAGGAAGATCCAGCAGCGGGTGCCGACGCTGCCGACGCCGACCACCTTGCGGGCGATGTCCACCAGCTGGAACTGGCCGAGCAGGTGCCGGCGGTCGGCGGCCAGGGTCCTGCCGTAGCGGTCGACGAGCTCGCCGAACTGCTCCATCAGCGCCTTGCGTTCGACGTCCGGGAGCAGGTCGGTGAGCGGGACGAGCAGCGGTGGGTCGGCGGCGATCCTGGGCCGGCCGCCGACGGTCTCGGTGAGCTTGTCGAAGGCCTGGAGGCTGTCCCGGCCGCGGGCCTTGGCGGCGGCCTGGGCCAGCTTCTTGCGCCCGCGCTTCTCCAGCCGGCCCTCGGCCAGCTGCTGGACGAGCTCCACGTCGGCCTGGGCGTACCAGACGTCCAGCGTCCGCATCCCCGCGAACTGCCGCATGGTCTCGCGGTACGAGCGGACGGTGGCCAGCACGATGGCGGACCGTTCCGCGTCGTCCCAGCCGTTGGCGCGGCTCGCGATGACCATGCTGGTGGCGAGCCGTTTGACGTCCCACTCCCAGGGGCCGGGCAGGGTCTCGTCGAAGTCGTTGAGGTCGAACAGCAGGTGCCGTTCCGGCGAGGCCAGCATCCGGAAGTTCAACAGGTGGGCGTCGCCGCACAGTTGGGTCCTGATCCCGGACCTCGGGGTATCGGCCAGGTCGCTGGCCATGATCGCGGCGGCACCGCGGTAGAACCGGAACGGGGACTCGATCATCCGGCCGTAGCGGACCGGGACCAGTTCGGGCACCCGGGCCGCGGACTGGGCCTCCAGCAGGTCCACCGGATCCGGCCGCTTCTTGGTCGGCGCGTACTCGGCGTGGCTCGAACGCGGGACGTGACGGCGGGCTTCCTTGCCACGGTCGGCCCGCTCCTGGGGCGTGCGGTACGCGCCGCCGCCGGCCGCCGTGGTCTGCTTCTTCGGCATGCGGGCCCTCCTGGCTCGTGACGGCCGCCGGGCGACCGGCGGCCGGACCTGTTCCCGGCCCCGGTCTCCAGTGTCGGCGGCGCAGCCGCAGCTGTCGCCCGGACGCCGCCCATCGGGGCCGCTACGGCGTGTCCGCGGGCCGGTTGCGCAGTCGGATCCGCCGCCAGACCGCCCGTTGGACACGGAGCGCCAGCGTGCCGACGACCACCAGGACCACGATGTTGACCAGCAGCTGGACGAGTGACCCGCCGGCCTCGCTCCAGGCGCCGAACGCGATGGAGACGCTGATGTCGGCGGCCGCCGGGATGGTGGTGACCGAGATGAACACCCCGAGCAGGGCGCTGGTCCTCGCCTCGGTGAGCGAGACGATCCCGACGATCCCGGCGAGCGCCGCCACCGCGAAGGAGAAGAAGTTCGGCGAGTTGATCAGGTTGGACACCGGCCGCACCCCGAGCCGGAACGCCTTCGACTCCAGCCCGAACGCGTTGATCATCAGGGCGAACAGCAGGGTGACGGCGATGGCCAGCAGGAATCCGAGGACCAGGGCCCGCAGCCCGCGCCGGATCCGCAGGCCGTCGCGCCGGTCGATGCCCAGCGCGATGCCGACGATCGCACCGTACTCCGGGCCGACCACCATGGCCGCGACGATCAGGATCTGGGAGTTGGTGACGATCCCGACCGCGCCGATCATCCCGGCGATGACGAGGTACAGGAAGAAGCTCGGCGCGTACCGGCCCTCGGCCCGGATCCGGGCCTCGACCTGCTCCCAGACGGGCGCGCCGCCGACCGGGCCGAGCTGCCGCGCCGCGGCTTCGGCGAGCTCCCCGGAGAAGTGCACGTCCACCGGCTCGATGGCGATCGAGCCGCGGCGGTCGAGCTCCAGGTCGCGCAGGCCGCGCAGGATCTCGTTGGCGGCGCCGGTCAGGACGTCGAAGGCGACGGCGTCGCCGTCCGGGTGGCGGACGACACCGGGTTGGACGACCAGGTTGAGCACGCTCTGGTCGGCGCTCAGCAGGGCGACGGCCCGCCCGGTGAGGTCCGGGGGGCTCACGACCCTGATGTGCAGCAGGTCCATCCACGAACCTCCGTGCCTGCGGTACCCCGGTCCCCACCTCAAGTAAGGCCGCGCCCAAGGGGGTCGGCAATCGCGCGCGGACGGCCCGCCGGGGTACGGGAGGCACCGGTGCCCGGATTGTCGGATAGTGGCCGTGTAGGGATCAGTCTGAGATTGGACGGCCCCATGGACCGCTATCCCCCGATCGCCGACCACGGTCTGGTGGGCGACCTTCAGACCGCCGCCCTGGTGTCCTCCCAGGGGGCCGTCAACTGGTTCTGCTCCCCCCGGTTCGACTCCCCCAGCATCTTCGCCGCGCTCCTCGACCACGACCGCGGCGGCTACTTCCTGCTGGCGCCCGACGGCGCCGACTCGACCTGCCGGCAGCTCTACTACCCGGACACCGGCGTCCTGGTGACCAGGTTCATGTCGCCGGAGGGGGTCGGTGAGGTGATCGACTGGATGAACGCGAACACCAGTCGCACCGCCACCGACCGGCACACCCTGTTACGAGTGGTCCGGGCCGTGCGCGGCACCGTGCGGTTCACCCTGGAGTGCCGGCCGAGGTTCGACTACGGACGCGCCGCCCACGAGCTCGACCTGCGGCCCGAGGGCGCGGTCTTCCGGGCGCCCGGGATCACCGGCCACCTCCAGGCCAGTTTCCCGCTGGAGCGCGACGGCCACGACGTGCGGGGCTCGGTCACGCTCGCCGTCGGCGAGTCCGCGATGGCCGCGTTCACGACCTGCGACCCCGACGGGCCGGCGCCGGCGCCGCGCACCGTCGAGGAGACCACCGCGGAGCTCTGGGAGGCCGTCGACTTCTGGCAGAGGTGGCTGCACACCTCGCACTACCGCGGCCGCTGGGCCGAGATGGTGAACCGCTCCGCGATCACCCTCAAGCTGCTCACCTACGCGCCCTCCGGCGCCCCGGTCGCCGCCGCCACCATGGGGCTGCCCGAACAGGTCGGCGGCGAGCGCAACTGGGACTACCGGTACACCTGGGTCCGGGACGGTTCGCTGTCCGTGCGCGCCCTGCTCGACCTCGGGTTCGTCGAGGAGGCCACGCAGTTCACCCGCTGGCTCGGCGACCGGATGCGCGACCGCGCGGAGATCCCCGGCGAACGGCTCCAGATCATGTACCGGGTCGACGGCGACCCGTACCTCACCGAGGAGGTCCTGGAGCACCTGGAGGGCTACCGCGGCTCCCGCCCGGTGCGGGCCGGCAACGCCGCAGCCGACCAACTCCAGCTCGACATCTACGGCGAGGCGATGTACGCCCTCACCGAGAGCATGGAGGTCGGGGTGCAGACCGGTTACCACGGCTGGAAGGGCCTGGCCCGCTCGATGGACTGGCTGGCCGACAACTGGGACCGGCCGGACGAGGGCGTCTGGGAGACCCGCGGCGGGCGCAAGGACTTCACCTACAGCCGGGTGATGTGCTGGGTCGCCTTCGACCGCGCGCTGCGGCTGGCCTTCGACCTGAGCCGTCCCGCCAACACCGAGCTGTGGACCGGCGCCCGCGACGCCATCCTCGACCAGGTCATGGACAAGGGCTGGAGCCAGCGGGAACAGGCCTTGGTGCAGCACTACGGCGGCGACGTGCTGGACGCCTCGCTGCTGCTGATCCCCCGGGTCGGGTTCCTGTCGCCGAAGAGCCCGGGCTGGCTGTCCACGCTGGACGCGATGGAGCGCAAGCTGGTCTCCGACAGCCTCGTCTACCGCTACGACCCCGCCGCCTCCCCGGACGGCCTGCGCGGCTCGGAGGGCACCTTCAGCCTCTGCACCTACCTGTACGTCGACGCGCTGGCCCGCGCCGGGCGGCTGCGCACCGCGCGCTACACCTTCGAGAAGATGCACACCTACGCCAACCACGTCGGCCTGTTCGCCGAGGAGATCGGCCCGAGCGGCGAGCAACTGGGCAACTTCCCGCAGGCGTTCACCCACCTGTCCCTGATCATGGCGGCCAGCACGCTGGACGAGGCGCTGGAGCAGCAGCGCGACTGACCCTCCGTGAGGACTGCCACCATGACCGCACAGACCCCGGCCGGCCGCGCGCCGCGCCAGAGCCCCGAGGAGTTCCGCGCCCTGTACCGGAGCCTGCGGGATTCGGCCGCCGGCCGCGGCGACGGCCGGGGCGCGCTGGAGACCCTCACCCCGCGGACGGTCCTGGCGGCGGCCGCCGAGGTCAGGATCGGCCGGACGGTGACCATGGCCGCGCCGATCGAGACCCGGCCCGGCCCCGACAACCCGCAGCCCGCCGCGCACCGGCTCACCGGCCCGCCCGAGGACGGGGCCCACGCGCACGGACTGCACTTCGCCACCGACCACTTCGGGATGAACGTGCACGGCGACGCGGACAGCCACCTGGACGCGCTGTGCCACGTGGTCTACGACGGCACCCTGCACGGCGGCGTCCCCGCCGCCACCGTGACCCCCACCGGGGCCACCGCGCTCGGCGTCGAGCTGGCCCGCGACGGCATCGTCGGGCGCGGCGTCCTGCTCGACATCCCCCGGCTGCGGGGCGTGCCCTGGCTCGAACCGGGCGACCACGTCACCGCCGAGGACCTGCGCGCCGCGGAGCGGGCCCAACGGGTCCGGGTCGGCGAGGGCGACCTGCTGTTCGTCCGGGTCGGCCACCGGCGCCGGCGCACCGAGAGCGGCCCGTGGGACGCCGCCCGTACCAGGGCCGGACTGCACCCCGACGCCGTGCGGTTCGCCGCCGAGCGGCGGATCGCGGCACTCGGCGGCGACGGCAACAACGACACCGCGCCCAGCCCCACCGAGGGCGTCGCCTTCCCGGTCCACGTGCTCGCCGTGCACGCCCTCGGGCTGCACCTGCTCGACTACCTCCAGTTCGAGGACCTGGTACCGGTCTGCGAACAGCACGGCCGCTGGTCCTTCCTGTGCGTGGTCGCCCCGCTGCGGCTGCCCCGGGCCACCGGCTCCCCCGTCAACCCGATCGCGATCCTGTGATCACGGCACCGACACGCCCGCCGCCCGACCCCGGTCGGCGGCCCGAAGGACGGTGGTCCGCATGAACGACAGCCCGCACTACGACGTCATCGTGATCGGCACCGGCGCGGGCGGCGGCACCCTCGCCCACCGCCTCGCCCCCTCGGGCCGGCGCGTGCTGATCCTGGAGCGCGGCGGCTACCTGCCCCGCGAGCGCGACAACTGGGAGTCGACCGCGGTCTTCGTCAAGGGCAAGTACCGCGCGCCGGAGTTCTGGTACGACCGCCACGGCGACGCGTTCCCGCCCGAGGTCAACTACTACGTCGGCGGGAACACCAAGTTCTACGGCGCGGCGCTGTTCCGGCTGCGCCCGGAGGACTTCGGCGAACTGCGCCACCACGGCGGTCTCTCGCCCGCCTGGCCGATCCGCTACGAGGACCTGGAGCCGTACTACACCCAGGCCGAGCACCTGTACCTGGTGCACGGCCGGCACGGCGAGGACCCGGGCGAGGGCCCGGTCAGCGCCCAGTACGCCCACCCGCCGGTGCAGCACGAGCCGCGGATCCAGCAGCTCAGCGACGACCTGGAGAAGCAGGGCCTGCACCCGTTCCACCTGCCGATCGGCGTCAACCTCACCCAGGACGCCACGGGCGGCGCGACGCACGACAGCGTGTGCATCCGCTGCAACCGGGTCGACGGCTTCCCCTGCCTGGTCCGCGGCAAGGCCGACGCCGAGGTGATCTGCGTCGAGCCGGCGCTGCGGCACGACAACGTCACGCTGGTCACCGGCGCCGACGTCCGCCGGCTGGAGACGGACGACGGCGGGCGCACCGTGACCACGGTGGTCGCCCAGACGGCGGACGGCGAGGTCCGGTTCCACGGCCACATCGTGGTGGTCGCCTGCGGTGCGGTCAACTCCGCCGCCCTGCTGCTGCGTTCGGCGAACGCACGGCACCCGGACGGTCTGGCGAACAGCTCCGGCACGGTTGGCCGCCACTACATGCGGCACAACAACCTGGCCCTGATGGCGGTCTCCAGGGAGCCGAACGACACCCGGTTCCAGAAGACCCTGGCGATGAACGACTGGTACCTCGGCGCGGACGACTGGGACCACCCGCTGGGCGGCATCCAGATGCTCGGCAAGTCGGACGCGGACCAGATCCGCGGCGAGGCCCCCCGCTGGGCGGGGGCGGTGTCGCCGGACATGCCGTTCGAGGTGCTGGCCCACCACGCGGTGGACTTCTGGCTGTGCGGCGAGGACCTCCCGCACCCGGACAACCGGGTCACCCTGGACGCCGACGGGGCGATCCACCTGGCCCTCGACGAGAAGAACAACATCGAGGGGCTGAAGCGCCTGCAACGCAAGCTGCACGGCATGCTGGAGAAGCTGGGCATGCACCCGCACCACCTGCTCCCGCACAGCCTCTACCTGCACAAGGGGATGCCGATCGGGGCCACCGCGCACCAGGCGGGCACCGTCCGCTTCGGCACCGACCCGGCGAGCTCCGCCCTCGACCCCCTGTGCAAGGCGCACGACCTCGACAACCTCTACGTGGTGGACACCAGCTTCTTCCCGAGCATCGGCGCGGTGAACCCGTCGCTGACGGCGATCGCCAACGCCCTGCGGGTGGGCGACCACCTCACGGAGCGGCTCGGCTGACGTCCCCCGGCGCCTCGGGGCCGAGCAGCACGGCGACGTCACCGGGGCGCGGTTCGGGGGCGTAGGCCTCGGTGACGGCCACCAGCCGCCCGTCCGCACGCACCAGGAACAGCATCAGGTGCCCGTCCGGGAGCGCGCCGTCGACCCGGTGCACCACGATCCGGGCGCCGTCCCGGTAGCGCCGGGTCAGCTCCGGCCGGTTGAGCCCGGCCGGGAAGAGCGCCTCGCCGCCGGCGTACGGGGCGACCACGCCGTGGCTGTCGGTGGGCGGCCCGAGGCGGTGCACGCGGCCCTCGACGACCTCCTGCAGGGTCATCGAGGCGAGCGCGTTGAAGTCGTCCTCGTCGGTGAGCAGCAGCACTCCGGTGATGCCCTCCAGCTCGGCACCGGCGCCGGTGGCCGCCGCGAGCAGCTCGCCGGGGGCCAGCTCCAGGCCGGCCGCCCGGATCGAGCGGCGTTCGAGGTCCAGGCCGGCCCACATCAGCACGTCCAGGCCGGCCGCGCGCAGCGCCCGGCCGAGGTCGATCACCCAGGGGGCGCCGCCGACCAGCAGCGGCCGCGAGCGGGCGGAGCGCAGCGCGCCCAGGCGGCGGGCCACCGGCAGGGCGGTCAGGCCGTAGACGGTGACGGTGGCCACGATCACCACGAAGGTGGCCGGGAGGATCTTCTGCGCCCCGCCGACCCCCGCCTGGACCAGCGAGGCCGAGAAGGTGGAGGCGGTGGCCGCGGCGACGATGCCCCGCGGTGCCATCCAGCCGATGAACCACCGCTGGCCGCGCGGCAGGTCGGTGCCGGCGGTGGCGAGCAGCGCGACCAGCGGCCGCACCACGAGGACCAGCAGGGCGACCAGGCCGAGGGTGGGCAGCGCCACGTGCACCAGCGAGTGCGGGGTGACGGTGGCCGAGATGGAGACGAAGAGCAGGCCGATGGTCAGCGAGACCAGGGTCTCCAGGAAGGGGCGGCGGACGGGGAGGTCCAGGCCCGGCAGGTTGGCCACCGCCATCCCCATCACGACGGCGGAGATCAGCCCGGTGTCGTCCCGGAACGCGTCGCAGGCCGCGGACACGCCGACCACGGCGGCCAGTTGCACGGTGGTGCCGAGGACCTCGCCGAGCGCGAGGCGCCGCAGGAGCAGCACCAGCACCGCGGCGCCGGCCGCCCCGGCCCCGAGTCCGACCACCGCGCTGCCGAAGAACCTGACCAGCTGTTCGGCGCGGCCGTCCTCCCCGCTGGCGAGGACGCCGTGGAAGACCAGCGCCCCCAGGATGCCGCCGATCGGGTCGATCAGGGAGCCCTCCCAGACCAGGATCCGCTGCAGCCGCTCGGTCGGCCGGACGTAGGCGAGCAGCGGGCCGACCACGGTCGGTCCGCTGACCACGAGGATCGCCCCCAGCATCACCGCGGCGGCCAGCGACATGCCGACCACCGGAACGGCGAGCAGGGCCGCGGACACCCAGGTGATGATCGCGCCGAGCCACAGCAGCCGGACCACGACCCGCCGGGTGTGGCTGCGGAGCCGGTGCAGGTCGAGGCCGAGGCCGGAGTCGTAGAGGATCACCGCGACCGCCAGCGACACCAGCGGGGAGAAGGCGTCGCCCAGCAGCCGTTCGGGGTTGACGACGTCGGTCAGGGCGCCGGCGGTGAAGCCGACCGGCAGCAGGACGAGCAGCGCGGGGATCCTCAGCTGGCTCGCCAGCAGCTGGGAGCCGACGGCGAGCACCATGATCAGGCCGAGCCCGACGGTGATCTCACTCGACGTCATGGCGTACCTCCGGGGCTCCGTCGGCGGCCGCGCCGCCCGGCCTCCACCGGTCGGGCACCGTGCGGGGGTCAGGCACCGTCCGGGGGCCCGTCCCCCGCCAGGTCCTCGTCGGTCAGGGGCTCCAGGACGCCGTGGGTGTCGAGGCGGTAGAGCACGACCAGGGCCGGTCCGACCAGGACCAGCGCGATCAGGGTGACGAACATCAGCCACCGCAGCGGCGCGCTCGCGCCGGCCGCCTGCTGCACGGTGAGCGAGGTGGGGATCAGGTAGGGCCGCTGGGCCAGGCCCCAGGCGGCGACCACCAGGGCCACGCAGCCGACGGAGGTGTAGCGGGCCCAGCCCGGCACCGGCCGGGCGACCAGCCAGGCGGTGACCGCGGCGGCGGCCGCGGCCAGGACCACCAGCAGGAGCCCGATGCCGTGGGTGAGGCCCTGGTAGACGTACGAGGTGTGCTGGTGGGTGACGGCGAGGCCGATCAGGGCCAGCACGGCGAGCACGCCGATGCTGATCCAGACCCGCAGCCGGAAGTACCGGACCAGGTCGGGGGCGTCGAACCGGCGGGCGTCCGCGGTGAGGAAGACCGCGCCCAGGAAGGCGGTCGCGGCGACCGAGAGCAGCCCGGCCATGACGGAGGTGGTGTTGGCCCAGGCGTCGGCCGAGGAGGTGGTCCCGGGGGCGACCCGGCCGGAGGCGATGCCGCCGACGGCGGCGCCCAGGAAGAACGGGGTGAGCACCGAGGAGACGGCGAACAGGGCGCCGTAGACGCGGCGTGCGGCCAGCCGTCGGGTGGGCTTGCGCAGCGCGAATCCGGCGCCGCGCAGCACCATCCCGACGGCGGCCAGGGCCAGGGGCAGCCACATGGCGCTGAAGACGGTCTGGAAGAAGACCGGGAAGCCCGTCCACATGATGATCAGGATGAAGATCAGCCAGACGTTGTTGACCTCCCAGACCGGTGCCATGGCGTGGTCGATCAGCCAGCGCGGCCGCCTGCCGCGGTCCGCGCCGCCGGCCAGCAGGTCCCAGAACCCGGCGCCGTAGTCGACGCCTCCGCCGCAGGCGTAGGCGGCCACGGCGGCCAGCAGGATCCAGGCGACGACGTCCGCGGTCATCCGGCGCTCCCGGGCGATCGTCCGGTGCCCGGCCCGGTGGGGGCCGGTTCGGGGCGCGGTCCGTAGGGGCTGTCGGTCTCGGGGTCCTCGGCGCCGGGGCCGGTGCCGGTGAGCCGCCAGCGGTCGCGCATCTTCAGCAGGACCACCAGGAAGGCCCCGAAGAGCAGCACGTAGACCGTGGCGACGACGCCGAGCATGGTCCACAGCGAGGCGGCGCCGGTCGGGGTGACGGCGTCCGAGACCCGCATGTTCTGGTAGACGATCCAGGGCTGGCGGCCGACCTCGGTGGTGATCCAGCCGCACTCCACGGTCACCACGCTGGCGACCCCGGCGACGGCGGCGCACCGGAAGAACCACTTCGAGCGCGGCAGGTCGCGGCGGCGCCACCAGCACCAGGCGTACCAGAGCGCGAGCAGGATCAGCACGCTGCCGATGGTCGCCATGATGTCGAACGCCCAGTGCACGATGGTCGCCTGGGTCGCGGTGGGGCGGTCGGAGGCCGGCACCGAGCTCAGCCCGGTCACCTGGGTGTCGGGGGTGAACCCGGCCAGGATGGAGTCCAGCTGGGGGATCTTCAGGCCGCCCTTGATGCTGCCGTCCTCCTGGAGCCGGCCGAACAGGTACTCGGGGACGTGGCTGCCGGTGTCCCAGACCAGTTCGGCGGCGGCGAACTTGATCGGCTGCTTGTGGAAGATCTGCCGCGCGATGTTGTCGCCGAGGAAGAACTGGACGGGGGTGAGGACGGCCGCGACGGTGAACGGCACGGTGAAGCCGAGCCGGTGGTAGCGGTCCCGGCGTCCGCGCAGCCAGCCCACCGCGTAGACCCCGGCCACCACGTAGCCGGCCGTGAGGAACATGGCGACCGCGAAGTGCCAGTACTGCGGGCCGAACATCGGTGTGAAGACGGCCTGCCGGACGTTGACGTCGACGGGGTTGCCGGCGGAGTCGAGGGTGAAGCCCTGCGGGGTGTTCATCCACGAGTTCGCCGCGATGATGCCGAACGCGCCCATCAGCGCGGCCAGCGGCAGCGGCACGCCGAGCCAGAAGTGCGTCCACGGCTTCAGCCGCCGCCAGCCGTACAGGTAGATCGCGATCAGGACGGCCTCCAGGAAGAACGCCCAGGCCTCCACCCCGAAGCCGAGGCCGAAGACGTCGCCCCAGCGGCCCATCATGCCGGGCCACAGCAGGCCGAACTCGAAGGACAGGACCGTCCCCGTCACGATGCCGATGGCGAACTGGACGGCCATCACGGCGGACCAGCGCCGGGCCAGCAGCAGGGCGACCGGGTCCGCCCCGCGCAGGCCCCGGTAGTGCATCAGCAGGGTGATGAACGGCAGCGCCACTCCCAGCGGCACCAGGATGATGTGGGAGGCCAGGGTGAACGCCATCATCTCGCGGGCGGGCAGCAGTTGGGCGGGAGTGCCGGCCAGCAGGTCGGTCGCGGTGGTCACCGGCGGATCAGCCTCCGGTGGCGAAGCCGGGGAAGAGCGTCATCCCGCCGTCGACGTAGACCGTGGTGCCGACCACGTAGTCCATCAGGTCGGAGGCGAGGACGGTGACGGCGTCGGCGATGTCGTCCGGGTCGCCCACCCGGCGGTACGGGATCAGCGTGAGCAGGTCGGCCTCGGCCTGGGGGGTGGCCCAGGCGTCGTGGTTGATGGGGGTGCGGATGGCGCCGGGGGCGACCGCGTTCACCCGGATCTTCTGGGGGGCGAGCTCCTGGGCGAGGGTCTGCATCATCATCAGCACGCCGCCCTTGGACGCGGCGTAGTTCACGTGGCCCGCCCAGGGGATGATCTGGTGGACCGAGCTCATGCAGACGATCTTCCCCGCCGAGCGGGACACCTCCGGGACCACGCCCCGGCGGACGAACTCCTTGGCGGCCTCCCGGGCGCACAGGAACTGGCCGGTGAGGTTGACGTCCAGCACCTTCTGCCACTGCGCCAGCGTCATCTCGACGCTGGCGGCGTCCCGCTGCAGGCCTGCGTTGGCGACCAGCACGTCGACCGTGCCGAACCGGCCGACCATGTCGGCGAACATCGCGACCACCTGGTCCTCCTGGGAGACGTCCGCCTCGTACGCGTACGCCCGCACGCCGAAGGACTCGATCTCCCGGACCACCTCGTCGGCCGCGTCCTTGCCGAAGACGTAGTTGACCACCACGTCGGCACCGGCCCGGCCCAGGCCGATCGCGGTCGCCCGGCCGATGCCGGAGTTCGCCCCCGTCACCAGCGCCTTCTGCCCGCGCAGCAGCGGCAGCGCCGCCGGCTTCCGCTTCTCGTCCCCTGGTGAGGTCACCGCTGTTCTCCCGTCGTCGGCCGTACGTCGTCACCGATGCACCACCATTCCCGGCGGCGCTCCCCGGAGCCGGGGCGGCTCGCGCCGCTCGCCCGTTGGGCGCAGCGATGTCGCCCCGACGGAGCAACGGGCCGGGGCGGCTCTCAGGCGCCGGGCGCGAGGATCACGTTCTCCAGCCGCTCACCGGCCAGCCAGTGGGCCAGCTGGGTGCGGATCAGGCGGTGGGCGCGGGGCAGGAAGGCCGAGCTGTCGCCGCCCGTGTGCGGGGTGATCAGCGTGTTCGGGGCGTGCCAGAGCGGGTGGCCGACCGGCAGCGGCTCCGGGTCGGTGACGTCGAGGGCGGCGGCCAGCCGGCCGCGGTTCAGCTCGACCAGCAGGGCCGCGGTGTCGACGACGGCGCCGCGGGCCACGTTGACCAGCAGCGCGCCGTCCTTCATGGCGGCTAGGAAGGCCTCGTCGACGAGGCCGCGGGTCGCCTCGGTGAGCGGCACGGTCAGCACCACCACGTCGGCGCCGGGCAGCAGTCCCGGCAGGTCCGCCATGGCGTGCACGGGCCCGCCCGGCCCGGTCCTGGCGGTGCGGGCCACCCGTCGGACGGTGCACTCGAAGGGCGTCAGGCGGTCCTCGACGGCCTGGCCGATCGAGCCGTGGCCGACCACCAGGACGCTGCGGTCGGCGAGCGAGTGCAGCTGCCGTCCCTGCCACCGCCCGGCGTCCTGCGCCCGGACGAAGTCGGGCAGGCCGCGCAGCGAGGCGAGGACCAGGGCGACCGCCAGCTCGGCGGTGCTCGCGTCGTGCACGCCCCGGGCGTTGCACAGGGTCACCCCGGGCGGCAGGAACGGCAGCACGTTCTCGACGCCCGCCGACAGGCTCTGCACCACCCGAAGCCGCGCCATCCGGGCGAGCAGCGGCAGCGCCGGGGCGGTGTGCCGGTACGGGAGGACGAAGAACTCCACCTCGTCCAGCACCCGCTGGGACGGCGGCTCGCCGCTGCCGTCCCAGAGCTCGGCGCCCGGCTGCGGCGGGCCGCCGAGCTGCTCGGCCGGGTACGGGAGCAGGATCCGGCCCGGCGGGCGGCCGGGTACGGCGTCGGTAGGGCTCATGGGGGGATCTCAGCAGCCCCCGGCCCGGTCGGCATCCCGGACCGGGCGCCCGTGCGTCAGGATCGGCCGGACAGGGCCGACCCGTGCGAGACCCCGGGAGTGGCATGGCGAGTGACGCGGCACCGACGGTCGTACTGGTGATGGGTGTGTCCGGCTCGGGCAAGACCACCGTGGGGACTGCGCTGGCCAGGCGCCGGGGTGTCCCGTTCGTGGAGGGCGACGGCCTGCACCCGCCCGCGAACATCGCCAAGATGGCCTCGGGCCGGCCGCTCGACGACGAGGACCGCGCGCCGTGGCTGCGGGGCGTGGCCGGCCTGATCCGGGCGGCCACCCGGACCGGCACGGGCGCCGTCGTCTCCTGCTCGGCGCTGAAGCGCGAGTACCGGGACCGCTTCCGGGCGGCCGGCCCGGGGGTGTGGTTCCTGTACCTCGCGCTGGACCGGGAGGTCGCGCACGAGCGGGTGGTGCACCGGGTCGGCCACTTCATGCCGGTCGCGCTGCTCGGCTCCCAGTACGACACGCTGGAGCCCCTGGAACCGGACGAGCCCGGGCTGACCGTCGACGCCCGCGCCGAGCCGCCGACCCTGCTCGCGTCGGCGCAGGCGGCGATCGCCCGCTCCGAGGCCGCCCGGCGGGTGTGAGCGGCCGGGCGACCGAGATGCGCCCCGATCCGCCCGCTGCTGGAATGGCTGGGGCGGCTCTTCCGCCGCCGTGGCCCGGTCGCGCGCACGGCCGACCGGACCCACCGGCCCGATCGGACGAGGTTCTGACGTGAGCGACGATTTCAACGAGATGGGGCCGATCGACTACCTGGTGGTCGAGTTCCCCGGCAGCCGGATGACCGGTGAAGGGCTGCCCCTGCTCGTCGACCTGGTCGACCGGGGCATCATCCGGATCCTGGACCTGGTGTTCGTCAAGAAGGAGGACGACGGCTCGATCACGGGCGTCGAACTCACCGACCTGGACGGCGACGGCAAGCTCGACCTGGCCGTCTTCGAGGGCGTCTCCTCCGGGCTGCTCGGCCAGGACGACGTCGACGAGGTGAGCGCCGTGCTCGAACCCGGCAGCTCCGCGGGCATCCTGGTCTACGAGAACGCCTGGGCCGGGCCGTTCGCGGCGGCGATGCGCCGCAGCGGGGGCCGACTGGTGGCGGGCGGACGGATCCCCGTCCAGGCGCTGCTGGACTCGCTGGACGCCACCGAGGCCGGGGCCTGACGGCCGGGCCGCCCGCCCGTCCCCCGTCCGGAGTACCCGCAGGACCGCAGTTCCCGCAGCACCGGTCGTACCAGCGCAGCACCGGTCGTACCAGCAAGGAGAGAGCCCATGCCAGGCCTACTTCGCGGGGTCGCCCGCACCGCCGTCGTCGCCGGGACGGCGACCGCCGTCTCCAACCGGGTCTCCCGCCGCCAGGCCGGGCGCTGGGCCCAGCAGGACACCCAGCAGCAGCCCGCCTACGCGGAGCCCGCGGCGCCGCCGCCCGCCCCCGCCGCGCCACCGGCGGACGACATGAGCAACCGGATCGCCCAGCTCAAGGAGCTCGGCGAGCTGAAGGCCCAGGGAGTGCTCAGCGATGCCGAGTTCGAGGCCCAGAAGGCCCGACTGCTCAGCTCCTGACCGGCTCCCGAACGATCCGTGCCACGGCCCGCCGGCCGTCCCCAGCCGGCGGGCCGTGGCACGGGCCGGTCGGCGTCACCGGCTGGGGACGCCGCCGAGGGCGTCCTTGAAGCGGTCCCACACCGTGCGCCGGTCCGGGGGGAAGCGGCGCAGCGCCTTGGCGCGTTTGGCCGAGCCCTCCGGGTAGCGCCAGCGGGCCCAGGGCGAGTCGGGTTTGGCGATCCGGCAGGCGGCGATCAGGGCGATCAGCGGGACCAGCACGCCGAACAGCCCGGTGGCGATCTTGCCCTTGAGCAGCGCCCAGACCGAGAAGCCGAGGTTGACCACCAGCAGGGCGGCGATCCCCGGTGCGCTGTCCTCGCCGCCGGTGTCGAACGGGTTCGCACCGAGCAGGACGAGCAGTCCCATGGTGGCGGCGATCAGCACGGCGTCCACCGACTTGCGGCCCTCGGCGGCCCAGTACACGTCGTCCAGGTGGAACCAGAGGGCGAACTCGTCCAGGGTGAGGGCCGCGCCGGCGCCGAACAGCGCCGCCAGGACGGCCCGCCAGACCGAGCCGGGCTGGTAGGCGAACTCGGCGGCGCCCGCGAGCAGCATCAGGAAGATGCCGTAGACCTGGTGGTGGATGTGCAGGCCGCCGACCGAGACGTCCCGGAAGGGGCCCTTGCCGGCCCGGATCATCCTGGTGACCATGCGGGTGGCCAGGAAGGTCAGCACGAAGGCGCCGACCATCCAGCCGATGCCGTTGCGCAGCGGGGTGTTGACGGTGCCGACGGTGACGTCGGCCAGCCGGGCCCAGCCGTCCGAGCGGTCAGCCATCGGACGCCGCCGGGGCGCCCTGGCCGGGCAGGTGGCGCCGGTTGAGGAGGGCGGGCAGGCTCGGGGTCTCCAGAAAGCCCTCGGCGCGGGCCGAGGCCAGGCCGATCCGCGGCAGCTCGCTGCCCTTGCGGAAGCACAGGTAGCGCGGCTCCCAGATCGGGCGGTACTTGGCGTTGGCCCGGTACAGCGACTCGATCTGCCACCAGCGGGAGAAGAACGACAGCACCGCCTTCCACAGCCGCAGCACCGGCCCCGCGCCCAGTCTGGACCCGCGCTCGAACACCGCGCGGAACATCGCGAAGTTGAGCGAGATCCGGACGACGCCCAGGTCCTGCGCCCCCTCGATCAGGTCGAGCACCATGAACTCCAGCAGGCCGTTGTCGGCGTCGCGGTCACGCCGCATCAGGTCCAGCGAGAGCCCGTCCCGGCCCCACGGGGCGAAGCTGAGCAGCGCCCGCAGGGTGCCCTCGCCGTCGGTGCACTCGATCATGAGGCACTGGCCGTCGTCCGGGTCCCCGAGCCGCCCGAGCGCCATCGAGAAGCCGCGTTCGGTCGCCCCGTCGCGCCAGTGGTCGGCCAGCCGCACCAGGGCGACCATCTCCTCGTCGGGGATGTCCCCGTGGCGCCGGATCCGGGTCGCGTACCCGGCCCGCTTGACCCGGTTGTACGCCTGGCGCAGCCCGCGCATCGCGCGGCCCTCCAGGCTGAACTCCGCCACCTCGACGATCGCCTCGTCGCCCAGCTCCAGGGCGTCCAGCCCGTGCCGGGCGTAGACCGTGCCGGCCTCCTGGCTGGCGCCGATGACGGCGGGCACCCAGGCGTTGGCGCGGGCCTGCTCCAGCCAGGGTTCGATCGCGCCGGGCCACGCCTCGGGGTCGCCGATCGGGTCGCCGGAGGCCAGCGAGACGCCGCCGACCACCCGGTAGGCGATGGCCGCCTTGCCGGACGGGGACCACGCCACCGACTTGTCCCGGCGCAGCGCGAAGTAGCCCAGCGAGTCGCGCTCCCCCCAGCGGTCGAGCAGCTCGCGCAGCCGGCCCTCGTCCTCGGCGGTCAGCCGTTCGCGGTTGCGGGGCGCCCGGAAGAGCACGTACAGGACGAGCAGGAACAGCAGCACGCCGGCCACGTTGACGACCACGTCCACCCAGCGGGGCACGGAGACGCCCGTGACGTCGACGTCGCCGGACAGGGTGAGCACCCGGGCGAGCGCGTAGACCGTGTTCTCGCCCCAGCCGGCGTCGGGGTCCTCGTCGGTCGCCTCGACCAGGAGGGTGCCGCCCGCGACCACGACCAGCAGGCCGACCACCGCGGTGGCGGCGGCCAGCCGGGCGTTGCCCCGCTCACCGCGCCCCTGGAACTCGGAGCGGCCCAGGAACAGCGCCGCCGTCACCGCGCAGGTGACCACGGTGGAGAACCAGTTGACGGCCCGCGAGCGGAAGTCCGGGTCGGTCAGCGCGGCGACGAACACGATCGAGACCAGCACGAACAGGATGACGGCGAACCACCAGGCGGCCCGTTTGCCGCGGCCGAGCATGACCGCGAGGAAGGTCGCCAGGGCGAGCGAGGTGAAGCCGGTGGTCAGCGGGAACGGCGCGTAGAGGTTGCCGGTGTTGACCCGGTCGAACTGGGCGCGCAGGGGCGCCAGCACCACGGCCAGCAGGATGAGCAGGGCGACGATCCTCAGGTACCAGACCACGAAGCGCGCCGCGGTCCGGGCGACCCCGCCGGTGCGGGCCCGGTCCTCCGCCTGCGACATGCGCGGCACCGCCCTCTCGGCTCTCCGGCGCCCCGGCGGATGGTCACGGCCACTCCACGGGGACTGGGCGGATCCCCGGTCCAGGATCGGGTCCGGGCTCCGCCGCGGCCACCGCTGGGGGCCCGGACGGGGCGCGCGGGCGGGTGTGCGGGCCGGGGCGGACCGGCCACCGCCGGAAAACCGGGTGCCCCGCGGCGGCCGGTCGGCCACCATGCCTCCTGGCGCGTTCGCGCCGCCACCACGACCCCGGAGGTACCCCGCCATCGCAACCACCCGGCAACGCCCCGGGCACGCGCGCAGTGCCGCGGACGGGCTCAAACTGCACCGCCGGGTGATGCGGCTCGACGGGCGCCCGTACACCGTGCTGGGGCTGCGGCCCGGGACGGCGGCCGGCTTCGCCACCCTGGGAGCTGCGTTCGTGGGCGGTGGACACGGCCCGGCTCGGCGAGCGCGGCCCGTACGACTCGGACCACACGTTCCTCGGGGACGGGTGTTTCGCGCCCGGCGAGGTGCAGACCTTCGGGCGCTACCGGGCGATGGTGTCCAGCGCGGTCGTCGCCCGCCGCGAGGTGCTGGCCGAGGACACTGCGGCGGACCTGCCGCAGGCCGTCCGCGAGCGGATCTGGCGACGGTCGGCCGAGGTGCGGCGCCGGACCGCCCCCGCACCGACGGCGCGGGGGCGGCGCACCGGCTGAGTCAGCCGGCGAGGCGGTACTTGGTGGACGGCACGCCGGACTGGTAGCTGCAGTCGAAGGTGCTGGTCGTCGCGGTGTAGCTCCAGCCGGACGGTGCCCAGCAGGCCCACAGCCCGTTCACCGGCTGGCGGTTGCGGTAGCTGGTGGCCGGGACGCCGGGGTTCTGGCTACAGGCGCTGGAGTAGGTGATCAGGTCGTAGGTCCAGCCCGGCTTCACCGTGCAGGCGGTCATGCCGTCGACCGCGGTGCGCAGCCGGTAGCTCGCGGCCTGCGGGGCGATCTGGGCGCAGGCGCTGCCGAGTTGGACGTAGTCGTAGACGAAGCCGTCGACCGGCGTGCAGGCCATCACGCCGTCGGCGGGCGTCCGCAGGTGGAAGACGGTGGAGTTCCAGCTCGACCCGCCGCTGCAGGTGCGGTTCTGCTGGACCTGGTCGTAGGTGTAGCCGGACGGGACGCTGCACGCCCAGGTCCCGTCGAGACCGGCCGCGCCGGCCTGCGCGGCGGGGACGACGGCGAGGTCGGCGAACAGCAGCGCGGCGGCGGCCGCGAGCGCGAAGGTGACGCGCGCGGCGAGGCGGCCGAGCCGGCGGAGCGGGTGCGTGGCAGACATGGGTGTCCCCCCAGAGGACGCGATCGGTGTGGTGGCGATCGCCGGGATCCGATCATGCGGTCACATGATCGCCGCAGTTATAGCACGAAGCTTTCACCTGCTGACAGATCGTCATGAACGCCTGATCGCACGCCTGTCCGGATTCCATCGGTCCGCCGACGCTGCCGGGGCGGGGTTGCCAACGGGTTGCCCCAAGGGGCTCCCGGACCGCCGCCAACCGGCGGATCTGGCCGAAACCCGACCGGCCCGAAAGCGCGGCCGGGCGCCGGCCCGGGCCGGTCGCTCAGGCCAGGACCTTGGCCTTGGCCCGCTGGTACTCCTCCTCGGAGATGTCGCCGTTCCTCCTCAGCTCGGCGAGCTTGGCGAGCTGGTCGGCGTGCCCGCCCTGGTCCCCGGAACCGGAACCGGCGGCGTCCCGGACGTACTCCTGGAAGTCCTGCTCGCGTTGCTGGGCCGCCTTGAGGCTGCGCTCGCCCATACCCTTGCCGCGGGCGATCAGGTAGATCAGGACGCCCAGGAACGGGATCAGGACCACCCCGATGGCCCAGGCGGCCTTGGCGCCGCCGCCCAGCGAGTCGTCCCGGAAGACATCGTCGAGGACGCGGACCAGCAGGAAGATCCACAGGACCCAGAGGAAGATCTCCGCGATGGTCCAGAACAGGTTGAGCAGCGGGTAGTCGCCTGCCAGTGACGTAGCGAGCATGGCTTCTCCTCCTTCGGGCGGCGGTGCGCGGGGCGGGCCGGCGGGCACGTCCCACCACCCTGGCTCCACCGTGCGGCACCCGCCACCGCCGCCGCGTCACCCGTGGCGGGTGACCGCGACTGGCGGGGGCACCCCCGCGGCGGTTCAGTGGGAGGTGGCGTCGGCGGTGGCCGGCGCCCGGCCGTCCGCCGCACCCCGTCGACCCCGGTGACCTCATGCAGAACCCCGCCCGCACCGGCTCGTCCGCCCCCGGCCCCACCCGGGCAGCCGGCTCCGCCCCCGCCCGGGCGCCCTCCGGCGACCCGATCCTCGCGGCGCGGTTCGCCGTCCCCGCGCTGCCGGGCAGCCTGGTGCGCAGGCCGGCGCTGCTGGCCCGGCTGACGGAGGGCGTCCAGGGCCCGCTGACCTTCGTCAACGGCCCGGCCGGGGCCGGCAAGACCCTGCTCGCCGCGCACTGGCTGGCCGAGGGCCGGCGGCCGGCGGCCACCGCCTGGCTGACCGTCGAACCCGGCGACGCACCCGGCACCTTCTGGGCGCACCTGCTGGCGGCGCTGCACCGGCACGGCGTCCGGCTGCCGGACGGCCCGGACGGCGACGGCGACCTTGACGGCGCCCCGAACGGCAGCGGCCCGAACGGCGGCCCGAGCGGCCACCCGGCCGGGGCGACGGGAGCGGGCGTCGGCCCGGACCGGCTGCTGCTGTCCCGGCTGGCCGAGGGGCTCGCCCGGTCGCCCGAGCCGGTGGTGCTGGTGCTGGACCAGTTCGACGCGATCCCCTCGCGGGCGGTGGCGGACGGGCTGGCCTTCGTCCTGCGGCACTCCGCCGGGGGCCTGCGGCTGGTGCTGCTCGGCCGCAGCGAACCACTGCTCCCCCTGCACCGCTACCGGGCGGCCGGCGAGGTCACCGAGATCCGCAACGCCGACCTGCGCTTCTCCCCCGCCGACGCCGAGACCCTGCTGCGCGACCACGGCCTGACCGTGTCCCGGGCCGCCGTCCAGACCCTGACCGAACGCACCGACGGCTGGGCCGCCGGCATCCGGCTGTGCGCCCTGGCCATGCAGCGGGCCGGCGACCCGGAGTCCTTCGTCCGCGAGTTCGCCGCCGACCGGGCCGCGGTCGCCGACTACCTGCTCGCCGAGGTCCTGGAGGCGCAGCCGCCCGCCACCCAGGACCTGCTGCTGCGGGTCAGCGTCGCCGGGCTGGTCCACCCCGACCTGGCGGACGCCCTGACCGGCCGCCGGGACGGCGAGTGGACGCTCGCCCGGCTCGCCCGCAGCAACGCCTTCGTGGAGCCGGTGGACGGCTCCGCCTGGTACCGCATGCACCCGCTGTTCGCCGAGGTGCTGCGGGCCCATCTACGGCACCGGCACCCGGGGTTGGAGCCCCGGCTGCACCATCGCGCGGCCCGCTGGCTGGCCGCCGACGGCAGGATCACCGAAGCCGTGGCCCAGGCCGCGGACGCCGGCGACTGGCGGTTCGCGGCGGAGCAGCTGGTGGCCGCTCTGGCCGTCGGACGGCTGGTCACCGGCCCCGACGCGGAACCCCTGGGCCGGCTGCTCGCCGCCATGCCGGCCGGACTGGACGGCCCGGCCCCGGCGCTGGTCGAGGCCGCCCGCCGGCTCGCCGCGCACGACCTCGACGGCTTCGCCGCACACCTGCGGCACGCCGAGGGACAGCTCACCGCGGCGGACCCCGCCGCCCGGCTCGGCGCGGCCGTGCTCGCCGTCCTCGGCGGCCGGGCCGCCGGTGACCCGCGGGCCGCGGCCCGTGCGGCGGCGGACGCCGACCGCCTGCTGCGCGAGGTGCCGCCGGAGCTCCTGGCGCGCCACCCGGAGGTGCCGGCCACCGTGCTGGCCGCCCACGGCGCGGCCGAACTCGACGCCGGCCACCTGGCGGCCGCCGCCGCCCGGCTCACCGCCGCCGTGGCGGCCTGCGGACCGGCCGGGACACCGGCGCCGCACGGCGAGAGCCTCGGCGCGCTGGCCCTGGTCGAGTTGGAGCGCGGACGGCTGCGGCGGGCCGAGACGCACGCCCGGGGCGCGCTCGCCGTCGCCGAGCGCTCGGTGCTGCCGCCGCGAGGCCTGGCCGGGGTCGGCCACCTGGTGCTCGCGGGCGTCGCGACCGAGCACGACGACCTCGCCACCGCACGGAACCTGCTCGACCTGGTCGCGGGCCCGCCCGCGGATCCCGTCGCCGCGGTGCGGGCCGCCGTGACCGCCGCCAGGCTGGCGACGGCTGCCGGTGACCCCGCGGGCGCGCTCGCCGCGCTGCGGGCGGCCGCGGAGGACCCGCGGGCCCGGGCTCTGCCCGCCTGGACGGCGGACGGGCTGGCCGTCGCCGAGTCGGCCGTGCACCTGGCCCGGCACGACCCGGCCGCCGCGCTGGCCGTGCTGGACGGCGCCGACCCGGCCCGGCCCGCGGTGGCGGCGGCCCTGGCCCGCGCACTGCTGGCCGCGGGGCGGCCCGACGCGGCGCTGGCGACACTGGGCGCGGTGGGCGCGGTCGCCGGGCCCGGTCTCCCGGCGGACCAGGTGCCGGTACCGGACCAGGTGGCGGTGTGGCTGGCCCGGGCCGAGGCCGCCGAGCGGCTCGGCGACCCGGCCGGCGCCCGCCGCCAGCTCGCGCTGGCCCTCGGCCTGGCCCGGCCCGAGGAACTGCGGCGCCGCTTCGTCGAGGCCGGGCCCTGGGTGGGACGGGTGCTCGGCCGCCATCCGCAACTGGCCCGGGAGCACGGCTGGCTGCCCGGCCGTCTGCTCCGGCCCGCGCCGACCCAGGCGGCCGGGCCCCTGCCCGCGGTGGTCGAACCGCTCAGCCCCCGGGAGCTGGAGGTGCTGGGCCAGGCGGCGCAGTTGCTCTCCACCGAGGAGATCGCGGCCGAGCTGTACGTGTCCGCCAACACCGTCAAGACGCACCTGAAGAGCATCTACCGCAAGCTCGGCGCCGCCCGCCGCAGCGAGGCCGTGCACCGGGCCCGGGAGCTCGGGCTGCTGTGACCCGGCCGGTCCGGACCGCCCGGACCTGACCTCCCCGGCCCCCCGGACCTCCTGGACCTCCCGGACGGCCTGGATCACCCCGGATCGCCCGGTTCGGGCGATGCCCGCGGCCTCGCGGGCGCCCAGCATGGTGGGGAACCCACGGTGGGGGGGGAACGACCGGCCCCGGGCACCACCACCGGCCCCAGGCTTCGAGGGAAGGCCCGCATGCGCTACGAATTCCGCGTCGCCGGCATCGTCTCCCCGGCCCTGGCCGAGGCCTTCCCCGAACTGGAGCACGCCCCCGTGCCCGACCAGACCCTCTTTCTCGGGCCGGTCACCGACGAGGCCCACCTGTACGGGCTGCTGATGCGCTTCCAGTCCGTGGGCCTCCAGGTGGTGGAGATGCGGCAGCTGCCCGAGCGCGGCACCGGCCTCGCCGGGGAGGGCTGAGCCGCGCCGGAACCGGGTGGCGCGGCCGTCGTCCGCACCGGGATGATCGGGGCATGACGCGGACGTTCGAGGACCTGGTGGCGGAGGCCGACTCCGTGTCGGTGGCGGGCTGGGACTTCTCCTGGCTGGCGGGACGGGCCACCGAGCAGCGGCCGTCCTGGGGATACCAGCGCATGATCGGCGAGCGGCTGACCCGGGCGTCGGCCGCGCTGGACGTGCAGACCGGCGGCGGGGAGGTACTGGCCGGCACCGGGGCGACGCTGCCGAAGGTGATGGTGGCCACCGAGTCCTGGCCGCCGAACGTCGCCAGGGCCACCGCGCTGCTGCACCCGCTCGGGGCCGTGGTGGTCGCCGACCCGGACGAGCCGCCGCTGCCTTTCGCCGACCGGGCCTTCGACCTGGTGACCAGCCGCCACCCGGTGACCGTCTGGTGGGAGGAGATCGCCCGGGTGCTGCGCCCCGGAGGCACCTACCTGGCCCAGCACGTCGGCCCCGCCAGCGTCTTCGAGCTGGTCGAGTACTTCCTCGGCCCGCAGCCCGAGGAAGTCCGCCGCGGCCGCCACCCCGACGACGCCCGCCGGGGCGCCGAGGCCGCCGGCCTGGAGGTGGTCGACCTGCGGTTCGAGTCGCTGCGCACCGAGTTCCTGGACATCGGCGCGGTGGTCTACTTCCTGCGCAAGGTCATCTGGATGGTGCCGGGTTTCACCGTCGACGCCCACCGGGACCGGCTGGCGGAGCTGCACCGGCGGATCGAGCGCGAGGGGCCGTTCGTCGCGCACTCGACCCGGTACCTGATCGAGGCCCGTCGACCGGCCTGACGGCTGCCGGAACGGCCGGCGCGGTGCGGGCGGTCGTGCGGGCGTTCTACCATCGGTCGACGGGCGGCCGACCGACGGGCGGCCCGCTGTCGATCGGTCAGGAGTGCTTCGGATGAACCCCGGTGACTCGCCGCTGTCCCTCTGGTCCAAGGACTCCGTGCTGTCGATCGGCTCGGTCGGCTCGGTGCTGTCCGTCGGGTCCGTCGGGTCGGTGCTGTCGATCGGCTCGGTGGGCAGCGCCCTGTCGCTCGGCTCGATCGGCTCCGCGCTGTCGCTGATCTCGGCCGGGTCCTGGCTGAGCACCGGCTCGGTGCTGTCGGCACAGTCGCGCTGGTCGGTGCTGTCCTGGCGCTCGGACCGCGGCCTCCTGACGGCCGGCGCGGCGGTCGCGGCGGCCACGGCCGGCGTCGTGCTGCTCGCCGACCGGCGGCGGCAGGCCCGGTAGCGCGCGGCTCGGTGGCGCGCGGCTCGGGCGGAGCGGCTCGGGCAGCACGTCGGCCAGGCACGTCGGCCCGGCGCGGCAGCCCGGCGCGGCGGCCGGGGCCCCCGTGGTCGCGGTCGTACGCTGCGCTCAGACGTCCGTACCGACAGGGAGTACTCCGCATGGCCGACGAGCAGATCCCGGGGATCGATCCGACGGTGGTACCGAGCGGCGAGGGCTGCGTGGAGTGCCTGGCGGGCGAGGGGCCCGGCTGGTGGCTGCACCTGCGCCGCTGCGCGGCCTGCGGGCACGTCGGCTGCTGCGACTCCTCCCCCTCGCAGCACGGCACCCGGCACGCCAGGGAGGCCGGTCACCCGTTCCTGGCCAGCTTCGAGCCGGGCGAGAGCTGGCTGTGGAACATCGAGACCGAGCAGTACTACGAGGGGCCCGAGCTGGCAGGTCCGGCCTGCCACCCGACCGCCCAGCCGACCCCCGGCCCGCAGGGGAAGGTGCCCGCGGACTGGCGGCAGCACCTGCACTGAGCGCCCCCGGGGGGGCGCCGGGGCAGGTCGGCCGGGTGACGCCCGATTTCGTGGCATGAACATTGCGAAACAGAGGGATGGGACACCCCTCGCCGGGACAGGGATCAGACCTGTCGTCAGACAGGCACCCGTCACAGCGACCCCGGAGGACCCCTTGCGCACGAGGCTGACCGTCTCTGCCACCGCCGCTGCCGCCGCCCTCTTCCTCGCCGTCCCCGCCTCCGCCGCCCCGATCGGGCAGGCCGGTGCGCCCGGCATCGGAGACCGCTACTACCCGACCTACGGGAACGGCGGCTACGACGTCTCGCACTACGACATCCGACTCACCTACGACCCGGCCACCGACCACCTGGAGGGCACCACGACCCTGCTCGCCGCCGCCACCCAGGACCTCTCCCGGTTCGACCTCGACTTCGCCCTCGACGTCCGCGAGGTGCTGGTCAACGGCCGGCCGGCCGCGTTCGCCGCCACCGGAGAGCAGGAGCTGGAGATCACCCCGGCCAGGCCGCTCGCCAAGGGCGCCACCGCCACGGTGGTGGTGCGGTACTCGGGCACCCCGTCCAAGGTCTCCCGGTACGGCTTCACCGGCTGGCTGCGCACCCCGGACGGCGGCATCGCCGCCAACGAGCCGGAGTCGGCCTGGTGGTGGTTCCCGAGCAACGACCACCCCTCGGACAAGGCCACCTTCGACGTCTCCGTCCTGGTACCCGACGGGACCCAGGCGATCAGCAACGGCGTGCTCACCTCGCAGGTGTCCCGGCTCGGCTGGACCAGGTACAGCTACCGGGAGAACAAGCCCCAGGCCACCTACCTGGCCACGCTCGCCGTCGGCCGCTTCGACGTGGTCTCCGACACCACCGCCGGCGGCCTGCCCGTCCTCACGGCGTACAGCAAGGACCTCGGCGACAACGCCGGCGCCGCCCGCGCCAGCGTCGAGCGCACCGGCGAGCTCGTCGACTGGCTGAGCGGCTACCTCGGGCCCTACCCGTTCAGCTCGGTCGGCGGCTACGTGCCCAACGTGACCACCGGCTACGCGCTGGAGACCCAGAGCCAGGTCTTCTACAGCCCCCGGCAGTTCGCCCGCGGCGCCAACACCGGCGTCGTCGTCCACGAACTCGCCCACCAGTGGTACGGCGACAGCGTCTCGCTCAGCCGCTGGAGCGACATCTGGCTCAACGAGGGCTTCGCCCGCTACACGCAGTGGCTCTGGTCCGAGCACGAGGGCGAGGGCACCGCGCAGGAACTGGCCGACTACACCTACGCCGCCTACTCCGCGGACGACCCGTTCTGGACGGTCCTGCCCGGCGACCCGGGCCCGGACCGGCAGTTCGACACCGCCGTGTACGAGCGCGGCGCGCTCACCGTCCAGGCGCTGCGCAACGCCGTCGGAGACGAGGCCTTCTTCCGGATCCTCAAGGGCTGGCCCGCCGAGCACCGGTACGGCAACGCCACCATCGAGCAGTTCCGGGCGTACGCCGAGCGGATCTCCGGCAAACCGCTCGGCGCCCTGCTGGACACCTGGCTGTTCACCCCTGCCAAGCCGGCCGCTCCCACCCATCCGGTGTCGGCCGCCGGACCGCGGCCCTCCGCCTCCGCCCCGGCCGGGGAGCTCCGGGAGCCGCTCTCCTGGAAGAAGCTCCAGGAGAGCAACTCCGTGCACGAGCACCGTCCTTCGGGCCGCTGAGCCGGGCGCCCGGGGCGGGCCGCCGGGCCGGCACCCGGCCCGGCGGCCCGCCCCCGGCACCGCCCGCAGGCGTCCCGGAGGGAAGGGTCCGCCGGCGCCCCGGCCGTCCGGGCCGGCGGGCGGCACGGCACAATCGCTGCCATGCAGCACATCCTCGTCATCGGCATCGGGGCGGGCGACCCCGACCACCTGACCCTTCAGGCGGCCAAGGCCCTCGCCCGCACCGACGTGTTCTTCATCCTCGACAAGAACGAGGAACGGCAGGACATGATCCGGCTGCGCCGGCAGATCCTCACCGAGCACGGGCGGCCCGGCCACCGCGTGGTCGGCGTCCCGGACGCCGAGCGGGACCGCACCACCCCTGCGTACACGGCGGCCGTCGACGACTGGCGCAGCCGCCGGGCCGACCTGGTCGAGCGGTTGATCGCCGAGCACCTCGGCCCGGACGAGACCGGCGCCTTCCTGGTCTGGGGCGACCCGAGCCTGTACGACAGCGTGATCGCCGTGGTGGACGAGGTGCTGGCGCGCGGCACCGCCGCCTTCGAGTACGAGGTGATCCCGGGCATCAGCAGCATCTCGGCGCTGGCGGCCCGGCACCGCACCACGCTGACCCGGGTCGGGCGCGCCGTCCAGGTCACCACCGGCCGCCGACTCGCCCGGGGCTTTCCCGAGGACGTGGACGACGTGGTGGTGATGCTGGACGGGCGCGCCGCCTTCACCGAGATCGATCCCGAGGGACTGGAGATCTTCTACGGGGCGTACCTCGGCACGCCGGACGAGATCCTGGCGGCCGGGCCGCTGGCGGAGACCGCCCCCCGGATCCGCGAGCTGCGCGAGCAGGCGCGGGAGCGGAAGGGCTGGATCATGGACAGTTACCTGCTGCGGCGTGCGGAGGGCGGGGCGCACTGAGCGCCGGGCGGCGGGACGCCCCGCACGGCGGCCGGCTCAGGTGATACCGAGCGGGAACCAGCCCGACCAGCCGCCGGAGACGTCCCACCAGGCGCTGGTGACCAGCCCGTCCGCGCCGACCGCGAACACGTCCAGGTGCTCGGTGACCCGGCTCAGGGCGGCGATCTGGCTGCCGGGCCTGGCCACCCCGCCCGAGACGTTGAACCAGGCCGCCCACCCGGTGGTGTCGTGCCACCAGGTCGACTGGATGCGGTTGTCCGCGCCGACGACGAACAAGTCCAGGTGGTTGGTGTAGCGCGCCACGGCGGTGATCGCCGAGCCGGGCGAGGCCGTGCCGCCGGAGACCTGGAACCAGCCCGCCCAGCCGGTGCGGGCGTCCCACCAGGTCGACATCGTCCGCCCGTCGGAGGCGGTGGTGAACAGGTCGAGGTGGTCCCGGTGGCGGGCCACCGCGGTCACCGTGGAGTCCGGCCGGCAGGTGACGCCCGGCAGCGGGAACCAGCCGGCCCAGCCGCTGCGCTCGTCCCACCAGCAGCTGTAGACCCGGTTGTCCGTCCCCACGGTGAACACGTCGAGGTGGAACGGGTAGCGGGCGACGGCGGTGACGGTGGCGCCCGCGGCGGCGACCCCGCCGCCGAGGTGGAACCAGTCCGCCGCCCAGCCGGTGCGGGCGTCCCACCAGGTCGACATCGTCCGCCCGTCGGAGGCGGTGGTGAAGAGGTCCAGGTGGTCGGTGTAGCGGCTGACGACGTTGACGGTGGATCCGGGGCGGGCCACCAGGCTGCCCACCCGGAACCAGCCGGCCCAGCCGCTCGACTGGTCCCACCAGGTGCTGTAGACCCGGCCGTCGGTACCCACCGTGAACAGGTCGAGGTGTCCGGCGTACCGGGCGACCGAGGTGACCGGCGATCCGGGGCCGCCGGGCGAGGCGACGCCGCCGGAGACCTGGAACCAGCCGGCCCAGCCGCTGGACTGGTCCCACCAGTCCGACATCGTCCGGCCGTCCGCCGCGACCGCGAAGACGTCCAGGTGCTCGGGGTAGCGGGCGACCACGCTGATCGCGGTGCGCTCCCGGGCGGGCAGGGTGGCCAGCGGACCGATCCGGTTCCAGATCACCTGCCGGCACACCCGGCAGAAGGGGACGCCGAGTTCACGCATCTTGCAGGTGTACTCCGGCCGGAACGCGCCGCAGTGGTAGTAGTGCGCGCCCTCGAAGCAGCCGACCGTGCCGGCCGGGACGGTGCTGGCCCGGCCGTCCACCGTCGAGCAGTTCGGGTTGCTCATCGTGGGCAGCGCGGTGCCCGCGGCGACCGCCCAGCCCCACTTGAGGGTGGACCGGACGGTGTTGAGCGTGACGTTCGGCTCGGACGGCTCGCCCGCCGGGTGGTGGTCGTGCCCGGTCTCGTTTCCGCCCGCGTAGTACGGGTACTCGTCCGCCAGCCCGTAGGCGGTGTGCCCGATCTCGTGGATGGCGATCTCGGTCGCGCCGCCCGCGAGCGAGTAGGTGCCGACCGAACCGCCGCTGCCGCCGTAGACCGTGGAGTTGACCACGACGATCGCGACGCTGAACTCCGGGACCCGCGCCGCGGCCGTGCTGAGCACCGTGGTGGCGTTGCAGACCAGCAGCCGCCGGATGCCGTTCGCGCCGAAGGTCGAGTCGAAGTAGGTGCGGGCCGTCGCTCCCGTGCCGCCGCCGCTGACCGGGTCGTCGGCGCCCGTGTCGGTGGAGGCGACGTTGACCCGCCAGACGTTGATGGCGGGGGAGAGCTCGTCGTACGGCGGGGTGGCGCGCAGCGCGGTCACGAAGGCCGCGCAGGCGGTGTTGAAGTCGGCCTGCTGCGCGGCGGTGAAGCCGTCGCCGAGCAGCACGACGGTGAAGGCCCGGTTGCGCGGTGCGGACCCGAAGATCTGGGTGCGGCCCTGGACGGTGCCGTCGGCGGTGGTCATCCGGGCCCCCTACCGGGCTTCGAGGGGGAAGGTGGCGAGGTCGACCCGCGGCGCGGCGCCCGGCAGCGGGCCGGTGGCACCGCCGCCGGGGGTCGGCTCCGCTCCGGGGCCGGGTGGCGCCACCCGGACGACGGCGACCTGGGTGGCGGCGGCCGGCGTCGGCACGACCACGGTGAACGCACCGCGGGCCTCGACGTCGACCCGGGTGATCGGCTCCGCGTGGTCCTCCGGGAAGACCTCGGCGCTCTCCAGGAAGGCGCCCCGCGCGGGGACCCGGACGAGGCTCCGCCCGCGGCTGTCCCGGGCCTCCACGAAGTGGCCGGGCCGGAGTTCGGGTGGGGTGTCGAAACCGCTGACGACGGTGTCGACGGGTTGCTGGGAGACGAGGCGCACCGCGTCGCCCTCGTACTCGAAGATCAGTCGGACGGCGCGTGTGGTGGACGGCTGCTGGGGACCGGACATGTCGGTACCTCCCGCTGGGACTTCGGCCTGCCCGGGCATGCTCCTCCCGGGCCACGGGGCCTGGCAATGGCTTCGGACGGGGAACGGCGGCAAACCACACGTCCGGGGGTTCCTGCCCGAACGATTCTCCAAGCCAGAGGGCGGATCGCCCCGTTCGGACCCGATCGGCTCGCGTCCGGCGCCGAAACACAGTGTCGTGGTGCACACGGATGCGTACCGGTGCGCGCGGAACCGGCCGCACCCGACCCTCAACGGCGAGGAGAAGACCGAGCATGTCGATACGCGGATGCACAGCGGGCCGCCGGCACCGGGCGGCGGCCATCGCCGCGGCGGTGATCTGCGCCACGGTGGTGACGGCGCCGGAGCTCGCCCTGGCCGACGGCATGCCGTCGCCGTCACCATCGGTTCCGGTGCCCCGACTGGACTGGAGTCCCTGCATACCCGGCAGTCCGTTCGACTGCGCCACCGCCGAGGTTCCGCTGGACTACGCCGACCCCGGCGGCCGGACCATCGAACTGGCGGTCGTCCGGCGGGTGGCGACCGACCCGGGGCGGCGGATCGGCACCCTGTTCACCAACCCAGGCGGCCCCGGCGGCCCCGGCACGGTGCAGGTGCCGCAGAACTACGAGGACTTCCCGAAGGAGGTCCGGGAACGCTTCGACATCGTCAGCTGGGACCCGCGCGGAGTGGGCAACAGCACCGCGGTCAACTGCTTCGGCAGTCCCGAGGAGGCCGCCGCCTGGGCGGCGACCAGGCCGGTCGGGTTCCCGGTGGGCGAGCAGCAGCGGGAGAGCTGGATCACCGCGTTCAAGGAGCTGGGCCAGGGCTGCGAGCGGCGTGACCCCGAACTCCTGCGCCACGTGTCGACCGCCGACACCGCGCACGACCTCGACCTGCTCCGCCAGGCGGTGGGCGAGCCGCAGCTCAACTACCTCGGGGTCTCCTACGGCACGATCCTCGGGGCGACCTACGCGAACCTCTACCCCGGCACCGTCCGCGCCATGGTCCTGGACAGCAACATCGACCCGCAGGCCTGGACGAACCACGGCTCGGACGACGCCCGGCTCCCGACGTTCCTGCGGATGGGTTCGGACGGGACGGCCGCGGCGACCCTGGACCGGTTCCTCACCCTGTGCGGGTCCACCACCACCGAGGCCTGCGCCTTCTCCGCCGGCAGCCCGGAGGCGACCCGCGCCAGGTTCGACGAGCTGATGGCGCGGCTCCGCAAGCAGCCGGTGGGCGCGTGGACGTATGCCGCCACGGTGGCGGACGCGGTGAACAGCCTCTACATCGCGAACCCCGGCTGGGCCGACCTGGCCGGCCGGCTCCAGGAGCTGTGGGAGGGCCGCGTCCCGGAGCCGTCCGTCCTGCCGCCCGCGCCGCCGGTCCGGAACCCGGCCCCGTACACGGGTGACGAGCAGGCCGGCGCCGTGCTCTGCGGCGACAGCCCCAACCCGCGCGACCCCGCCGTGTACCACGGGCTGGAGGAGGCCGCGGCCGCCCGGGCGGGCGACGCCGGACGCTTCTGGACCTGGGCCGCGGAGCCGTGTGCCACCTGGCCGGCCCAGGCGGCCGACCGGTACACCGGCCCGTGGAACAACCCCACGGCCGCGACCGTCCTGGTGGTCGGCACGATCTACGACCCGTCCACCCCGTACGCGGACGCGCAGGCCATGGCCAAGGAGCTGGCCAGGGCCCGCCTGCTCACCAACAACGGGTACGGGCACACCGCGCTGTTCAACCCCAACAGCTGCATCCAGGCGCACGAGAGCCGGTACCTCGTCGACGGCACCCTGCCGGCGCCCGGCACCGTGTGCGAGGTGGACACGCCGCCCTTCGCCCCGGCCAAGCCGCACGGCGGCGTCGCCACCGGCGGGGGCGGGACGGCGGGCGCCGTCTCGTGAGGCACGCCGTCGTCCGAAGCACCCCGCCGCCGCCTCCCGCCGGTCCGTCCGACCCGCGGGAGGCGGCGTCGCGTCAGGAGCGGGTGCCGGCGGGGACCCGGGGCGGGGCGGGCTCGGCGGCGGGGCGGGCGCCGGCGAGCAGCCGGTCCGCCTCGGCCTGGATGGTGTCCTTGTCGCCGATCTCGGGGTCGGGGACGGCGTCCGGCAGCAGGTCCTCGATCAGGCGCAGCGGGCGGTAGGCGAGGCCGAGCAGGCCCCAGCCGCCCAGCACCAGGCCGACCAGGACGAGCAGCAGGCCGGCGCCCCGGCCGGGACCGGCGCCGAGCAGGAGGCCGAGGGAGTCCGCGAGGGCGCCGCCGGGCCGCATGAGGGGCTCGAAGACGTGGTCCGAGAGCGGGCCCGCGGTGAGGAAGCCGAGCGGCATCATCGACATCGCGAGCATCTGGTTGGTCGCCAGGACCCGGCCCTGGAGCTCCATGCCGACCTTGGTCTGGATCAGCGCCATCCAGTGCGAGTTGAGGATCATCAGCGATCCCCACAGGACGAACAGTCCGCAGGCGACGAAGACCGGCTGCGGCCGGATGCCGGCCAGTACGGCGGCGGCACCGACCACGGAGGTGAAGCCGATCATGCCGACCGAGCGGCGCCTGGTGCCGCCCCACAGGGCCATCACCAGGGCGCCGGTCATCGCGCCGACGCCGCCGACGGCGGTGACGACGCCGAGTTCGACCGCGGAGCCGGCGGCCAGCACCATCGGGGT
Organism: Kitasatospora sp. NPDC088346; assembly: GCF_044740765.1. NCBI lineage: Bacteria > Bacillati > Actinomycetota > Actinomycetes > Kitasatosporales > Streptomycetaceae > Kitasatospora > Kitasatospora sp. NPDC088346. Next base: position 85,762 of record NZ_JBIURH010000002.1, read on the forward strand.
GACCAGCACGGTGACCACCGCGAAGAGGTAGTTGAACACCACGAAGAAGACCACCATCGCGACCAGGCTGTGCCGGCGCACGATGTACCGCCAGCCGGTGACCACCTCGCGCAGCAGGGGTTCCTCCTGCTTCTCGAACATGGTGTCGGGGAAGCGGACCATCAGCAGGGCGCTGACGCCGATCAGGAAGGTGACCATGTCGAACAGCACCACCCCGTGCAGCCCGATCAGCGAGACCAGCACGCCGCCGGCCAGCACCGCCATCATGTCGCCCGCGCCGGCACCCAGTTGGGCCAGTCCGTTGGCCTGGCCGAGGTAGCGCTTGGGGACGAGCTGGGTGATGGCCGCCAGGTAGGCGGGGCGCTGGAAGGCGGTGCAGGTCGAGCCGATGCAGGCGACCAGGTAGACGTGCCAGAGCTGGAGCAGGTCGGTCCACAGCAGCAGGCCCAGCGAGAGCATGCCGAGGGCGGCGACGGTGTCTGTGACGATCATGATCCTGCGGCGGTCGGTCCGGTCCGCCACGGCGCCGGCGACCGGCAGCAGCAGCACGGCGGGCAGCACTGCCACCACCGAGATCATCGCGAAGTCGAAGGCCGAGCCGGTCCGCAGGTAGACCCACACGCCGAGCGCGAAGGTGGACAGGCCGGTGCCGATCATCGAGACGAACTGGCCGATCGCGACCTTGGCGAAGGTGCCGAGGTCGGGACGGGCCGCCCGGGCGGCGGGGGTCTCCTGCGGGGGCGGCGGCGCGGCCGTCCAGCCGGTCAGCACCCGGGCCAGCTCGTCCGCCTGGTGCTTGAGGAAGTAGTGCCCGGCCCGCGGTATCACCGCGAGCGAGACGCGCTCGCCGAAGTGCTCCCACTCGGCGTAGCGCTCCTCGTACAGCAGGGTCGCGCGGTCCTTCTCGCCCACCACGCACAGGATCGGGGCCGAGATCGGCGCGGGGCGGCCGTCCCCGTAGGCGCGGGTGTAGAAGTCCTCGGCCTGCCGGACGTCGTGGCGCAGCGCGCGGACCAGGAAGTCCTGCTCGGCCGTGTCGTAGACGTCGGTGAAGCCGCCCATCGCCCGCAGGTAGTCGAGGTAGGAGCGGTTGGAGAGCATCCGGTCGCCGGGCAGTCGCCTGGCCATCCACTCGGCGAACCGGCCGGGCAAGCGGGCGGCCGGGAAGGTGCCGCCGAGCACCAGGCCGCGCAGGTCGGCGCCGGCGGCCTCCAGCCGGGAGGCCAGGGCGGTGGCGAGGGCGCCGCCCAGGCAGTGGCCGTAGAGCACCACCGGGCCGTCGACCTGCTCGGTGATCTGCTCGACCAGCAGGTCGGCGAGGCCGTCGAGGCCCGCGAGTTCGTCGTCGGGACGGCTCGGGTCGTGGCCGGGCAGTTCGACGGCGTAGAGCCGGTGGCCGGCCGGCAGCGCGTCGGCCAGCGGTTGGAAGGTGACCGGGCTGCCGCCGCCGTACGGGACGCAGACCACGCTGAGTGCGGCGGGCGCGGTGGAGCGGGTGAGGCGGTGCAGGAGCCGGCGCGGTCCCTCCCGGCCGGTGCCGGTGGCGCGGGCGTCCAGCAGGGCGGCGAGCCCGCGCACGGTGGGCTGCTGGAACAGGTCGATCACCGACAGGTCCCGGGAGAGCAGGCGGACGGTGTGCACGGCGGTGAAGGAGTCGCCGCCGAGGGCGAAGAAGTCGTCCTCGGCGCCGATCTCCCCGGTCTTCAGGACCTGCCGGAAGGCGTCCGCGACCCGGTGCTCGGTGGGGGTCGCCGGCGCCGCGCCGGCGCCCGGGGGCCGCTGCGGGGCGGCCGGTTCGGGCAGGGCGGCGCGGTCGACCTTGCCGTTGCCGGTGAGCGGGAGCCCGTCCAGCACCACCAGCGCGGCCGGCACCATGTAGTCGGGCAGCCGGGTGCGCAGCGCGGTGCGCAGGGCGGCGGGGTCCACGGGGCCGGCGGCCGGGACGACGTACCCGACGAGCGCACGGGCGGCGCCCTCGCCGCGGGTGACGACCACGGCCTCGCGAATCTCCGGGCGGGCCGTCAGTTCCGCCTCGACCTCGCCGATCTCGACCCGGAAGCCGCGGATCTTGACCTGGTGGTCGACCCGGCCGAGGAACTCGACCGCGCCGTCCGGGCGGCGGCGGACCAGGTCGCCGGTGCGGTAGGCGCGGCCCTGCGGCAGGTCCAGGAACCGTTCGGCGGTGAGGTCGTCACGGCCGAGGTAGCCGCGGGCCACGCCGCCGCCGGAGACGTACAGCTCGCCCGGCACCCCGACCGGGACGGGCCGGCGGCGGCCGTCCAGCACGTGGGCGCCGACGTTGCCGAAGGGACGGCCGAGCGGCGCGGTGGCGGCGTCGCCGAGTTCGGCGGGGACGGGGTCGCCGAGCATCGAGACGGTGGTCTCGGTCGGGCCGTAGTGGTTGTGCAGGGTCAGCCTGGGCGCGGCGGCACGGATCCGGGCCACCAGGTCGGGGCGCAGCGGTTCGCCGGCGCAGATCAGCAGCCGGCCGGGCAGCACCCCGGCGAGCCGGTCGCCGTGCGCGGCCAGTCCCTCCAGGTGGCTGGGGACGAGCTTCATCGCGTCGATCCGGTGCTCGGCCAGGTAGTCGGCGAAGGCGTCCGGGTCGGTGGCCTGGTCGCGGGTCAGCAGGTGCAGGCAGCCGCCGCCGGTGAGGGCGCCGAAGACGTTGGTGGTGCCGAGGTCGGCGGCGAAGGTGGAGACCAGCGCCCAGTTCCACGGTTCGGCGCCGGCGGGGGTGGTCCGCTCGCGCAGGCCGTGCAGGTAGTTGCGGTAGTTGCGGTGCTCGACGGCGACCGCCTTGGGCGCGCCGGTGGAGCCCGAGGTGAAGAGCAGGTAGCAGAGGTGCTCGGGGCGCACCTCGACCGCGGGTGGGCCGAGCGGGGGGCCGGTCGGCACGTCGAGGCCGGGCAGCAGGGCGGTGGGCACGGCGCCGGCGGTCCGCGGGGCGAGGTCGGCGGTGGTCACCACGGCGGCGGCCGAGGCCTGGGTGAGCAGGGCACGGATCCGCTCGTCCGGGTAGAGCGGGTCGAGCGGGAGGTAGGCGCCACCGGCCTTGAGGATGCCGAGCATGCCGACCACCAGGGCGGCGGAGCGCTCGACGAACAGGCCGACCGGGCGGTCGGGGCCGACCCCGAGGGCGACCAGGCGGTGCGCCAGTTCGTCGGCCCGGTGGTCGAGTTCGGCGTAGCTGAGCCGTCCGTCGGCGCCGAGCACGGCGGGGGCGTGCGGGGTGCGGCGGGCCTGCTCCTCGATCAGTCCGTGCAGGGTGCCGGTCAGGTCCCAGGCGCGGGCGGTGTCGCCCCAGGCGGCGAGCTGCCGTTCCTCGGCGGTGGTGAGCAGCGGCAGGTCGGCCAGCGGGCGGTCGGGGTCGGCCGCCATGGCGTCCAGCACGGTGGTGAGGTGTCCGAGGGTGCGGCGCACGGTCGGCTCGTCGTAGAGCTCGGTGCGCCAGATCAGGTCGCCGGTGAGCTCGCCGCCGCCGTCCACCACGGCGATCGACAGGTCGAACTTGGCGGTGCCGGTGCCGCTGTCCAGCCACTCGACCTCGACGCCGGGCAGTGCGGGCCGCTCGGCCGCGTCGCCCTGGACGTTGAGCATCACCTGGAAGAGCGGGGTGTGGGCGAGTTCGCGTTCCAGGCCGAGGGCGTCGATGAGGCGCTCGAAGGGCAGGTCCTGGTGGGCGAAGGCGCCGAGGGTGCCCTCGCGGACGCGTTCCAGCAGGCCTCGGACGGTGGGGTCGCCGGAGAGGTCGGTGCGCATCGCCAGGGTGTTGACGAAGCAGCCGACCAGCGGTTCGGTCTCGCTGCGGGTGCGGCCGGCGACCGGGCTGCCGACCACCACGTCCTCGGCGCCGGTGTAGCGGGACAGCACGGTCTGCAGGGCGGCGAGCAGCACCATGTAGACGGTCGAGCCGGTCTCCTCGGCGAGGGCCCGGATCCGGCGGGAGCGCTCGGCGCCCAACGCGACGGGAATCCGCTCGCCGCGGCTGCCCGCCACGGCCGGCCGGGGCCGGTCGGCGGGCACGGTGACGGTGGCGGTGGCGCCGCGCAGCCGCTCCTGCCACCAGGCCTGCTGGCGGGTCAGTTCCTCGGCGAGGGTGGTCTGCTGCCAGTGCGCGACGTCGGCGTACTGGACGGGCAGCGGCGCGGCCGCGGGGGCCCGGCCGGCGCGTCGGGCGGCGTAGGCCTCGGCGAGGTCGCGCCAGAGCACGCCGATCGACCAGCCGTCGGCGGCGATGTGGTGCAGCACCAGGCTCAGGACGCTGCGGCCGTCGCCGGTGCGCAGCAGCGCGGCCCGGACCGGGAGGTCGGCGGCGAGGTCGAAGGGCCGGCGGGCCTCGTCCGCGAGCCAGGCGTCGGCCTCGGTGGCGGGCAGGTCGAGGGTGGCGAGTGCGAACCGCTCGGCGTCGTGGAGTTCGGGACGGACGAGGCCGTCCGCGGACGGGTAGACGGTGCGCAGCACCTCGTGCCGCTCGACCAGGTCGGTCAGTGCGGCGGCGAGTGCGGCGGTGTCGGGCTCGCCGGTGATCCGCAGCGCGAGCGGGATGTTGTACGCGCCGCTGTCCGGCTCGTACTGCGCGAGGAACCACATCCGCCGCTGGGCGAAGGACAGCGGGGCGGCGGCGCCCTCCGGGCGGGGGGTGATGCCGCGGTGCGCGGCCTTGGCGGCCCGGGCCCTGGCCAGGCGCTGCCGGAGCAGTTCCTGCCGGCCGGCGGCGGGGGCGGCGGTGCTCTCGTCGACGGTCATCGGGTCTCCCCCGCGAGGTGCAGGTCGGCGTCGAGCTCGCCGAGCAGGAGGTCCTCGATCCGGCGGGCCATCGCGGCCAGCGTCCGGGTCTCGAAGACCGCGCGCAGCGGCAGCTCGGTCTCGAAGGTGTCGCGGACCCGGGCGACCAGGCGGATGGCGGGCAGCGAGTGGCCGCCCAGCGCGAAGAAGTCGTCGGTCCGGGCGATCCCGGGCAGGCCGAGGACCTCCTGCCAGAGCTCGGCGAGGAGTTCCTCGCAGTCGCCCTCGGGCGGTGCGCCGGTGCCGCCGAACCGCGGCTCGGGCAGGGCCGCGTGGTCCACCTTGCCGGCGGGCGTGAGCGGCAGGGCGGGCAGCGGCACGACCACGGCGGGGACCAGGTGGTCGGGCAGCCGGGCGGCGAGGGCGGTGCGCAGTTCCTCGCCGGTGCGGCCGTCGGTGACCACGTGGGCGGCCAGCACCGGGCCGGCGGGGCCGGTGCGCAGGCTGATGGCCGCGGCGGTGACGCCGGGGAGCCCGGTCAGCGCGGCCTCGACCTCGCCCGGTTCGATCCGGAAGCCGCGCAGCTTGATCTGCCGGTCGGCGCGGCCGTGGTACTCCAGGCGGCCGTCGCGCCGCCGGGTGGCGAGGTCGCCGGTGCGGTACATCGGCGCGCCGTCCGGGGCGCCGGGCTCGGGGACGAACCGTTCGGCGGTCAGCTCCGGGCGGCCGTGGTAGCCGAGGGCCACGCCGGCGCCGGCGATGCACAGCTCGCCGACGCCGTTCGGCGGCACGGGCCGGCCGGCCGCGTCCAGCAGGTGCAGGCGGGTGTGCGCGATCGGGCCGCCGAGCGGGACCACGGCGTCGTGGGCGGCCAGCCGGGCGTCCACCCGCTGGGCGGTGGACCAGACGGTGGTCTCGGTCGGGCCGTACAGGTTCCACAGCTCGCGGCAGCGGCGGAGCAGGTCGCGGGCGAGGTCGCCGGTGAGGGCCTCGCCGCCGCACAGGGCCAGCAGGCCGGCGCGGCCGGGCCAGTCGGCCTCCAGCAGGAGCCGCCAGGTGGCCGGGGTGGCCTGGAGCACGGTCACGGCGCGCCGGTCCAGCCAGTCGGCGAGGGCGCGGCCGTCGGTGGCGGTGGCCCGGTCGGCGATCTCGGTCCGGGCGCCCAGCACCAGCGGCAGCCAGAGCTCCAGTCCGGCGATGTCGAAGGTGACGGTGGTGACGGCGGCGACCACGTCCCGTTCGGTGATGCCGGGTTCGCGGGCCATCGACCGCAGGAAGTTGACGATCGCGCGGTGCGGGACGGACACGCCCTTGGGCCGTCCGGTGGAGCCCGAGGTGTAGAGCAGGTAGGCGGGGTCCTCCGGGCCGGCCACGGTCCCGGTTGCGGCGACCGGCGGGGCGCTGTCCGGGTCGTCCACCAGGACGGCGGAGCGGCCCTGGAACAGTTCGTCCGCGGCGGTCGCCCTCTCACCGACCAGCAGGGCGGCGCCGGAGTCGGCGAGCACCGCCCGGTTGCGGGCGGTCGGCTGGTCGGGGTCGAGCGGGAGGTAGGCGGCGCCGCTGCGCAGGACGCCGAGCAGGGCGGCCGGCAGCAGGCGCCCGCGCCGGACGGCGACCGCGACCAGGGTGCCGGGGGCGGCTCCGCCGGCTCGCAGCCGGCGGGCCAACCGGTCGGCGGCGGCGTCGAGTTCGGCGTAGCTGAGGGTGCCGTCGGCGGCGGAGACGGCGATCGCGTCCGGGGTCCGGGCGATCTGGGCGGCGACCAGTTCGGGCAGGGTCGGCGCCGGGGCCGGGGGCTCGCCGGGGCCGGGGACGGCGGCCCGCAGTTCGGCCTCGGAGAGCATCGCCAGTTCGGCGATCGGGAGGTCGGGCTCGGCCACCGCGTGCGCGACCAGGGTCAGCAGGTGGTCGACGGCCGCCCGGACGGAGGGCTCGTCGTACCGGCCGGTGCGGTACTCGGCGGACAGCAGCGGCCCGTCGGCCGGGAACTCCAGGAAAAGCGAGAGGTCGGTCTTGGCCGTGCCGTTGCAGACCTCCGCGACGAAGTCCAGCTTCAGGTCGCCGAGTTCGGCGGCCGCCGCGGGGTGGTTCTGGACCGCCAGCATGATCTGGGCGAACGGGGTGGCGGTCAGCCCGGCCGCGCCGCCGGCGTACTGGACCTGCTCACCGGCGGGGTGCCCGCAGTGGTCGGCGGCGTCCAGTACCACCGGGCGCACCCGGCGGACGAGTTCACGGAACGACTCGGTGCCGCGGACGTCGAAGCGCATCGCCACGGTGTTGGTGAGCGGCCCGAGGACCTGTTCCAGCTCGGGCAGCGGCCGGACCGCGAAGGGGGTCAGCACGGCGACGTCGGTGCGCCCGGTGTAGCGGTGCACGACGGCTCCGAGCGCCGCCAGCAGCGTCATGTAGAGGCTCGCGCCCTCCTCGGCGGCCCAGCGTTCGACCGTCTTCAGCAGGTCCGGGTCGAGCCGGCGGGCCGTGCGGACACCGGTCGCGTCGTGCGGGTCGGGGTGCGGGCGGTCGCCGGGCAGGTGCTGGTCGGCGTCGAGGCCGGCGAGGCGGCCGGCCCAGCGCCGGGCCTCCGGGCGGCCGGCGGCGATGACCTGCTCCTCCCAGTGGGCGACGTCGGAGAACTGGAGTTCCGGGTCGCGGGCCACGCCCCGGTAGGCGCGGCCGAGTTCGGCCAGCAGGACGCCGTTGGACCAGCCGTCGACGGCCGCGTGGTGCACGGTGATCAGCAGCTCGTGGTGGTGCTCGCCGATCCGCAGGGCGAGGGCGCGCAGCATCCGGCCGCCGGCCAGGTCGATCGGGCGGGCGGCCTCGGCGCGCAGCGCGGTCTCGATCCGGGCCTCGTCCGCGCCGGGCAGGTCGAGCACCGGGACGTCGACCGGGTAGGCCGGGCGGATCTCGACGGTCAGCTCGCCGTCGCGGCCGACCAGGGCGGTGCGCAGCACCTCGTGCCGGCTCACCAGCTCGGTGAGCGCGGCCGCGAGCCGCTGCGGGTCGAGCCGGCCGGTGGCGCGGATCCGCAGCGGCACGTTGTACAGGGCGGTGCCGCCCATCACCGACTCGTGCAGCCAGAGCTCGCGCTGGAAGGAGGTCGCGCGGGCGGGCCGGTCGCCGTCGCGGTGCGGCGGGGAGACCCTCGGGCGGGCGTCCGCGCCGTCGGCGACCCGGACGGCGAGGGCGGCGACGGTGGGGGCGGCGAAGAACTCGCCGAGCGGGACGCGGACCTGGAACTCGCGCTCGATCCGGCCCAGCACGGACAGCGCGAGCAGCGAGTGGCCGCCCAGGTCCAGGAAGACGTCGTGCACGCCGACCTGGGGGACGCCGAGCACGGACCGCCACAGCTCGGCGATCCGGTCCTCGGCCGGCGTGCGGGGGGCGACGTAGTGCTCCTGGGCCGTGCGGGTGCGGGCGGCGACCGGCAGGGCCCGGCGGTCGGTCTTGCCGTTGGGGGTGAGCGGGAGGCGGGCGAGCAGCTCGACGGCGGCGGGCACCATGTAGCCGGGCAGCGCGGCGGCGCAGCGCTCGCGCAGGTCGGCGACGGTGGGTTCGGCGCCCTGGTCGGGTTGGACGAAGGCGGCGAGGTAGTCGCCGGAGTCGTCGCGCTGGACGACGGCCACGGCCGTCTGGACGCCGGGGTGGGCGGACAGCACCGCCTCGATCTCGGCGAGTTCGACCCGGAAGCCGCGGACCTTGACCTGGTGGTCGGTGCGGCCGTGGGTCTCCAGGTTGCCGTCGGGGCGCAGCCGGACCAGGTCGCCGGTGCGGTAGCAGCGCCGGCCGTCGATCGTCACGAAGCTCTGCTCCGTGAGGTCGGGGCGGCCGTGGTAGCCGCGGGCCAGGCCGTCGCCGGCCAGGTAGAGCTCGCCGATGCCGCCGGGTGCCACGGGTCTGCGGTGCTCGTCCAGGACGGTGCCGGTGGTGCCGGGCAGGAAGCGGCCGATGAGCGGTTCGAAGGTCTCGTCGCGGCCGACCGGCCACCAGGTGGAGTAGACGGTGTCCTCGGTCGGCCCGTACAGGTTGTAGAGGCGCTCGACCTGCGGCTGGGCGTAGACCTGGTCGGCGAGGCGGCGGGACATCGGCTCGCCGGCGGTGTTCACCACCCGGACGCCGGGGGGCAGGCCGCGGCCGCCGCGCAGCAGGGCGCCCATCGCGCTGGGCACGGTGTTGACCAGGGTGACCTCGTCCCGGGCGGGCAGGTCGGGCAGGGCCAGGACGTTCTGGGCCAGCACCACGGTGCCGCCGGTGGAGAGCGGCAGGAAGATCTCGTAGACCGAGAGGTCGAAGCAGACCGAGGTGCCGAAGAGCACCCCGGCGACGTCCTGCGGGCCGAGCAGCCCGGCGGCCCAGCGCAGCAGTGCGTTGACGCCGCGCTGGGTGACCTCGACGCCCTTGGGGCGGCCGGTGGAACCGGAGGTGTACAGCACGTTGGCCAGCGCGTCGGGGCCCGGGTCCGGGAACGCGGTGACGGCCGGGGCCGGCCGGGCGGCGTCGAGGTGGAGCAGTGCGGCGCCGGCCGTGGCGAGCAGGTGTTCGTGGGCGCCGTCCGTGATCACCACCGGTGCCCGGGCGTCGCCGATCACCAGTTCCAGCCGGTCCCGCGGGTAGGCCGGGTCCAGCGGTACGTACGCGCCGCCGGCCCGGAGCACCGCCAGGACGGCGATCACCAGGTCGGGCGTCCGGGGCAGACAGACTCCCACCAGGGTTCCGGCCCGCACACCGGCGCCGGCGAGTCCGGACGCCAACTGCTCGACCGAGGACCAGAGCTCACGGTAGGTCAGCCGGTCCGTACCGTCGACCAGTGCGGTGCGGTCGGGTGTGCGACGGACCTGCGTCTCGACGAGGTCGGCCAGGGAGGCGGCCGGGTCGAGCGGAGGAAGTCCGATGGAACTCATCAACTCTCCTGAGGTGTGGCCCTGTTCCGGCTTGTGGCCGACGAATCGGGCGGTGCGCCATGGGAGATGGTGGGGGAAAGTCATGGAGATGACCAGTACATTGCCGACACACGTTCGATATGCCGGAAAGGTCACTCGCCTGAGCGGGTCATTGTGACGTGTCCACGGCTATTTTCGTCGATTCCTGGGCGCCTTCCGTGGCCGCCGCCCGATCGGCCGCCAACGAAGCGGTGAGCCGGGTGATCAGGGTCTGGAAGTTGACCGCGTCGTAGTCGGTGAGCTGTTCGGGCGCGGGGTGGGAAAGAGGCATGACGGGGAGACTAGGACGGCGCCCTCAACGCCCGATAAACGAATGCGTTCCACTTAATGGCATGACCTCAACAACAAATCCTCCGGGCGGTGACGCACCGTCCAATCCACCGAATACCAACGGAGTTCACGGCCCGCGGTCGTTGACAGCCCCGGCCGATGCCGATCTAATGCGGTCGGGCTCCCGCCCGGGACGGACCGAGCGAGAGCGCAGGTGACCATGAGCACGGACGGCGACCCGCTCGCCCTGAGCGTCTCGCGGGCCAAGGCCCTGTACGACCGGGACCCGACCTGCCGCGCCCTGGGCATCTCGCTCGGCGACGTCGGACCGGGCCGGGCCGTCGTCCGGCTCCGGCTGACCGACACCATGGCCAACGGGCACGGCATCGCACACGGCGGCTTCGTCTTCCTGCTGGCCGACGCCGCGTTCTCGTTCGCCTGCAACACCCACGGACCGGTCACCGTCGCCCAGGGCGCGCAGGTCAGCTTCCTGCGGCCGGCCGCCGTCGGGGACGAGCTGACCGCCGAGGCCGTGGAGCGCACCCGCGCCGGGCGGCACGGGGTCTACGACGTCACCGTCCGGCAGGCCGACGGCACGGTGGTCGCGGAGTTCCGCGGCCAGAGCGTGATGCTCTCCGGGGAGTTGCGCCCCGGCTGACCGGAACCGGAACCGGACCGCACCCACCTGCCCGCAGGCCCGCCCGCACCCCGCTCAGTCGGACCGCCGCGGCCAGCGGGGCGCGCGCCCGAGCGCCGCCAGCAGCCGGTCCAGCTCGGTCGCGTCCACCGGCACCGCGGCCGGCGGACGGAACCCGGCGCCCGGCCGCAACCGGCGCGGCCCGTCCGGCACCTCCCGCTGCGCGATCACGGCGACCGCCCGCACCAGTTCGGGCTCGAAGTCGACCGGCCGCCCGAGCGCCGCCGCGACGTCCCAGCTGTGCACCAGGTAGTCCAGCAGATGGAAGGAGACCGCCTGCCGGGCCGGGAACGTCACCGTGTCCTTGATCCGGGGCAGCCAGAACTCCCGCTCCAGCACACCGGGTTCGCCGAAGGCGGCGACCACCCGGGCCGCCGACGCCCGGTAGTCGGCCGCCAGGCCGGCCCCGGAGGCGTGGAACTCCCACGGGCTCCGGTCCGCCCGCTCCCCCGCGGCCGCCGCCGCGAACCCGAGGTTCTCGGCGGTCATGTGCTCCACCAGCTGCCGCAGGTCCCACTGGGCGCAGGGGGTCGGCAGCTCCCACTGGTCGTCACGGACGGCGTCGACGGCGCGGACGCTGTGCCCCAGCGCCAGCCGGTGGAGTTCGAGCATCGCTCAGGCCTTTCTGCCGTACCGCTGCGCCCACCAGCGGCGGCCGGACTCGGGGAGGGTGGAGATCGGGTCGTAGCTCGGGTACCGGCGCTCCAGCGCGTCGTCCGCGCCGGTGGCGGCCCGGGCCTCGGGCTCGGTGCGGTAGTTCTTCGTCCAGTACGAGATGCCCCGCTCGCGGTCGTAGTCCACCACCTGGTGCACCCAGCGCTTGCCCACGTCGGGCACGTCGTTGACGATCCGGGGGGTGGCGTAGCCGGGCAGGTAGCCCATGATCCCCTCCTGGAGCCGCTGCGCCTCGTGGACGGCGACCCGCCAGTGCTCGGCGTTGGGGATCATGTCGCAGAGGTAGAAGTAGTACGGCAGGATGCCGGCCTCGCCCTGGAGCGCGAAGCAGAGGTCGAGCAGGTCCCGCACCGTGGCGTTCACCCCGCGCATCAGCACGCCCTGGTTGCGGACGTCGCGCACCCCGGCGTCCAGCAGCGCCCGGGCCGCCTCGGCCACCAGCGGGGTCACCGAGCCGACGTGGTTGGCGTGGGTGTGCACGGCCAGGTTGACGCCCCGACGGGCCGCGACCGAGGCCACCCGGGCCATCCCCGCGACGACCTCGGGCTGCAGCCAGTGCTGCGGCAGGCCGACCAGCGCCTTCGTGGCGAGCCGGACGTCGCGGACCGAGGAGAGCTCCAGCAGCCGCATCAGGAAGCCCTCCAGCTGCCGCCAGGGCACGTTGGCGACATCGCCGCCGGAGACCACCACGTCCCGGACGTGCGGCATCCGCTTGAGGTAGTCGAGCATCTGCTCCTGGCGGTCGGCCGGCCGCAGGACCAGCCGGGCCTTGGTGACCTGCGGGGTCGAGTTGCCGACCAGGTCCATCCGGGTGCAGTGGCCGCAGTACTGCGGGCAGGTGGACACCAGTTCCGCCAGCACCTTGGTGGGGTAGCGGTGGGTGAGCCCCTCCACCACCCACATCTCGGCCTCGTGCAGCGAGTCCCGCTCGGCCAGCGGGTGGCTGGGCCAGTGCGGGTCGCGGTCGGACCGCACCGGCAGCAGGTACCGCCGGAGCGGGTCGGCCAAAAACGCCTCGGTGAAGGCCCGCGGTTCGGTCCGGGCGGTGGGCGCCACGGTGTTCAGCATCTGCGGCGGGACCAGCATCGACATGGTGGCGAACCGGCGGCGGTCGACGGCCAGTTCCTCGTAGAACGGGTCGGTCAGCAGGTCGCCGACGACGGCCCGCAGCTGCGCGGGGTTCTTGACGCAGTGCGCCCGCTGCCACTGGGCGTCGCGCCACTGGGCGTCGGTGACGTCGCGCCAGCCCGGCAGCCGGCGCCAGTCCGGCTCGGCCAGCGGCGTCCGGACGTACTGGTACGGCTGCCGGGCGGTGTGGTCGTTCATCGGTCCGGGCTGTCCGGAGCGCCGGCGAACAGGGTGGCGAACCTGGTCCGCAGCTCGCGCTTGAGGACCTTGCCGGTGGGGCCGAGCGGGAAGTCGACGCCCTCGCGGGCGATGCGCACCGCGGCGAGGGCGGGCAGGCCGGCCGCGGCGAGCGCCTTGCCGGCCGCCGCCCGGACGGCCGCCGCGTCGACACCCTCCGCCTCGGCCTGCAACTGCACCACCGCGATGGGCAGTTGACCCGATCCGTCCGGGCCGGGGACGCCGACCACCGAGCAGTCCCGCACCAGGTCGGCGCAGTCGGCGAGCAGCACCTCCTCGACCGGCAGGCTGTACAGCGGGCCGTCCACGGTGTCGATCACGTCGACGGTCCGGTCCAGGTGGTAGAACCGGCCCTCGGCGTCCCGGCGGGCCACGTCCCCGGTGAGCCAGTAGCCCGCCAGCTCGAAGCTGCTGGTCAGCCGGGGGTTGTTCCAGTAGCCGGGGGTGCGGGAGGGGGTGACGACACCGAGCAGGCCGACCTCGCCGTCCGGCAGTTCGGTGCCGTCCTCCGCCAGCACGGCGGCCTTCAACACCACCTCCAGCGGCTTGCCGACGCAGCGGTCGTCGCGCTCGCTCTCCGGCGTGGTGACCTGGCCGAACAGCGCCATGCCCATCTCGGAGGAGCCGAGCCCGTCGACGAACTGCGAGCCGGGCAGGGCCGGTTGCTCGGCCCGCTCCTGCGGCAGCAGCCAGGGCCTGATCAGCCCGGCCGGCCGCTCGCCGAGCTGCACGAGCCGCCGGATGTGCCCGTAGTGCGCGGAGTCCCCGGTGTTGAACCAGGAGTGCACCGTGGCCGCCGCGGCGACCGGGAGCTCCCCGGTGGCCAGCTCGACGAAGGTGCGCGGGAAGGAGGCCACCATGGTCGGCCGGAACGCCGCCATCACCGGCTCCACGACGGCCCGCCGCCAGTCGCCCATCACCACGGTCGGCAGGCCCAGCAGGGTCGCGGTGAGGAAGTAGCTCAGGCCGCCCGCGTGGGTGTGCGGCATCAGCGACATCAGCCGGTCGTACGGCTCCGCGGGGAAGCGCACCATCCGGGGCTGCTTGCCGTCCCAGAACTGGCGGTGCGCGAGCATCGTCGACTTCGGGGTGCCGGTGGTGCCGGAGGAGTGGATCAGCGCCACCACGTCGTCAGCGGCGTGCCGGTACGGGTACTCCTCCGGCAGGGCGGCGGCCTCCGCGTCGAACGCCTGGACCTCGGCGGCCAGCGCGATGAACCGGGGGCGGCGCTGCGGGTCGGCCCGGTAGGCGGCGGCCAGCCGGGTCGGGTCGTCGGCGACGATGCCGACCACGCCGACGTGGTCGAGGTAGCGGACCATGACGTCCGGCCGCATCGCGTCGTTGATCAGGGCGGGCACCGCGCCGAGCGCGGTGAGCGCCAGGAAGTGCAGCAGCGGTTCGAGGCCCTCGGCGACCACGATGCCCACCGGTTCGCCGGGCCGCACGCCGTTCGCCCGGTACCACTTGGCGTACCGGTCCCGCAGCGCGGCCAGGTCGAGCAGGCTGTGGCCGCGCAGCACCACCTGGCCGCGGTGGTCGGTGTGGTGGCTGAAGGCGAACGGGACGGCCCGGTTCGGGTTGACCGCGAGGGCGCGGTCCAGGAAGTTGCCGGCACCCAGGTCGGGGTCGTCCATCAGCTGCTGCCGGGCGGCGAGCGGGGCTATCGAGCTGGTTTCGTGCATCGTGATCTCCCAACAGTACGGGGGCTTGCCGGAGTTCGGTGCAGGTACGGATTCAGGGACGGGCGCTCGACGGCGCCAGGAGCTCGGCCGCCACCCGGCGGCCGGAGCGGACGGCGCCCTCCATCAGGCCGAAGAACTCGGTACCGGTCTCGGTGCCGGCCCAGTGCACCCGGCCGTGCGGGACGGCCAGCCGCGGGCCGAGCTCGGTCCAGTCGCCCGGTCCGAGCAGTGCCGCGTAACAGCCCCGGCTGTACTCCTCGTTGACCCAGTCGGTGACGTGGCAGGCGAGCGGCGGCGGCAGCTGCGGGAACAGCCGGCCGGCCTGGGCGACGGCCTCCGCGCGCTGCCGCTCGGGCGTGAGCGCGGCGAAGCGGTGTGCCTCGGCGCCGGTGACGAAACCGGTGAGCACGCCCGCCCCGCCGTCCGGCGGCGAGTCGTCGACGGTCGACAGCAGCGGGCCCTCGGCGTTCACCGACCAGCCGGACAGGCCGTGCGCGCGCCAGTACGGCTCCGGGTACACCAGCTGCACCTTGACGGCGCAGCCGCGGGCCGTCCGCGTGCTGCTGCGGGGCGCGGCGAGCGCCGGGCGGTGCTCGATCGCGTCGGCGATCAGCGGCGGCAGTGCGAGGACGGCCGCGTCGGCGCGGACGGACCCGCCCGCGGAGTGCACGGTGACGCCCGCCGGATCCTGGTGGACCGCCCGGACGGGGGCCGAGAGCCGCACCCGGTCGCCCAGCCGCTCGGCGATCCGCTCGCAGAGCAGGTGCGCGCCGCCGGCCACCCGGTCCTGCTGGGCGCCGCCCTCGAAGGCGTTGAGGTAGCGGACGCCGCCGCCGGAGCGGAGGTAGAAGGCCATGTGCAGCACGGACACCTCGGCCGGGTCGGCCGCCATCATCTCGCCGAGGAACAGCGGGAAGAACAGCCGGGCGTCCGGGTGGGTGAGGTGCCGCTCGGCCCAGTCGGCCGCGGTGAGGGTGTCCAGCCGGGCGGCGTCCGGGGTGAGCCAGGGCGCGTCCACGCGTACGGCGGCGGTGAGTTCGTCGAGCAGGTCGAACATCCCGCCGAGGGCGACGGCGTTCAGCGGGGGGAAGCGCCCGGGCCGGGTGCCGTCGGCGGCGGCGCCGAGCGCGAAGCGGCTGTCCCCGACCAGCTCGGTCGGGGCGGTCTTCAGCCCGTACTCCTCGATCAGCGCGAGCAGCCCGGTGTGCCGTTCGCCCAGGTAGGCGGCGCCGGCGTCCACCCAGCTGCCGGGCGCGACCTCGACCCCGCGGATCCGGCCGCCGACCCGGTCACGGGCCTCCAGGACGGTGACGTCGGCGCCGCCGGACGCCAAGGCCGCGGCGGCGGTGAGCCCGGCCAGGCCGGCTCCGACCACGACCACCCGCATCAGAGCGCACCTGCGACCCTCGTGACGAGCGCGGCGGGGGTCGGGGCGGCCAGGAAGTCCTCGAAGGTCAGCTCGGCGCCGGACTCCCGGGCGACCGCGCTGAGCACCCGGGTGGCGATCAGCGAGTCGCCGCCGAGCGCGAAGAAGTCCGAGTCCGCGGCGATCCCGTCGGTCTCCAGGACCCGGGAGAAGATCGCGATTACCGTGTCAACGCCCATCGATGGCCTCCTCGACCAGGGGTGCGTTCCGGGTGGCGTGCTGCGGGGGCAGCGGCTGTTGCCGTTGTTGTTGCTGCTCGTAGTGGCGGTGCGAGCCCGCCCGGTCGATCTTGCCGCTGGCGGTGTGGACGAGCCGGGGCACGACCCTGATCCGTCCGGGCACCAGGTGGCCCGGCAGCCGGGCCGTCAGGTGGCCGCGCAGGGCGGTGTCCAGGGCGCCGGGGTCGGTGCGCCGGTCCGGGACGACGTAGGCGACCAGCACGGTGCGGCCGGCCAGGGTGACACCGGCGACCGCCGCCGCCTCGACCCCGGGGTGTGCGAGCAGATGGGCCTCGACCTCGGCCGGATCGACCCGGATGCCGCGCACCTTCAGCTCGTTGTCGAGCCGGCCGTGGTGCAGCAGCATCCCGTCGGGTGCGCGCTCGACCCGGTCGCCGGTCCGGAACCAGCGCTCCTCGCCGGTGCCGAACCTGGCCGCGGTAGCCTCCGGGAGGCCGTGGTAGCCCCGCGCGAGGGCGGGACCGCCGATCATCAACTCGCCGTCCGGGCCGATGCGTTCGAGCACGTGCGGCAGCGGCAGGCCGATCGGCACCCGGACGCTGTCGCGCCAGGGCCGCTCGAAGCGGGCGGCCCGCGGGCCGTGCAGGTCGACGGCGTGCGTGATGAGGGTGGTCTCGGTGCTGCCGTACGTGTTCACCAGCCGGATGCCGGAGGTGGCCAGCTCGCACCAGTCGGCCAGCCGGGCCGGGCTCGCGGCCTCGCCGCCGATCACCACCAGCCGGACGGAGGGCGGCAGTGCGAGCCCGTCCTCGGTCAGGTGGCGGACCAGTTCGTGCCAGTACGCGGTCGGCAGGTCCAGCACGGTGATCCGCTCGCGCTCGACCATCCGCAGGAAGCGCGGGAAGGAGCCGGTGTGGGCGTCGTCGTCGAAGACCAGCGAGGCGCCGGCGGTGAGGGCGGGGAGGATCTCCTCGAAGCAGGTGTCCCAGTTGAGCGAGGAGAACTGCAGCACCCGGTCGGTCGGGCGCAGGTCGAACAGCTCGCGGAGGGCGTGGACGACGGTGGCGATCGCCGCGCGCGGGGTGGCGACGGGTTTCGGGTTGCCGGTGGAGCCGGAGGTGAAGAGCAGGTAAGCCGGCCTTTCCAGGACGTCCGGGACGTCCGGGGCATCCGGGGTGCTTGGGGCGCCCGGATCGGCCGGCGCGAGCAGGTCGGAGAAGTCCACCGGCTCGACCCCTGGTTTTCCGGGCAGGATCGATTCTGCATCGACCACGCTCCGGCAGCCCGCCGCGGCGACCATCGCCCGTTGCCGGTCGGCCGGAAAGGCCGGGTCGATCGGGCAGTACGTGCCGTCCGCCGCCAGCACCCCGAGCAGCTGCGCCACCACACCGGGACAGCGGGAAGTTCGGACACCGACCACCCCGGGCCGGCGCCCCAGCCGCAGGGCCGACTCCTGGACCAGCTCGTTGAGCCGCCGATAGCTCAGCGGGCGCCCATTGTGGACCACCGCCGTCCGCCCGGAATGGCTCTCGACAATTTGCGTGAACGCGTCAATAAGGTCCAGGGCAACCGGACCGACACCACGAGTCCCTAAAATGACCGCTCCCCCAGCCTCCGCACAAGGCGCCAATGCGCCCGGCAATTCATGGACTGTACCGGCGGGATGGGGCGTCCACAACGGGTTGCAAGTTGCCAATCCACGCCTGAATTCACCTGCGGCGCAAGGGTGGTGGGCGAATTCGAGAACGGTCCGGCGCCGCTCTCTGACACTACGTCACCTCCGCAGGTCCGGTGCCGCGTCCGGGGCGGCGGAGGCAAAGTCCCGGGTGAATACGGCGTTTCCGGATACAGCGGATACAGCGGATACAGCGGGTACACCCGGCAATCCGCCGTGCCACCGTGACGGTTCCGCACAGCGGAGCGCCCCGCCCCCGGAACCGGGGACGGGGCGCTCGGACGGGCGGTGGGGTCAGGCGGCGGCCGACCCGACCGGGGCGGCCGGGCGCGGCCCGGGGCTGCCGGCGGCCCGCAGGAAGAGGAACAGGGTGGGTGCCAGATACGCCACCCAGACCGCCACCTGGAGCACCGAAGGGTCGGGCTGGAAGTTCAGCACGCCCTTGAGCAGGGTGCCGTACCAGCTGTCCTTGGGGATGGTGGAGCTGATGTCGAAGGCCAGCGAGTGCAGGCCCGGCAGCCAGCCGGCCTCCTGGAGGTCGTGCACGCCGTACGCCAGCACGCCGGCCGCGACGACCACCAGCATCGCGCCGGTCCAGGTGAAGAACTTCGCCAGGTTGATCCGCACCGCACCGCGGTAGAACAGCCAGCCCAGCACCACCGAGGTGAGCAGGCCCAGCAGCGCGCCGACCAACGGGCGGACGCCGTCACTGGTGGCCTGGACGGCCGTCCAGATGAACAGCGCGGTCTCCAGACCCTCCCGGCCCACCGCCAGGAAGGCGGTGCTCACCAGCGCGAAGGTGCCCATGGCGAGGGCCGCGTCCAGCTTGCCGTGCAGCTCGCTCTTCAGGTGCCGGGCGGTGCGGCGCATCCAGAAGACCATCCAGGTGACCAGGCCGACCGCGATGATCGACAGCGAGCCGCCCAGGGCCTCCTGCGCCTCGAAGGTCATCTGGGTCGAGCCGTACTGCAGCACCGCGCCGAAGGCCATGCTGAGCAGCACCGCCGCGGCGATGCCGGTCCAGACCGGGACCAGCCGGTCCCGGCGGCCGGTCTTGACCAGGTAGGCGATCAGGATGCACACGACGAGGCTGGCTTCGAGGCCCTCGCGCAGGCCGATCAGGTAGTTGCCGAACACGGCGCTCTCCTCGGGGGGTTGTACGGGGCGGGGCTCAGCCGAACAGGGCCTGGCCCCACCACTCGCCGGGCTTGCGGATTCCGGGCGGGCAGGCGAAGTGCGCCGAACCGACGTGCTGGATGTACTCGTTCAGCGCGTCGGACCCCGCCAGCCGCTGCTGGAGCGGTACGAACGCCTTGCGGGTGTCGCGCTGGTACGCGAGGAAGAACAGCCCCGCCTCCAGCCGGCCCAGACCGTCCGTGCCGTCCGTGAAGGAGAAGCCGCGGCGCAGGATCATCAGGCCGTCGTTGCTGTCCGGGTGCGCCAGGCGCACGTGGGAGTCGGCGGGCATCGCCTTCAGGTCCGGGGTGTCCCGCTCCTTCTGCCTGCCGAACGGGGCACCCTCGCGCTTGGTGCGCCCGAAGATGTCCTCCTGCTCCTTGAGCGGGGTGCGGTCCCAGGTCTCGATGTGCATCCGGATCCGGCGCGCCACCAGGTACGAGCCGCCGGTCATCCACTCCGGGCCCTCGCCGCCGGCCACCCAGACGTGCTGGCCGAGCGCGTCGGCGTCCGTGCCGGAGATGTTGTGGGTGCCGTCCTTGAACCCCATCAGGTTGCGCGGGGTCTGCGCGTCCGGGGTGGTCGAGGAGGTCTTGCCGAAGCCGAGCTGGGACCAGCGGACGTTGACCACGCCCATGCCGATCCGGGCCAGGTTGCGGATCGCGTGCACCGCCACCTGCGGGTCGTCGGCGCACGCCTGCACGCAGATGTCGCCGCCGCTGCGGTTCGGGTCCAGGTTGTCGTGCGGGAACTTGGGCAGGTCGATCAGGGCCTCGGGGCGCCGGGCCCCCAGGCCGAAGCGGTCCACGCCGTCCTTCTGGAACAGGCCCGGGCCGAACCCGACGGTCAGCGTCAGCCGCGAGGACGGCAGGCCGAGCGCCTCGCCGGTGTCGTCCGGCGGCGCCTCGGCCAGCCCGGTCGCCCCGGTGCCGACCTCGCGGCCGCCGGTCATCGCCGCGGCGGCCTTGGTCCACTCCTTGAGCATCTTCACCAGCGCGTCACGGTTGGTCGTGACCACGTCGAACGCCGCGAAGTGCAGGCGGTCCTGGACCGCCGTCGCGATGCCGGCCTGGTGCTCGCCGTAGAACGGGATGTCGGCGGCCTGCGCCGGGGCCGGGGCCGGGTCACCGCCCGTGTTCGCGGCGACGGCCACCGAACCGGCGGCGACGGCGCCCAGCGCCACCCCGGCGCCGGCCCAGCCGATGACGGCACGCCGGCTCACCGATCCCTGCGGCTCACCGCTCGGCGCGGCGGCCTGCCCGGGCTCACGGTCTCCGGTGGCTTCGGTGTTCATGACGGGGTCCTTCGCGCAGAGGGGGTGGGGGCACGGCTGCCGTGACGGCCCGGAGGCCGCCACGGCAGGGTAGCTGGCGGGGAGGGATCAGTTGACGACGACCGACGCGGCGAGCTTGGACAGCGGCTCGGCCAGCGCGTTCACCGCGTCCGCGAAGGTCTTGCGCTCGGCCGCGGTGACCTTGTCGTACGAGGTGTAGGTCTCGCCCTGCTTGTACTTGGCCAGCAGGGTCTGGATCGCGGCGAACTCGCCGTCCAGGGTCTTCGCCAGCTCGGCGTCCTTCTCGGCCGCGACCGGCTTCAGCAGGTCGTACGCCTTCTTCGCGCCCTCGACGTTGGCGGCGAAGTCGGAGAGGTCGGTGTGGCTGTAGCGGTCCTCCTCGCCGGTGACCTTGCCGGTGGCGACCTCGTCCAGCAGCTCCTTGGCGCCGTTCGCCATGCTGGTGGCGGTGATCTCCGCCTCCGGGATCTTCTTCTGCCAGTCCTTCAGGTCGGCGACCAGCTGGTCGGCGAGCTTCTTGTCGGCGTCGGTGATGGTGTTGTCCGCCCAGAGGGACTTCTCCAGCTTGTGCCAGCCGGTCCACTCCTGGCCGGGCTCCAGGCCGTCCTCGCGGGTGTCGGTCTTCGGGTCGACGTCGCCGAAGCTCTCGGCGACCGGCTCGGTGCGCTCCCAGCCGACGCGCGAGGCGGCGAACAGGCCCTTGGCCTTCTCGATGTCACCGGCGTTGACCGCGGCGGCGAACTGCTCCACCACCGGGATCGTCGCGTCGGCCTGCTCCTGCGCGTACTTGTGGTACGCCGCGACGGCGTCCTGGAGACGGCTGTCGGCCTTGGCCGTGGCGCCGCCGTCACCGGTCACGGTGATCTTCTGGCGGATGCCGTCGCCGGTCATGCCCGGCTTGCAGGCCACCTCGTAGCTGCCCGCCTTGATCTCCGCCGAGATGTCGACGTGGGTGCCCGGGCCGATGTTCTCGCGCTCGGTCACGATCTTGTCGCCGGCGGCGTAGACGTAGACCTCGGTCGACTTGGAACCCTTGTTGTGCACGGACAGCTTGACCTGACCGCTCGGGAAGGTGGTCTTCGACAGCTCGCAGGCCGTGTCGGAGGCGTTCACCTGGATCGCGTCCGAGGAGGCCGCGTCATCCTTCTTCGAGCAGCCGGCCAGGGCTGCGCCGACCACGGCGATCGAGAGCAGCGTGACGGCGGCGGAACGACGGGCTGACATGAGAACTCCACTGGCGAGGGTCGACAGGCTTGACATGCACAGGGCAGCAAAAAGGACGACCGGGCCCGGTGCTCGACCCCCCGGTCGTCCAGTTAGCTGAGGCATACCTTAGAAGCAGCTCAACGCGCCGTCCACACCGCCCCCGGCCATCGGCCGGGGTTTTTACCAATTCGTGGCCCGGTGCGGCACGGCCCGGCGGGCGCCGCGCAGCGCGCCCCGCGTACCACCGAACTCCCGCCCCGTGCCC
The DNA here is from genome assembly GCF_044740765.1 of Kitasatospora sp. NPDC088346. NCBI lineage: Bacteria > Bacillati > Actinomycetota > Actinomycetes > Kitasatosporales > Streptomycetaceae > Kitasatospora > Kitasatospora sp. NPDC088346. The sequence continues at coordinate 107,340 of NZ_JBIURH010000002.1, forward strand.
AACCTTTGTGCCACCCAAGCCGCATGACGGTGCGCCACGGGACGGTGGGTGCGCGGCGGCAGGTCCACCCCGGCCCCAGCGCGCTGCGACCGGCGTCACAGCCCGGGGGGCCGCCGCGCCCCTAGGGTTGGCGCGGCGGACGGCCTCCGGGCCCGGGCGGGAGCCCGAGGTGCGGGTGCGGGTGCGGGTACGAGCCCGGGTTCGGGTTGCGGGTACGGGCGCGGGTTCAGGCGCGGGTTCAGGCGCGGGTTGCGGGTTCGGGTTCGGTGAAGGAGGCACGGTGGGAGCGCGAGAGCTGATCGGGCTGATCGTGGACGCGGGCAGCTTCGTCTGCTGGGACGAGCCGCTCGACGCACCCCCGGACGACCCCGCCTACCGGGCCGCGCTCGCCCGGGCCCGCGAACGGGCCGGCGGCCTGGACGAGGCCGTCACCACCGGCCGGGCCCTGCTGGCGGGACGTCCGGTGGCCCTGGTGGCCTCGGAGTTCGCGTTCCTCGGCGGCTCGATCGGCGTCGCCACGGCGGAACGGATCACCCGGGCCGTCGAACGGGCCACCGCCGAACGCCTGCCGCTGATCGCCCTGCCGGTCTCCGGCGGCACGCGGATGCAGGAGGGCGCCGCGGCGTTCCTGTGCATGGTGCGGGTCACCGCCGCCGTCCAGGCCCACCAGGCCGCCGGCCTGCCGTACCTCACCTACCTGCGCAACCCCACGATGGGCGGGGTCTTCGCCTCCTGGGGCACGCTCGGTCACCTGGTGCTCGCCGAACCGGGCGCCCGGCTCGGCTTCCTCGGCCCCCGGGTCTACGAACAGTTGCGCGGCGAACCGCTCCCGGCGGACGTCCAGCTCGCCGAGACGCTGGCCGCCCGCGGGCTGCTGGACGCCGTGGTGCCGCTGGAGCGGCTGCGGGACGTGCTCCGGCAGGCCCTGGACGTCCTGGCCCGGCCGCCGGGCACCGGGCCCGTACCGCCGGTGCCCACGCCCCGGGCCGAGGCCCCGGACCCGTGGGACGCCGTCCGCCGCACCCGCCGCCCGGACCGCCCCGGCGCCCGGCAGCTCCTGGACGGCGCCGCCGAGGGCCTGCTGTCGCCGGACGGCGCGGGCGCGCTGGTCCGGGCCCTGGTCAGGTTCGACGGCCGGCCCGCCGTGGTGGTCGGTCAGCAGCGCCAGGACGGCGCCGCCGCAAGGCCGTTCACGGCGGCCGACCTCCGGCTGGTACGGCGCTCCGCGCGGACGGCGGAGCAACTCGGGCTGCCGCTGGTGACGCTGGTGGACACCGCGGGCGCCGAACTCTCCGCCGCCGCCGAGCTGGACGGCATCGCGATCGAGATCGCCCGCTGCCTGACCACCCTGGTGGCGCTGCGCACGCCCGTCCTCGCCGTCCTGCTGGGTCAGGGCTCCGGCGGCGGCGCGCTCGCGCTGCTGCCCGCCGACCGGGTGCTGGCGGCCGAGCACGCGTGGCTCGCCCCGCTGCCGCCGGAGGGCGCCTCGGCGATCGTCCACCGCGACGGGGACCACGCCGCCGACCTGGCCCGCTCCCAGGGCATCGGCGCCACCGACCTGGCCGCCGTCGGCCTGGTCGACGAGGTGGTCGCCGAACTCCCGGACGCCGCCGAGGAACCCGCCGCCTTCTGCGCCCGCGTCGGCCACGCCGTGGCCGCCGCCCTCACCGACCTGACCGCCGTCCCGGCCGCCGAGCTCCTCGCGGCCCGCGCCCGCCGTCACCGCCGGCTCGGCTCCGCGCGGTAGCGGCACGGCGGTTGAGGCTCTCCGGTGCCTCCGGTGGCTCTCGGGCCGGACCGTCACCGTGGGAGTTCGGCGGGCTCGCCGGTGAAGGCGACGCGGCCGCGGCGCAGGAGGTGCACCACGACGCCCGGGTGGTCGAGCACCCGGGGGAGGGTCTGTTCGGCGAGGACGACGGTGCGGCCCTCGGCGGCGAGGTCGAGGACGGTGTGGTGCAGGCGCAGCAGGACGGCGGGGGCCAGGCCGCGGCCGGGTTCGTCCAGCAGCAGGAGGCGGGGGCGGGCGAGCAGGGCGCGGCCGAGGGCGACCAGTTGCTGCTGGCCGCCGGAGAGGGTGCCGGCGCGCCGGTGGAGCAGCGGGGCCAGTTCGGGGAAGCCCGCGTCGGCGGGACCGGGTCCGCCGAGGGCGAGCTGTTCGGCGACCGTGAGGGACTCGAAAACGGCCTGGTCGGACGGGACCAGGGCGGTGCCCAGCCGCGCCCTGCGGTGCGGGTCCAGGCCGGTGACGTCCCGGCCCTGGCAGTACACCCGGCCGGCCGCCGGGCGGACCGAGCCGGCCAGGGTGTGCAGCACGGTGCTGCGGCCCGAACCGTTGCGGCCGAGCAGCACGGTGACCCGGCCGGCCGGGCAGGCCAGGTCGATGCCGTGCAGGGCCTCCAGCAGGCCGTAGCGGACCCGGACGCCGCGCAGTTCGGCCCCGGCGTTCACGCGGTGCCCCACAGGCAGGTGACCCGGGGGTCGGCGAGCACGGCCCGGGCGGGGCCGGAGGTCACGATCCGTCCGGCGGCCAGGACGTAGACGGTGTCGGCGAGTTCGGCGACGAGTTCGGCGTCGTGCTCGACCAGCAGGACGGCCAGGCCGTCGGCCGCGAGGGCGCGCAGGACGGTGGCGAGGTGGCCGGTCTGGTCGGTGTCGAGGCCGGCGGTGGGTTCGTCGAGGAGCAGGACCCGGGGGTCGGCGGCCAGGGCCCGGGCGAGTTCGAGCAGGCGCAGCGCGCCGGCGGGGAGGTCGGCGGCGGGCCGGTCGGCGACGGCGTCCAGGCCCAGGAGGCGCAGGGCTCCGCGGGTGGCGCCGCGGGCGGCGTTCCGGCCGGGCGCGGGGAGGCCGAGGAGACCGCGGACGCCGCCTCCGGTGCGCTGTTCGGCGCCGACCCGGACGTTCTCGGCGACGGTCAGGCCGGGGAAGACGGCGGGCTGCTGGAAGGTGCGGGCGAGGCCGAGCCGGGCCCGGGCGTGGTCGGGCAGGCGGGTGATGTCGCGGCCGTCCAGCAGGACCCGGCCCTCGTCGGCCCGGGCGGCGCCGCCGAGGCAGTCGAACAGGGTGCTCTTGCCGGCGCCGTTGGGGCCGACGACGGCGGTGATCCGGCCGGGCGGCACGGCGAGGCCGACGCCGTCGACGGCGGTCGCCCCGCCGAACCGCCGCACCAGGCCGGCGGCGGTCAGTCCGGCGGTCACCGGGGGCCGCCGTCCGGCAGCCGGGCCCGGATCCGCCGGCCGAGCGGGGTGAGCGTGCGCGCGGGTGCGGCGCGGCGGGCGCGGGCGAGCCCGGCCAGGCCGCCGGGCAGGCGGCCGATCGCGACCGCCCCGGCGCCGACCACGACGGCGGAGACGCCGACGCCGGCCAGCGTGTCGAGGGCGGTGAGCGCGGCGGCCGCGGCGACCGCGCCGGCCGCGCTGTCCACCCCGGCGACCACGGCGGCGGCGAACCAGAGCAGCCCGCGGACGGGGTCGTAGGCGTTCGGGTCGAAGGACTGGCCGGCCAGGGTGGTCAGGGCGCCGCCGAGGGCGGCGACACCGGCGCCGGCCATGAAGAGCAGCAGCTTGAGCCGGGGCACGTCGACCCCGGCGGCGGAGGCGGCGGCCTGGTGGTCGGCGAGCGCGGTCAGGGCGCGGCCGAGGCGGCCCCGGTGCAGGTTGCGCACGAGCAGCAGGGCGGCGCCGAGCAGGACCAGTTCCAGCACGTACAGGGCCCGGTCGCCGCCGGGCAGCACGGCCCCGCCCGCGAGGTCCAGGCCGCTGGTGGCGTACGGCTGCTCGAAGACCAGGCGGCTGAGCGCGGTGCCGACGGCGAGGGTGGTCAGGGCGAGCGCGAGGCCGCGGCGGCGGATCGCGGGCCAGCCGGTGAGCAGGCCGAACGGGACGGCGGCGGCGACCGCGAGCAGCAGCGCGGGCACCGCGGGCAGGGCCGGCAGGCCGGGCACCCGGCCGGAGAGCAGCAGGGCGGTGCCGAGGCCGCCGATGCCCGCGTACCCGGCCTGGCCGAGCGAGACCTGCCCGCCGTAGCCGGTGACCACGACGGTGGAGAGCAGCACCAGGGCGAGCGCGGGCACGGCGAGGGCGTGCCGCAGGTCGTCGGCGCGGAACCAGAGGGGCAGCAGCAGCAGGAGCAGGCAGGCGGCCTTGGCGCCCGCGGGCGCGCTGCCGCGGCGCGGGACGGGGATGCCGCGGTCGGCGCCGAGCGCGCCGCGCCACGGCAGCAGGGCGGCGGCCAGCAGCGCCACCACGAACAGGTTGGCCTGCATCGCCTGGGCCAGCGGGAGGAGTTGGCCGGGCGGGCGCCAGCGGGTGAACTCGCTCTGCAGGACGCCGAGGACGAGACCGGTGGCGACCGCGACGGGCAGGCTGCGCAGCCGGGCGGCGACGGCCACCGCCATGGTCTCCAGGACGAGCAGCGGCAGCCCGTACGGGTCGAGCAGCAGGTACGGGGCGAGCAGCACGCCGACCAGCCCGGCGGTGAAGGAGCCGAAGGCCCAGCCGCCGGCCGACACCCGGTCGGCGTCGATGCCGGCGAGAGCGGCCAGCCGCCGGTTGTCGACGACGGCGCGCAGCCGGACGCCGAGGCCGGTGTGCCGGGTGACCAGGGCGACGGTGCCGGTGAGCAGCAGGACGCCGGCGAGCTGGGCGAGGGTGTCCAGGCGCAGCGGATGCCCGCCGGGGCGGGCGAGCACGGTGGCGGGGGCGAGGGCGGGCGCGTCGCCGAACGGGGTGGTGCCCCAGATCAGGACGGCGGCGCCGATCAGCAGGACGAACACGCCGACGGCGGCGACCAGGGTCTCGGCGGGGCCGGCGCCGCGCCGTTGCAGGGGGCGGAAGACCGCCAGTTCCAGCAGGACGCCGAGGGCGGGCGCGACCACCAGCAGGCAGCAGACGGCGGCGAGGCCGAGCGGCCAGTGCCGGACCACGACGAGTTCGCGCAGCAGGTAGGCGATGAGCATGGCCTGGGCGCCCTGGGCGAGGTTGAGGACGCCGGTGGCCCGGTAGGTGACGATCAGTCCGACGCCGCTGAGCGCGGCGGCGCTGCCGACGGCGAGCCCGGCGAGCAGGAGGTCGAGGGTGAGTCCGAGGGTGTCGGCCACCGGTCAGCCGTCCGTGGCGGGCGGCTCGGGGTCGCAGACCGGGCAGGGGGTGAGGCCGCGCTCGCGGACGACCGCCGGCCCGACCCGGGCGGCCTGCGGTTTGCCGGCCACCAGCGGGCAGCCGGGGCGGTGGTACAGCGTGCCCTGCGGGACGGCGAGCGGGGGTCCGTCGGCCGGTGCCGCGGCCTCGGCGGCCTCGGCGGTGAGCAGGGCGTAGAGCTGGTCCACCCGGCGGTCGGTGGGGCCGTCGGACGGCTGTCCGGAGCGGCGGCGGCCGAGCAGGACGGCGCCGGCCGTGAGGAGGGCGGCGCCGGGTGCGGTGCCGGAGGCGAGGTAGGGCAGTTGGCGGGCGGCGAGGTTCTCGCCGGACACGCCGTACCAGCCGAGCAGGCAGAGCAGGAGTCCGGCGACGAGGACCGGCCAGCCGGGGCGGTCGCGCAGCGTTCGGGCGGCGGTCCGCAGGTACGAGTGCGTCATGGGACCTTTCCCGGGGCGGTACTGGAGCATCCGATGTGCGTCGTACGACCGTCATATTGCGTTTTGTCCGGAGATCGTCCCTCATAGTGTCCCGTGCGGCACATCACGCCGCAGTCCGGACCGATCGGCCGGACAGCCAACCGAGCGACCGGGGCCTGCGGGGTGGACGGGCCCTCAGGTCGGGAAGAACGCGGTGAGAGAGCAATGCGCACCAGGCACACGGACCACCGGCCCGCAGTCGCCCCCGGCCCGCGGCCCCACCCGGACGGCGGCGGGCCGAACGCCCGGACGCCACGGACGGGTGCGGCCGTCCGGCTGACCGGCGCCGCACTCGCCGTCCTGCTGGCGGCGGGCTGCAGCAGCAGCAGTTCGAGCGGCGGCTCCAGCGGCAGCCCCGAGGTGTCCGTGTCGATCTCGGCGCCCGCCTCCGCCTCGGTGTCCATCGAGGTGTCGCCGTCCCCCTCCGGCAGCCTGCCCGCCGACGTGGCCGGGGCCACCACCCAGGTGACCGCCACCTGGGAGAAGTTCTTCGACCCGGGAACGGCGCTCGCCGACAAGGCGGCGCTGCTGCAGAACGGCGAACAGCTCGTCCCGGTGCTCCAGGGCTTCGCCGCCGACCCGCGGGTCGGCCAGGTGAAGGCCCAGGTGAGCAAGGTGGACTTCACCTCGTCGACCAACGCCACGGTGACGTACTCGCTGTCCCTGGACGGCGCGGTCGTCCAGCCCGAGGCCACCGGCCAGGCCGTCCTGGAGAACGGCACCTGGAAGGTCTCCACCTCCACCCTGTGCGGCCTGGTCGCCCTCTCCGGGAACACCTCGCCGGTGCCCGGGTGCAGCTGAGCCGTACCGGTCGGGCGGCGGCGGTCGGGCGGCGGCGCCCGGCGGCCGCCGCCCTCGCGCTGCTGCTCCTCCTGGCGACGGCCTGCGGCAGCCGGCTGCCGGAGAGCGCGTTCGGCACCGGGGGGCGCGGGCCGGACCTCGCCACCGACACCGGGGTGACGGCGCAGGAGGTCCGGGTCGGCATCATCACCTCGTTGACCAGTCCGGTCGGCGGCGAGGCGTTCGCCGGCCCGCGCTTCGGCGCCCTCGCCTTCTTCCGCGCCCTCGCCGACCGGGGCGGCCTGCACGGGCGCACGGTGCGGGTGCTGACCTGCGACGACGGTGGGAGCGGCCTCGGCAACCGGGACTGCGTCCACCGGCTGGTCGACCAGGAGAAGGTGTTCGCCCTGGTCGCCGGGAGCGTGCTGGACTACGCGGGCGCCCCCTACGTCGACGCGCGGCAGGTGCCCGACGTGGGCGGCCAGCCCATCGGCACGGCGTACGACCGCTGGCCGCACCTGTACAGCATCTACGGCTCCGCGGCGCCGCGGGACGGCCGCTCGGTCGGCTGGGACGGCGTGCTGTACCAGTCCACCGAGATCTACCGCTTCTTCAAGGAGCGGCTGGGCGCCCGCAGCGCCGCGGTGGTCTCCTACAACCAGGCCGACTCCGCCCGCTACGCCCGGCAGTTGGAGGAGGGGCTGCGGGCCGAGGGGTACCGGGTGCTGAGCCAGAGCGTGGACCTCGCGCTGCCGGGCTTCCAGACGGTCGCCGCGGCGCTGAAGGCCGACGGCACCCAGCTGGTCTTCGATGCCATGGACAGCCGGGGCAACGCCGCGCTCTGCCAGGCCCTGGACGCGGCCGGGGTACGGCTGACGGCCAAGGTCACCAACGTGCAGAACTGGTCCGAGGCGGTGCGCACCGACTACAAGGACTCCCCGAACTGCCGCAACAACCTGTGGGCCACCTCGGAGTCCCGCAACTACGAGGACACCGGGCACCCCTCGGTCGCCGAGTTCCGCGCGGCGATGGCCCGCTACTACCCGGAGCGCGAGGACCAGCTCTCCGCGTGGGAGCTGGAGGGCTGGGCGGCCGCCCGCTGGCTGACCGACGCGATGGACTCCTGCGGCACCGCGCTGACCCGGGCCTGCGTCGGACGGTTCATGAACCGCACCGAACCGTACGACGCGCACGGGCTGCTGGTGCCCACCGACTTCACCCCGCAGCCCCGGCCCACCGGCCCGACCCTCGCCTGTCTGAACGCCGCCCGCTGGCAGGACGACGCCTTCGACGGCCGCGGCGGCTGGGTCACCCAGGTCGCCGACCTGGCGAGCGCCTGCTACGACGTCCCGCAGCTCCCCTACCGACCGTGACGGAACGGTATCGGTTTGCCAACGTATGGGAGTTCCGTGCCGGAAGCGTGAACACGACGGCGCGGCTCTGGTTGACTCACCGGCCTGCCCACCCCTGCCGGAACGGAGCCTTCCACACCCATGCCCTCAGACATCCGCGCGGGCCACCGGCGCCTCGCCGCCCTCTCCGGCCTCGTCCTGGCCGCCGCCTTCGCCCTGACCGGCTGCGACCCGGACGCCGGTTCCACCGCCGTCACCCCGGCGGCCGCCCCGTCCAGCGCCGCGGCATCCCCCTCGCCGTCACCCTCGCCGTCACCCTCCGAGTCCCCGTCGCCGTCACCGTCACCGACGCCGTCCCCGAGCCCCACCCCGACCCCCGAGGCCACCACCCCGCCGCCCGCCGCACCCGCCGTCACCACCCCGGCCGCCGCCCGGCCCACCACCAAGGCGCCGACGCCCAAGACCACCACCAGGACCGCCGAACCGCCCAGCGACCCCGCCCCGGCCGGCGGCTGCGAGATCGTCTCCAACGCGGGCAACTGCTACAAGGCCGGACAGTTCTGCCGCGACGCCGACCTCGGCCGCAGCACCCACGACGCCAACGGCCGGATGCTCACCTGCCGCATGGTCAGCGGCAAGCCGCACTGGCAGGCCTGACCGACGGACGACCACGCCGTCCGGCCGCCGTCCGGCAAGCCATAGCATGACGCCGGACTCGATCGGCGGCCGGCGGACACCGGCCGCCTCGGAAACGGGGGCGCGGATGCGGTTCGGCCTGCTCGGAGCTCTGACGGTGCACGACGCGGACGGGCGCGAACGGGCGCTCGGCGCACCGAAGAACCGGGCGCTGCTGGCGGTCCTGCTGCTGCGGGCGAACCGGGCGGTGTCGCTGGACACCGTGAAGTCCGCACTGTGGGGCGAGCACCCGCCGGCCAGCGCGACCGCCTCCGTCCACAACCACGTGACCCGGCTGCGCCGCGCACTCGGCGAGGAGGGACCGGCCCGGCTGCGGGCGGAGCCACCCGGCTACCGGATCGAGGCCGGGGAGCACGAGGTGGACGCGCTGGTCTTCACCGGCCTGGTCGCCGCGGCGGACGCCGCCCGCCGCCGGGGCGACTGGGCGACCGTCGGCAGCCGGGCCCGCGCCGCCCTCGCCCTGTGGCGCGGCGACCCGCTGACCGGCATCGCGCTGGCCGAGCCCGCGGCGGCCCGGCTGGAACCGGAACTGGAACAGTGGCGGCAGTCACGGCTCCAGGCACTGGAGTGGCGCCTGGAGGCCGATCTGCGCGGCGGCGGGCACGAGGCCCTGGTCGCCGAGCTGACCGCGCTGACCGCCGAACACCCGCTGCGGGAGGGCTTCCACCGGCAGCTGATGCTGGCGCTGCACCGCTCCGGGCGCCAGGCCGAGGCGCTCGGGGTGTTCCAGCGGCTGCGCCGTCGGCTGGTGGCGGAGCTGGGCGTCGAGCCCGGCGCCGACGCCCGGGCCGCCCACCGGGAGATCCTCGCCCCGCCCGAGGCCGATCCGGCGGCCACCTTCGAGGCGAGTCCGACGGGCGCGTCCGGCACCCCGGCACAACTCCACAGGGACGTAGCCGACTTCACCGGACGACGGGACCAACTGGAGCGGCTGGCCGCCCTGCTGGCCCCCGACCGCACACCCGGGCCGGGGACGCTGCGGGTGGTGGCCGTCAGCGGCCCCGGCGGGATCGGCAAGACCACCCTGGCCGTCCGCACCGCGCACCGGGTCGCCGACGGCTTCCCGGACGGGCAGCTCCACGTCGACCTGCGCGGCGTCCACCACGCCCCCGCCGAGCCCGGCGAGGTGCTGGCCGGCTTCCTGCGCGACCTGGGCACGCCCGAGCACGAGATCCCGCTCACCGAGGACGCCCGCGCCGCCCGCTACCGCAGCCTGCTGGCCGACCGCCGGGTCCTCGTCGTGCTGGACAACGCCCGGGACGCCGCCCAGGTCCGTCCGCTGCTGCCGGGCTCGGCCGGCTGCGCCGCCCTGGTCACCGCCCGGCGCAGGCTGCCGGGCCTGGCCGGGGCCGTCCACCTCGACCTGACCACCCTCGGCGACCGGGACGCGCACGAGCTCTTCGTCACCGTCGCCGGACGCAGGCGGGCGGCCGCCGAACCGGAGGCCACCGCCGAGGTGGTACGCCACTGCGCGGGACTCCCGCTCGCCCTGCGGATCGCCGCCGCCCGTCTGGCCGGGCGCCCGTCCTGGCGGGTGGCCACCCTCGCCGACCGGCTCGCCGACCACACCCGCCGGCTGGACGAACTACGGGTCGAGGACCTCGCCGTCCGCGCCAGCTTCCTGATGAGCTACGCCCAACTCCCCTCCCCCGAGGGCCCGGAGGACCTCGCACCGGCCCGCGCCTTCCGGCTGCTCGGGCTGGCGCCCGGCGCGGACATCGGCCTGCGGGCCGCCGCCGCGCTGCTGGACCGCCCGCCCGGCCACACCGAACAGGTGCTGGAACACCTGGTGGACGCCTGCCTGCTCGACAGCACCGGCCCGGACCGCTACCAACTGCACGACCTGCTGCGGGACTTCGCCGCCGAGCGGGCCGAGGCCGAGGAGAGCCCGGAGGCCCGCCGGGAGGCCGTCGGCCGGATCGTCCGCTGGTACCTCGACAGCCTCGTCGAGGCCGACGCCGCGCTCTACCCCGGCCGCGGCCGCCCGGAGCGCCTGCCCGAGGACCCCTCGTACCGACCGCACGGCTTCGCCGGGCGCACCGACGCGCTGCGCTGGTGCGACACCGAGCGGGTCAACCTCGTCCGTGCCACCTCGGCCGCCTCGGCGTACGGGTTCCACCAGGTCGCCTGGCGGATCCCCGGGCACGGCTGGTCGTACTTCAACCTCCGGAGCCTGTGGCAGGACTGGCTGACCACCACCGAGGCCGGCCTCGACAGCGCCCGCAGCGCGGGCGACCGGGCCGGCGAGTCGACCATGCTCACCTGCCGGGGCGCCGCGTTCATGCAGCTCGGGCACTGGGCGCAGGCGCAGGAGCACATGGAGGCCTCGCTGGTGATCCGGGAGGAGACCGGTGAGATCTCCGGGCAGATGACCACCACCAACACCCTCGGCATCGTCCTGCAGATCCAGAACCGGCACGCGGAGGCACGGGAGTTCTTCCGGCGGGCACTGCGCTTCGCCGGGCCACCGGAGCTGCGCAAGCACGAGACGACCGTCCTGAACAACCTCGGCCGCGCCGAACTGGAACTCGGCAACCACGCCGAGGCCCGGCAACACCTCGAACGCTCGCTGGAGCTCAGCGAGGAGTTCGGTGACATCGCCGCCGACGCCGAGACGATGATCTCGCTCGGGGTGGCGCACGTGCGGCTGGGCGACCCCGCCTCGGCCGTGCCGCTGATCAGGTCCGCCCTCGACCTCGCCGCGGCCGCCGGCGCCCTGTTCACCGGAGTCGTCGGCCACGCCCAGTTGGCGATCGCCCTCGCCGGAACCGGGCAGCGGGAGGCCGCCGAGGAGGCGTACGAGCGGGCCGCTGCCGCCGCGGCCGGCCTGAGCGGCGCCCAGGTGCTCACCGCCGGCGCGGTGGTGGACGCCGCGGCGGCCGTCCTGGGCCGCACGCCCCGTCCGGGCGCGGGCTGAACGCGGACTGAGCACCGGGCCGGCCGGGCCGGGGGCACCCGCGCCGAGACCCCCGTCCCCTGCGCGGACACCGCCCGCCCCCTCCCTGCCGATCCCCCTCGGCCTGCCCCGCCCGTCCCCCGTCCCCGCTCAGGTCCAGATCGAGTCCCGCCGTACCACGGCCGGCACCGCCGTACGCTCCGTCCCACCGAGGGCCCCACCGGTGCCGTCGCCGCCACCGATACCGCCGGTCCCACGTGTCCCCGTCACCGCAGCCGTCCCTCGTCCTTCGTGTGTCCGTCCGTCGGCCCGCCCCGGGCCCGGGGTGAAGTCTGCGAGCGGCCACCAACGAAGCACCAACGGAACACCGTTCGCCCGGGGCGGCCGGGCTCGGGGCCCGGGGCGGCCGATCTCGGCGACCGGGGGTGACCGAGCTCGGCGCGCGGCGGGGGGGGTGGCCGAGCTCACGGCCGGGGTGCCGCCGCGGCCCGGTAGGCTGCCGCTGCCGCCCGCCCACCTGCGAGGAGTCCCGTTGACCACCGCCCCTGCGCCCGAACCGGCGATCACCGTGGTCGGGATCGGGGCCGACGGCTGGGCCGGCCTGGCCCCGGCCGGACGCCAGGCGCTGCACGACGCCTCGGTGGTGCTCGGCGGCCCGCGCCAGCTCGACCTGCTGCCCGCCGAGGTGACGGCCGAGCGCCTAGCCTGGCCCTCGCCGCTGCGCCCGGCCGTCCCCGGTCTGCTGGCCGCCCACCGCGGCCGCGGGCTCGCGGTGCTGGCCAGCGGCGACCCGATGTTCTTCGGCATCGGCCGCACCCTGGCCGAGATCGCCGGACCGCAGGCGCTGCGGGTGCTGCCGCACCCCTCCTCGGTGTCGTACGCCTGCGCCCGGCTGGGCCGCGCGGTCGAGGAGACCGAGGTGGTCAGCCTGGTCGGCCGTCCGCTGGACTCGCTCGCCGGCGCGCTCTTCCCGGGCCGCACCGTGCTGGTGCTGAGCGCCGGCGCGCACACCCCCGGGCAGGTGGCGGTCCTGCTGGCCGAACGCGGCTACGGTCCGAGCCGGCTGCGGGTGCTGGAACAGCTCGGGACCCCGGCCGAACGGGTGCTGGAGGGCGCCGCCGACGGCTGGCCGCACCCGCCGGGCGACCCTCTCAACGTGATCGCGGTGGACTGCGCGGCCGAGCCCGGCACGCTCCGGGCCCAGCTGGTGCCCGGGCTGCCGGACGCCGCGTTCGAGAGCGACGGGCAGCTGACCAAGCGGCACGTCCGCGCCGCCACCCTGGCCTCGCTCGCCCCCGCCCCCGGCGAGATGCTGTGGGACGTGGGCGGCGGCTCGGGCTCGATCGGGATCGAGTGGCTGCGGGCGCACCGCAGTTGCCGGGCCGTCAGTGTGGAGCGCGACCCGGTGCGGGCCGAACGGATCACCCGCAACGCGGCGGCACTCGGGGCGCCCGGGCTCCGGGTGGTGACCGGGCCGGCGCCCGCCGCGCTGGCCCACCTGCCCGTCCCGGACGCGGTGTTCATCGGCGGCGGCCTGACCGCCCCCGGCCTGCTCGACGCCTGCTGGGAGGCGCTGCCCGAGGGCGGCCGGCTGGTCGCCAACACGGTGACGCTGGAGTCCGAGGCGCTGCTGACCACGTGGTACCGGCGGTACGGCGGCGAGTTGCTGCGGCTCGCGGTGGCGCACGCCGTGCCGGTCGGCGGGTTCACCGGCTGGCGGCAGGCGATGCCGGTCACCCAGTGGTCGGTGGTCAAGGGAACGGAACAGAAGGAGCAGCAGTGACCGTCTACTTCATCGGGGCCGGCCCCGGCGCCGCCGACCTGATCACCGTGCGCGGCCAGCGCACCCTGGCGGCCTGCGGGGTGTGCCTGTACGCGGGCAGCCTGGTGCCGCGCGAGCTGCTGGCGGAGTGCCCGCCGGACGCCCGGCTGGTCGACACCGCCAACCTGAACCTCGACCAGATCGTGGCGGAGATCACCGCGGCGCACGCCGAGGGCCTGGACGTGGCGCGGCTGCACTCCGGCGACCCGTCGGTGTTCAGCGCCGTCGCCGAGCAGATGCGGCGCCTGGACGCGGCCGGTGTCCCGTACGAGGTGGTACCGGGCGTACCCGCGTTCGCCGCCGCGGCGGCCGCGCTGAAGCGGGAGCTGACCGTGCCGACGGTGGGCCAGACCGTGATCCTCACCCGGGTCGCCCGGCAGGCCACCCCGATGCCGGAGGGCGAGGACCTGGCGACCCTGGGCCGCAGCGGTGCGCTGCTGGTGCTGCACCTGGCGACCCGGTACGTGGACAGCGTGGTCGAGGAGTTGCTGCCGCACTACGGCGCCGACTGCCCGGCGGCCGTGGTCGCGATGGCCAGCCGCCCGGACGAGCTGGTGCTGCGCGGCACCCTCGGCGACATCGCCGGGCAGGTCAGGGAGTCGGGGGTGCTGCGGACCGCCGTCATCCTGGTCGGCCGGACGCTGGGCGCCGAGCAGTTCCGCGACAGCCACCTGTACTCGGCGGAGCGCGAGCGCCCGCACGAGCCGTGCGCGTGACGCCGGCGGGCCGCCATGTGTTGATCCTGGGCGGCACCACCGAGGCCCGGCAGCTGGCCGCCGAGCTGGTCGGCGGAGCTTCGGGTCCGGGGCCGACCGGGGCCGGGCTGCGGGTGACCAGTTCGCTGGCGGGCCGGGTGGCCGAGCCCCGGCTGCCCGCCGGAGAGGTCAGGATCGGGGGCTTCGGCGGCCCGGCCGGGCTGGCCGCCTGGCTGCGGGAGCACCGGGTGGACGCGCTGGTGGACGCCACCCACCCGTTCGCGGCCGGGATCAGCCGCAACGCGGTCGAGGCCGCCGCCTCGGCGGGCGTCCCGCTGCTGGCGCTGCGGCGGCCCGGCTGGGAGCCGGGGGAGGGGGACGACTGGCACCCGGTCGGCTCGCTCGCCGAGGCGGCGGACGTGCTGCCCGCGCTCGGCCGACGGGTCTTCCTGACCACCGGCCGCCAGGGCCTCGGCTGCTTCGCGCACCTGGACGGGCTGCACTTCCTGGCCCGGTCGGTGGACGCTCCGGCGCCGCCGCTGCCGGCCGACCTCGCCGTGCTGCTGGACCGGGGGCCGTTCACGCTGGAGGGCGAGCGCGCCGTCCTGCGCCGGCACCGGATCGACGTGCTGGTCACCAAGGACAGCGGCGGCGCGGCCACCGCCCCGAAACTCACCGCCGCCCGCGAGCTGCGGCTGCCGGTGGTGGTGGTCCGCCGTCCCGATGCTCCGGCGGGGGTCGCGACGGCCCCGGACGTGGCGTCCGCGGTGGCCTGGCTGGACCGCGCGTACCGCTGAACCACGGGGCCCACCGCACCCGGTGTGACACCAACCACAGGTGTGATGATCACTCAAATTCGTCTCCCGTGGACGGCAGCGGGTAGGTTCCCGAACGTTCGACCGAAACGTGTCGAGCGCGAGAGGGGGAACGCCTACCATGATCCGCAACGCCGAACCGATACCCGACGAACAGTCCGACCGCGGCGCGACCGACGCCGGTTCGTCGGGCACCGGTTCGTCCGACACCGGCTCGCCGTCCGTCCCGGGTGCACGCCGGGCCGCACGGCAGCAGGCCGGGCGCAGCGGCCGCCGCAAGCAGAAGACCGGCGCGCGGCGCTGGCTGAAGCCGCTGGGGATCACGGTCGCGCTGACCGTGGTCGCGGGTTGCGGGAGCGCGTACCTCTACTACCAGCACCTGAACGGCAACTTCCATGCCGGCACCAACAACCTCAGCGACGCGCAGGGCGCGAAGACCGCGCCGAACGCGGCCGGGCAGACCCCGCTGAACATCCTGATGATCGGCACCGACAGCCGCGCCTCGGAGGCCAACGTGGCGCTCGGCGGCGGCGCCGCGGACTCGGACCGGGCCGGCCTGGCCGACGTCCAGATGCTGCTGCACATCTCCGCCGACCGCAGCAACGCGTCGATGATCAGCATCCCCCGGGACACCATGGTCGACATGCCGTCCTGCCGCAGCGAGGACGGCAAGAAGACCTACCCGGCCGAGAAGCACGTCCAGATCAACGAGGCGCTGCTGCGCGGCGGTCCGGGCTGCGTGGTCGGCACCTGGATCTCGCTGACCGGCCTCAACATCGACCACTACATGATGGTCGACTTCGCCGGCGTGGTGCGGATGGCGGACGCCGTCGGCGGCGTTCCGGTCTGCGTCAACATGAACATGTACGACCGGCAGATCCCGGGCATCGGCGGCACCGGCCTCAAGCTGCCCGCCGGGACGTCGATCGTCAAGGGCGAGCAGGCCCTGCAGTGGCTGCGGATCCGGGACGCCTGGGGTTCCGACCTCGGCCGCGCCCAGGCCCAGCACATGTACCTCGGCGCGCTGATGCGCCAGCTCAAGAGCAGCGGTTCGCTCACCGACCCCGGCAAGCTGATGGGCCTGGCCGAGGCCGCCACCAAGTCGCTGAGCGTCGACAAGCCGCTCGCCGACATCAAGAAGCTCTACGACCTCGGCGACGACCTCAAGGCCGTGCCGCCCGAGCGCACCAGCACCCTGACCGTGCCCGTCCTGGAGGACCCGCGGGACCACAACCGGCTGGTCATGACGCAGCCCGACACCTCACGGATCTGGAAGATGCTGCTCAGCGACACCCCGCTGGACGGCCAGGGCAAGCCGGACGCCGCCGCGAGCAGCCCCGCCGCGGCCCCGAGCCCGACGGCCCCGTCGGCCCCCGCGGCGCCGCAGGGACCGGCCCCGGACACCGTCGCGGTCACCGTGCAGAACGGCACCAAGACCCCCGAACGGGCCTCCGCCGTCAAGAACGCCCTGGTCGAGGCCGGCTTCAGCAAGGCCACCACCGCCCCCGGCGGCGGCAGCCGGACGACCACCCAGCTCACCTACGGCAGCGGCCGGCTCGCCGACGCCCAGGTGCTCGCCGCAGCGCTCCACCTGCCCGACAGCGCGCTGAAGGAGTCCGGGAGCAGCCGGACGCTCTCGCTGGTGATCGGCGCGGACTGGGCCTCCGGGACCACCTTCACCGGGTCCGCGGCCGCCGCGGAGCCCGCGCCGACCGCGCTCCCGTCCTCCGTGGAGGCCGACAGCGCGAACAACGACAAGAGCTGCATGAAGGTCGTCCCGCAGGGCGGGCGCTACACCTACTGAGCCGCTCCCCTGGGCACCGCCCGCCGGCGCACCCCACACAGGTGTGACACGGACGGCGGCTGCGACGCTGAAGGACACGGGACGAGCAGTCCCAGGACGCCGGACGGCCGGTGGGCTCCCCTGTGGCCACCGACCGGCCGGCTCCTCGACCGTCCGGCAGCGCGCCGGTTTCCGGAGAGGCCGCCCAGCGATGCAGAACCACCAGGGACCCGAGCACCCGACCGCGGCGCCGGGCCGCCCGGACGCGGCCTTCGCCGCCCCCCGGCCGCCGAGCCCGGTGTTCGTGGACTCCTCCGGCCGGCGCCAGCGGCTGGTCCGCCGGCTGGGCCGCCTACTGGTCATACCCGCCGCCGGGTACGTCGTACTGCTGGTCAGCACGCTGCTCGGCGGACCGACCGTGCACTCGCCCCTGCTGCCCGCCGCGCAGGCGCCCCAGCCCGTACCGGCCCCGTCCGCCGCGCCGCAGTCTCCCGGCCCCACCGCCGAGGTGTCCGGCACACCGGCTCCGCGGCGGACGCCCGTCCCGGCGGCGAACGGCGGCGGCGCCTCCGTCAGGGCGACGGCGAGCCGCGGGGGTCCCTCCGACGCCTCACCCGTGCCGTCCGGGTCCGCCACGACGAGCGCCGATCCGTCGCCCTCGGCCGATCCGGGCCACGGCCGCTCCTCGTCCGCCCCGGGGAAGTCCGGCAAGCCCAGCACGCACCCGTGACCCCTCCCCACCGCAGCAGGCAGGAAGCACCTCCGTTGTCGAAGAACCGCCGCCGCGCGCCAGGTCGCCACAGCTCGGCGCGCACCGTCCCGTTGCGCACGCACTGGCTGCTGCTCACCACCCTCGTCCTGACCCTGTCCGCCGCACTACTGCTCCAGGGCTACACCCGGCACATGTTCGACAGCACCGCCGACGGCGCCCGGACGGCCGGGGGCCCGGCGCTCGCGGTGCCGGCACAGGTCACGTCCGGCGGTCCGGTGATCGAGGGCGCCGCCGGCCGGACCGCCGGGCCCTCGCCCAGGACGGTCGCGCTGACCTTCGACGACGGTCCGGACCCGGTCTGGACGCCGAAAATCCTCGACGTCCTACGCGCCAACGACGTGCACGCCACCTTCTTCACCGTGGGAACGCAGGTCTCCGAGCACCCCGAACTGGCTCGGCGGATCGTCGCGGAGGGCCACCAGATCGGCGTCCACACCTTCACCCACACCGACCTCGGCGCGGCGGCCGCCTGGCGACGCTCCCTGGAGCTGCGGGAGAGCCAGCTCGCCCTGGCGGGCGCGGCCGGTGTCACCACCTCGCTGTTGCGACCGCCGTACTCCTCGACCAGCGACGCCCTCACCGACCGTGACTGGGACGCCGTCGTCCAGGCCGGACAGGAGGGCTACCTCACCGTCCTCACCACCCGGGACAGCGAGGACTGGCGCCGGCCCGGCGTCGACAGCATCGTCGCGAACGCCACCCCGCAGAACGCTGACGGCCAGATCGTGCTGATGCACGACGCCGGCGGTGACCGCGCGCAGACGGTCGCCGCCCTGGAGCAGCTGATTCCCCGGCTCAAGGCCGCGGGCTTCAGCTTCACCACGGTAAGTGCCGCCGTCCGGCTCCCCGACCCGGTCAGGCCGTCCGCGGCCGCGGACCACTGGCAGGGCGTCGCCCTCATCACGGCGCTGCGCGCCAGTGACGAGGTCCTCGCCGTCCTGTCCTGGCTGCTGTGGGCGGCCGGCGCCGTGAGCGTGCTGCGGGCCGTCGCGGTGCTGGTCGCCGCCCGCCGGCACGTCCGCATGCGCCGCCGGCCGTGGGGCGCGCCGGTGACCGAACCGGTCAGCGTCATCGTCCCCGCCTACAACGAGAGTGCGGGTATCGAGGCGGCGGTGCGCTCCCTGCTGGCCTCCGACCACCCGGTCGAGATCATCGTGGTGGACGACGGATCCACCGACGGGACCGCCGACATCGTCGAGGCGCTGCGGCTGCCGGGCGTCCGGGTGATCCGGCAGCAGAACGCGGGCAAGCCCGCCGCCCTCAACACCGGTATCGCGGCGGCGTCGCACGAGCTGCTGGTGATGGTCGACGGTGACACGGTGTTCGAGCCCGATGCGGTCCGCATGATCGTCCAGCCGTTCGCCAACCGCAGGGTCGGCGCGGTCTCCGGCAACGCCAAGGTGGTCAACCGCGGCGGTCTGCTCGGGCGGTGGCAGCACATCGAGTACGTGGTCGGATTCAACCTCGACCGCCGTCTGTTCGACCTCGCCGAGTGCATGCCCACCGTCCCCGGCGCGGTCGGCGCCTTCCGCCGCGGCGCGCTGCTGCGGGTCGGCGGCGTCAGCGACACCACCCTGGCCGAGGACACCGACCTGACCATGGCGCTGTGCCGGGACGGCTGGCGCGTCGTCTACGAGGAGCGGGCGAAGGCCTGGACGGAGGCCCCGGCCTCGCTCGGCGCGCTGTGGAAGCAGCGCTACCGCTGGTGCTACGGCACCCTGCAGGCGATGTGGAAGCACCGCGGCGCCCTGGTGCAGCGGGGTCAGGCCGGGAAGCTCGGCCGGCGCGGACTGCTCTACCTGCTGACCTTCCAGGTCCTGCTCCCGCTGCTGGCCCCGGTCGTGGACGTCTTCGCGGTCTACGGCCTGGTCTTCCTGGACCCGGTCCGCATCCTCGGCCTGTGGAGTGCGTTCCTCCTGCTCCAGGTGCTCATGGGCGTCTACGCGTTCCGGCTGGACGGGGAACGGACCGGTCCGCTCTGGAGCCTGCCGCTGCAGCAGTTCGTCTACCGGCAGCTGATGTACCTGGTGGTGGTCCAGTCGGTGTTCACCGCCGTCGCCGGATCACGTCTGCGCTGGCAGCGGATGGAGCGCTACGGCAGCCTGCCGGTCGCGCGCGAGAGCGCGCCGGCGGGTCCGGTCCCCCGGCCGGTCCCGGCCGGGCTCGAACTGGCCGAGTCCTGGATCGAGGAGGCCCAGGCCGCCGCGCCGGCCGCGTCGGGCGGCGGTCTGCGCACCGGGCCGGGCGGCGGCTCGCCGTGGGCCGCCGCCCCGTGGTACGGCCCGGGCTCCGAGCCTCCGACGCGGCGTGGTCAGGGCTGACGACGGAGGCCGGGTGGGCGTGTTCGCCGGCGCGTGCCGGCCTAACGGGCCCGGGCGAGGTGGACGAGCGCCTCGTCGAGGGCGGTGTCGGCCGGGACGGCGATCTCCGGGACGACGCCGACACCCTCCCAGTTGGTGCCGGTCACCGGGTTGATCGAGCGGGCGGTCGGCACCGTGACGGCGACGTGCGGGGTGATCGGGTACCAGTCGGTGGGGTGCGCGCCGCCGCGGGTGGTCTCCCCCACCAGGGTGGCCCGGCGCTGGGCCTGGAGGTTGTACGCGATCTCCTCGCCGCCGGAGAAGGTGGTGGCGCTGGTCAGCACGTACACCGGGCGGTCGAGGTAGCGCGGGGCCGGCAGGTGGGTGGAGGTCCAGAACTGCTGGGTGAGCCCGCTGCGGCGGTCGTAGATGTCGTTGAGGTGCACCGAGCCGTCGGCGAAGAAGTAGCTGCACCACAGCGCGACGCCCTCGGGCGAGCCGCCCCGGCAGTTGCGCAGGTCGAGGACGAACGCCTCGGTGCGGGCCAGGAGTTGCATGGCCGCGGCGAAGACCGGGGCGGCGGTGCCAGGGGTGGCGACCAGCCGCAGGTCGAGGTAGCCGATGTTGCCGTCCAGACGCTCGACCCGGCGGACACCGAAGTTCTCGGCCCGGCAGAGCTCCTCGAAGCGGACCTCGTCGGGCTCGGCGGCGCCGGCCTCGGTGGGCTGCGGCTCGTCGCTCCAGAGCAGCCGCAGGTGCTTGTCGGGGCATACCTCGTGCAGGTGCCCGGTGACCGCGGCGCACAGGTCGGCGCCGGCCAGGCCCTCGTACTCCCCGGCGGCGAGGCGGCGGCGGATCGCGGCGGTGGCCTCGGCAGCGCGCTCGGGGAACACGTAGCCGTCGGTGATCCGGCCGAGGGCGTCGTCGAGGATGGCGTGATGGGTTGTCATGCTGGTCACGGTTGTCATGCGACCGGATGCTAGTGCGAAGGCCCGGCCCCGTCAGGTCGATTCGGGGCCGGGCCTCGGTGCGCGCGGACGGGCCGGTCGGGGGGCCGGTCGGTCAGCAGGCCGGCCGGCGGGCCGAACCGGGGGCTAGCGCGCCGCGGAGACGGCCGCCAGGCCGCTCGCCCAGAGCGAGTTGACCCGGTTCTTCTCGGCGGAGTTCGGGTAGGCGTTGGTGCAGGACGTGCCGGGGCCGCCACCGGACATCAGCTCGCTGCACGGGCCCGAGTAGTGGTCCGGAAGGCCGAGCACGTGGCCGGTCTCGTGCGCCACCACGCGCAGGGAGGCGTACTGCTGGTTCTGCCGGTAGTCGAGGAAGACGTAACCCCGGCCGTGGCCGTCGGTGCTCGCGTACGAGCCACGGGAGTCGTTGCCCTCGTAGTAGCGGAAGTCGGCGTTGGTGCCGCTACGGAGCTGGACGTTGCGCACGGAGCCGTTCCAGATGGAGGCGCTGCTGGCGATCGTGTTGCGGAACGTCGGCGCGCTGCTGGCGTCGTAGGTCACGTAGACGACCTTGACGAAGGGGTTGGCCGCCTGCTTGGCCAGCGCGGACTTCATCACGGCGTCGTAGAACGCCTGGTTGTTCGCCGCCTCCTCGGACGAACCGGCGTACGAGGACGCCGTGTAGCCCTGCCGGGGAGCAGAGTCGACGGTCGCCGCGGACGCGGGCACGGCGGCGATGCCGGCCGCCAGGGCCAGGCCGACGGCAGCCGTGAGCGAAAGGACGGAACGCTTCATGTGGGGGTACTCCGTTCGCGAGTCCCACGGCCGTTGGGGTGCCGTGGAACACCGGGTGAACTGGTGATGCACAGAGCTTCGGCCAGACCGGGGAGCCTGCGGAGGATGTCAACCGGCGATAGCCCGCCGCAATCCCCCTACCCGGCACGGGCGTTCAGGGGCGGCGCTCACGGGGGTTCACGGGTCCAACATCTGACATGGCCCTGGCAAAGAAATGTCCGCTTCGTTATGCTCCGGATGTGGAGCTCGACGTCAGACACCTGCGCGTGCTGTGCGCCATCGCGGACACCGGCAGCGTGCGCAAGGCGGCACTGCAACTCGGCATGACCCAACCCGCCCTCTCCACCCAGCTCCACCGCATCGAACGCACCATCGGCGGACGGCTGTTCCACCGGCACCAGACCGGCAGCCACCCCACCGCCCTCGGCCACTCCGTGCTCTCCCGCGCCAGACCGATCATCACCGAGATGGCCACCCTCGTCGCCGCCGCCCGCGAGGAGGCCGCCGGCGCCGAACAGCGCCGGCTGCGGCTCGGCAGCGTCGGCAGCCGCGCCGTACCCGCCTGGCTGCGCAAGGTCCACGACCGGCTGCCCGACACGGACACCACCATCCACGTCGACATCTCCGCCATCGCCCTGCTGCGCATGATCGCCACCGACCAGCTCGACATCGCCTTCGTCCACGAGAGCGAGGGCTTCCCGCTGCGCGTGCCGTCCGACGCCGGAAGCCGCGTCCTGATGGCTCGCGAACCGCAGTTCGTCGCCCTGTCGGTCCGTCACCCCGCCGCCGGACAGCCGGTGGTCCGGCTCACCGACCTCGCCGAGGACACCTGGATGGTCGACCCGACCGCCGACCACGAGTACGCGGCCATGCGGCGGGTCTTCAGCACCGCAGGCCTCGACCCCCGGGTGCTCCAGGTCCGCGACAACGCCACCGCCGCCGAACTGGTCGCCTCCGGCGAGGCCGTCCGCCCCTGCCAGCCCACCTCCCTGGCCGGCCCCGGCACCGTCGTCCGGCCCGTGCAGGGCGACCCGCTGGGCGTCCGGCTGCTGCTCACCTGGCGGTCCCGGGCACTCAGCGCCCCCGCCCTGGACGCCCTCTTCGGCGACCTGCGCGCCGCCTACCTCGACCTGGCCCGGGTCAACCCGACGTACGTCGCCTGGCTGCTGCGGCACAACCGCTCGCTCCCGCACCTGCTGGACCCGGCACCCGTACGGCCGGTGGCGGCGCAGCCCGCGATGTAGCGATCGCCGGCGGGGCCGCTCCGGTCGTCCGGGCGGCTCAGCGGATGCCGGCGTCCGGGTGCTCGGCGTCCCAGGCCCGGCGCGAGCGGGCGATCGAGTCACGGTGCTCCGCGGACCACTCCGCGAGGGCCCGCACCAGGTGCGTCAGGCTGCGGCCGGTCTCCGTCAGCCGGTACTCGACCTGCGGCGGGACCGTCGGGTACACCGTGCGGGCGACCAGCCCGTCCCGCTCCAGGCGGCGCACCGTGAGCGTCAGCATCCGCTGCGAGATGCCCGGGACGGCGCGCTGCAACTGCCGGAACCGCCGTACGCCCTGGGCCAGTTCGACCACCACCAGGACCGACCACTTGTCGCCGATCCGGTCGAGCACGTCGCGGATCCCGCAGTCCTCGTGCTCGTCGCCGCAGGAGACCACGGGTGCCGCGGGATCCACGGGTTTCACGGGTTCGACCGGTTCGACCGGCTCGACCGGCTCGACCGGCTCGACCGGCTCGACGGCTACGACGGTTACCTCCGTGTGCCCGACCGACATGGAAGTGCCTCCTTATGCGCCCCGGTGCGAAACCGCAGGATGGTGACGGTTACCGAACAGAACCTACCCGAGCAGGGAGAACCCCGATGATCCTCGTCACCGGCGCCGCGGGCGCCCTGGGCACGCTCATCGCCCAGCAGTTGACCGGCCGTGAGGACATCGTCCTCGGCACCCGCGACCCCGGGCAGTCCGCCGACCCCGCCCGCGCCCGCCGCATCGACTTCGACCACCCCGACACCCTCGCCGCCGGATTCGACGGCGTGGACGTGCTGCTGATGATCTCCGCCGGATACGGCGAGGACGACACCGTCATCGCCCGGCACGCCGCCGCCCTCGACGCCGCCGAGAAGGCGGGAGTGCGGCACGTCGTCTACACCAGCCTCACCGCCGCCGGCGACCACCTCCCGTACGCCCTGCCCCACCGCTGGACCGAACGCCGGCTCCGCGAGAGCACCATGGACTGGACGATCCTGCGCAACGGCCTCTACGCCGAACTGCTCGGCCAGATCGCCGCGCCCGCGGCCGACGGCCGGATCACCGCCCCGCTCGGCGACGGCCGGCTCGCCGCCGTCGCCCGCGCCGACCTCGCCGAGGCCGCCGTCCGGGTGGCCCTCGACGCCCCCGCCCACGCCGGACGCAGCTACGAACTCGTCGGCGAACAGGCCATCGGCGGCGCCGACCTGGCGGAGGCGCACGGCCCGCACGTCAGCTACCAGCCGGGAACGCTCGCCCAGGCCCGCGCGCTGATGGCCGGCTTCGGCGCCGAGCCGTTCCAGATCCCGATGCTGGTCGGCACCTGCTCCGCCATCGCCGCGGGGTTCCTGGCCGCGACCGGTGGCGACCTGCGCGACCTGCTGGGCCGCGCACCGCGTTCGGCCCTCGCGGCGGCCGTCGGGTAGCCGGGGAGGGCGGGGCGAGCGGGACGGGCGGGGCGAGCGGGGCGAGCGGGGCGAGCGGGGCGAGCGGGACGGGCGGGGCGGGCGGGGCGAGCGGGGCGGGCGGGGCGGGCGGGATGGCCGAAGGGTTTCGGACGGGGGACCGAGAGATCCGTTCGTGGGCGCGGTACTTCGCTGTCGGTCCGCGGCCCCGCTTGATCGTATGGGGCCGTGCGTGCCGTCCGGGGAGGCCCGTGCCGTACCCGGACCGGCGCGGCTGCGGGCGGGCGGGACGGCTCCCGTGGGCGCCGTCCGCGGACCTGCGTCCGCCGACCTCCGTCCCCGCCCGAACAGGAACCACCGTGACCTCACCGCGCCCCACCCGCCCCCGCCTGCTCCTGGCGTCCCTCGCCGCCGGGGCGCTGCTGCTCGCCACCGGCTGCGAGGACCCGTCCGCAACCGCCGGCGCCCCCACGGCATCCGCCCCCAGCGGGCCCGCGGGCGCGGACAACCCCGCACTGGCCGCCTTCTACGCCCAGCAGATCACCTGGGCCCCCTGCCCGGCCGACCCGGCCGAACCCGACGCGGTCCCGGGCCTGCAGTGCGGCAGGCTCCACGTCCCGCTCGACTACACCGAGCCCGCCACCGAGGCCCTCGACCTGGCCCTGATCAAGCTGCCCGCCGCGCAGCCCACCCAGCGGGTCGGATCCCTCATCGTCAACCCCGGCGGCCCCGGCGGGTCCGGTGTCGACATGGTCCGCGGCAGCACGGCCCGCTTCGACGGCGCCCTCCACGACCACTTCGACGTGGTCGGCTTCGACCCGCGCGGCACGGGCGCCAGCTCGCCCGTCCGGTGCCTCGACGACCAGCAGCTCGACCTGCTGCACCAGCAGGACACCCCCCGCGACCCGGCCCAGCGCAAGGCCGCCACGGACGCCGCCGACAAGGCCTTCTCCGCCGCCTGCCAGGCGAAGTCCGGCCGGATCCTGCCCTTCGTCGGCACCCGCAACACCGCCCGCGACCTCGACGTCCTGCGGCAGGCCGTCGGGGACCCGAAGCTGAACTACCTCGGCATCTCCTACGGCACCTACCTCGGCGCCCTCTACGCCGAGGAGTTCCCCACGAAGACCGGACGCCTCGTCCTGGACGGCGCGATCGACCCCGCCGCCGACCAGCTTGAGTCCGCGATCACCTCGGCCATCGGCATGGAGTCCTCCTACCGGCGCTTCGCCGAGGACTGCGCCCGCTCCCACGCCGCCGACTGCCCCCTCGGCAGCGACCCGGCCACCGCCCCGCAGAAGCTGGAGGACTTCCTCGAAGGACTCCGCAACCACCCGCTGAACACCACCGACGGCCGCCGGCTCACCAGCAGCACGGGCCGGTCCGCCACGGACGCCTTCCTCTTCGGCAGCGCACAGACCTCCTGGCCGCGGCTCCGCGAGGCCCTCACCGCCGCGATCACCCAGCAGCACGGCGACCTGCTGCTCGCCGCCGCCGACGCCTTCAACGGCCGCGACGAGCAGGGCCACTACGACGGCATGGTCGCCGCCAACCGGGCCATCACCTGCGCCGACGGCGGGGCCGCCACCCCGTCCCCCGAGAAGCTGAAGGAGCAGTCGGCCAAGCTGAAGGCCCAGGCCCCCCTGACCGCCAAGGGCACCAGCCCGGACGACCTGCTGGGCGCCACCTGCGCCAACTGGCCGTTCAAGTCGGCGGAGAAGGCCCACACCATCCGCGCCGAGGGCAGCGCCCCGATCCTCGTCGTCGGCACCACCGGCGACCCGGCCACCCCGTACGCCGACGCCGAGAAGCTCGCCAAGGGCTTCGCCAACGCCACCCTGCTCACCCGCGAGGGCGAGGGCCACGGCGCCTTCGGACGGGGCAACGCCTGCATCGACACCGCCCTGACCGCCTACCTGGTCTCCGGCACCGTACCGGCGGCGGGCACCCGCTGCACGGCGTGACGCGGGAACCGTAGGCGTCAACTGCCCTAGAACTCGCCCGTCATCGCCCTGAACCCGAGCGTCCGGCACCGTCGCGAACCGGCACATCACCGCGATCAGCCGGTCGCTCGGGTTCCCGCCCAAAATCCGCCCGGCCCGCCACCACAGGGGCTCGCCAGGCACCCGCCAAACCCGGATGCGGCGCCGTCCCGGCCGCCCTAGGCTGCGCTCACGCGCACACGGGGCGCCGGACCAGCCGTCAGCGGAACGGAGATGCACGGGGTATGACCAGCCAGCTGTTCGCGATCTGCTTCACCTCGCCCTCGCCGTCGGACCTGGCGCGGTTCTGGTCCGGGCTGCTGGGCTGGGAGCTGACCGACGCCGACGCCGCCCACGACGAGTGCGCGGCGATCCTGCCGCCCGACCCTGCCGGGTTCCGCATCCGCTTCCTGCCGGGCCAGGCCCCGAAGGCCGGCCAGAACCGGGCCCACTTCGACCTGACCAGCGCCTCCCCCGAGGCCCAGCAGCAGACGGTGGCCCGGGCCCTGGACCTCGGCGGCAAGCACATCGACGTCGGTCAACTCCCCGAAGAGGGACACGTGGTGCTCGCCGATCCGGACGGCAACGAGTTCTGCGTCATCGAGGCCGGCAACCGGTTCCTCGCCGACACCGGCTTCATCGGCGCGCTGGCCTGCGACGGAACCCAGGAGGTCGGCTACTTCTGGAGCGCGGCACTGCGGTGGCCCCTGGTCTGGGACCAGGACCAGGAGACCGCGATCCAGTCCCCCAACGGCGGCACCAAACTCACCTGGGGCGGCCCCCCGGTGGCACCGAAGACCGGCCCGAACCGGCTGTCCTTCGAACTGGCCCTCCCCGCCGACGCCGACTGGGCTGCGGAACTCGACCGCCTGCTCTCCCTCGGCGCGACCCGCAGCGGCCCTGGAGCGAACAGCCCCGGCCGGGCCCTGCTGCTCGACCCCGACGGCAACGAGTTCTCCGTCCACCGGCACCGGTAGCGCCGGATCCGCACGGCTCCGGTCCCCGCGGTGCCCGGGCCGCCCGAAGCGGTTCCACATCTGGTGTCCGGCATCCGCGCAACTCAACCGCCGGCGGGGCGGGTTCAGTCGATTCGTTCAGTCGATTCCCAGCGGTCCGACGCCCAGGTCCTGGCGCATGAGTTCGCGCATCCGCGCCATGGCCGTACGGCGGGCGGCGATCAGCGGGGCGTCCGTCGGGGTGCCGACCGGGGTACCGGCGGCGTAGGCGTCGCGGAGGTGGCGCAGGGAGTGGAAGGCCTCGTTGGCGGCCGCGACCACGGCGGGCGGACCGATCAGCCACAGGCGTTCGCTCGCGGTGTAGAGGCCGGCGGCACGGAACACCTCGCGGACGGCGGTGCCCCGCGCCGCGTCCGAGAGGTGGTCGCCGAGGGCCACCGCACGGATCTCCTCACCCGCCGTCTTGAGGGCGGAGACGTACGCGGTGTACACCTCGCGCCGCACCTCAAGGTTGTGCCGCGCCTCCTCGCGGCGCCAGCGGTTGCGGTCGGCGAAGAGCGTCGCGGCGATTCCGATCGCGGCACCGGCCAGTGTGGAGAGCAGGGGCATCCAGTCCATGCCGTGCAGCCTGGCCCAAATGGCGCCGCCACGCCAGGAGTTGGCCCGACCGCAGGCGCCTCGGCGACGCGGCGCGCAGGAACGCGCAATGGGAGTCCCGATCCTGCGGAACCACGGCTGAGGCCAGTGCCCGGACCTGACGTCCGGGCACTGGCCTCATCACTCGGTGTCTGGATCTCAGCCGGTGTACAGGGCGAGGGCCTGCTGTGCGGTGAGTGCGTACGGGTAGGTGCGGACCTCGCTGACCGCACCGCTGGCCGCGCTGTCGGCGGGAAACCTGGCTGTGGCGGCGATTCCGATGGTGGTGGAGCCCGTGGCGTTCCACGGTGTGGGGTTGGACCCGGCGCCTGAGTACCGGCCGTTGACATACAGGGTCATGACCCGGGTCGTGTCGTCGTACGTGCCGACCAGGTGCGTCCAGACGCCGGTCTGCGGGGCCGTGGCGGCCTGCGCGTGGTAGTAGTAGTTGGTCTGTTCCTGATCGGAGCCGGGGGCGACGAAGGCCCAGGTCTGGTAGGCGGCGGAGTACTGAAGGTAGTAGGACCCTCGCTCGTTGCCGTTCTGGGTGACGAACGTCTGGTAGGTCCCGAGGTTGTCGACCTTCACCCACGCAGCGACGGTGTAGCTCTTGCTGGTGTCGACGGAGGGTGCGGCGGTCTTGAAGTAGGTGCCGTTGAGGTTGGTGGCGCCGTCGGCGGTGTTCGCGTGGTCCGCGCTCCAGGAGACGGTTCCGGTGGCGCCGGCGGCGTTGGTTCCCAGGGTGTCGGTGGCCCCGCTCTGCGGGTCGAAGGAGGCCTTGTTCATCTGCCACCTGTCGGCGCCGACCTTCACCTTCAGAACCGTGGCCGGGACGGTGTCGAAGGTGTAGCCCGGGACCGTGGTGCCGGTCGGGTGCCCGGTCCAGACCTGGATGTCCTTGCCGGGGGTGATGCCCCACAGGCTGGGATTGCCACTTCCGGTGAGATCACCGTCGGAGCCGATGCGGGGCCAGGACTCCTTGGTGACGCCCGTCTTGATGATCGTGCTGCTCGCGATGCCGGTGACGACCGGGTAAGGAGTGGCGGTCGACGGGGGGGTGTAGGAGAAGGTGTACGCGCACAGGTCGCCGTTGGGCAGGCGTGCCCACATTCCGGGGTGGCCCTGTCCGGCCCAGTCACCGGAGGGGACGAGGTCGCGGTTCTCCCAGTCCTGCGCGGCGAGCCGAACCGGCGTTCCCAGCGTGGCGTAGCCGACTGTCGGGTAGTACCAGAGCGCTCCCCTGCCGCCGGAACCGGTCTCGACGGTGATGAGGCCGGACCTGTTGAGGAACCTCTTCTCGGGTGAGAGGTTGCTGGTGGCGGGGTCACCGATCGAGATGACCTGCGTGGTGGTGGACCAGTCAGCCGCGTAGCCGGCGCAGGCGGGTCGCTGTGCGGGGTCGCCGCAGGTCGGCTTGGCGATTTCCTCGTGGGAGTCGAAGACGCCGGAGAGTCCGTCGTTCCCGGGGTTGGTGTAGTACCAGAGCTGGGATGCGGCCCGGCGGTGCACGATGAGATCGTCGACGTTCGTGCCGCCGAGGACGCTGCCGCGGTGGGTGATCTGGTACAGGCTCGGATCCGAATCGGGGTTCCAGGCCTCGCTACCGGGCTGGACGCCCGAGGCCAGGTCTCCCGGGGTGTTGGCGGGTCGGGCCGCGATGGCCGGCGTCGGGACGGCAGCCGCGGAGTTGCCGGGAACGGTGTAGGCCCGCAGATTGCCGTCACCGTCACCGGTGAGGATGTCGGCGACACCGTCACCGGTCACGTCACCGAAGATCGGTGCGGGGCCCTTCGGGTTCCAGGGGGCGTAGAAGGCGTACTGGGCGACGACGGAGAGGTTTCCGGCCTGATCCTGTGCCTGGACGTACAGGATGTTGGTGCCCCAGTGGGCCGGCTTCACCGTGATCTGGCCCGAGGGCATCGTGCTTCCGCAACGCCAGCCGTCGCCGGGGTTGGAGAGCGGGGTGTTGAACTGCGGATTCCAGGACCAGCGCAGGCAGGCCAGGCCGGAGGCGCTGGGCGCCCCCACGCCGGGGTTGTCCGCGGCAGTGAACGGGATACCACCCTCCGTCTCCGTGGTGAGAGTGGTGGTCTGGCCGTTGCCGGAGGGCGGGAACTGGGTGTTCGGGTTGCTCACCGTGGTCGGGAAGGTGACGGTGGGCGGAGTGAGGTCGGCCCTGAAGTGGCAGGTCGGGGTGGACGGGGACCAGTCGACGATCTGGTCGCCGGCGAAGATCCCGAAACCGTAGGAGTGACCGTCCTTGACAGCGCCGGCCTTGACCTGCCAGCCGGCCCGGCCGCCGTTGGCGACGAGCGGGGACCAGCCGCCGTCGACGTCCGGAGCTCCGGGGATGTCGTAGTCCCACAGATGCGTCCACGAGTACAGCTGCGCCTGAACTGGGCTGCTGACGACGGCCGTCAGCGAGACGGCACCGGCCTGATCGCTCCCGGCACCGACCCACGCCCACTTGTTGGGGTCGTCCACACCACAGGCCTGGTTGGTACTCGCCGGATCGGCGGTCCGCGGCTCGGGGAGGGCCTTGGGGTCCTGCGGCTGCCCGGGCACGCGGTCGTACTCGATGTACAGGGAGGGCTGGCGGGTCAGGCGCTTGAACGCGTTGACGTTGGTCTCGTTGCCGTAGACGCCGAAGGTGAGGGTGGTGGTGTCGGGCCTGGTGCCGTACTGCTGGACGGTGCCGGTGATGTCGTAGTTGAAGCCGACGTTGTCGTGGCAGGCACCGTGGCCGGAGCCGGGGACGGGGCTGCTGCCGAGCGAGCCGCCGATCTGGCCGGGCTGGTTGTTCCAGGTGGTGGAGTCGCTGATCGCGCCGACGTGATAGAGGTCGACGGGATACTTGGTGGTGCAGGACCAGTCCGCGGAGACGTACTCCTGCAGGTCCATGTACGCGCGCTTGACGACGGCGCCGCGCAGGCCGCTGAGGTCGAACTGGTAGAACGTGCGGTATGTCGAGGCGGGTGAGCAGCTGCCGCCGGCCGCGTAGTAGCCGCAGCGGCCGACGCCGGGGAAGCTGGTCTCGCCGCTGCCGTTCATGTTCCAGTAGGAGGTGCCGGGGTAGGCGGACTGGACCTGCGTCCAGGCGTTCGCCGACGGCGCCCACGGGACCCACGCCGGGTCGATGTAGTACGGGGCCGTGCCGTGCGCCAGCAGGTCCTGGTCGGGCTTGAGGTCGACGCCCTTGGCGTCGGCGGTGACCGGCATCGCGACGACCTTGGCACCCTCTCCGGGGCCGGCCGGCGAGCTGAGCGGAAAAGCCTTCTCGGCGCCGGTACCGTCCGCGGCGGGGGCAGGAGCGGAGGCTTCGCCGGACGTGAGGGCAGCCGAGGCGGCGCGGCCCTGAACGGTTTTGGCCGCGGAAGCCGGCTGTGTCCGGGTGGTGGTGCTGTCCCACATCTGCGGGGCGGGTGCGAACCAGCGCATGGAGCCGTCAGCGGTCTTCGCGGTGAGATTGCCGGTGGCGTCCGTGCTCACCGCGACCCCGTCGGCGATGGTGGCGAAGTGCAGGTTGCGGATGGCCGGATTGTCGGCAGCCGACTGGGTCTTGAGGACGAGGACGGTGGTCATGCCGCCGGCCTTGGTCGCCGTGACCTTCAGGTCCGTGTCGGGCGCCACCGACGGGTAGGTGAGGCTGTCGCCCTCCACCCGCGGGGCGGGCAGCACGAACGGTGCGCTCAGCGCGAGTTTCTTGCCGTCCGGGCTCGTCATGGTGGCCAGCGGACCGTTGCCGCCCTTGGACAGCACCAGCCCGGACGGAGACGCCTTCGGGGAGAACGATCCGTCGGGGTTGGCCGTCAGGGAGGCGTCCAGCGCCACCCACACGCCGGCCCGCCTGACCCGCTGCTGGTCCGGATGCCGGGTGAGCGCCAGGTGCCCCTCGGGAGTCGCCGACGTCTCGCTGAACTCCGTCGTCAGCGACTCCACGGGTACCTTGGCTCCGGTCGCCGTCGCCCGCTCGACCGCCTTGTCGGCCTCAGTGGCGGGGTGCTTCGCGTGCTGCGCGTCGATCGCCTCGACCTGGCTCCGGGAAATAGTTCCTGACTGCACGTCAGCGGAAGCGATCGAACCTGAAGCGAGAGTGCTGGAAATGGCCAGGGCGGTCACTGCCGCCACAGCCCCGGGCGATGCACCCAGGAATCGGTGCGATCTTTTCACGGTGGACTTCCTCGGGGAGTGAGAGACTGCCTGACGGTCCATCAAGGCGCAGGTCGGGCCCACTCTTCCGTCGACGACCTCTCTCCGGCAATTGATTTCTACTCACATTGTCCAGATTTGGTCACGTCGACCACGAATGTCATCAACAGTGACGTGCATCACCTCGCCTGACTGGCCATCAGGCATTGACTCGGGTCCTTTGACCGCCGATAGGTTCAGGACTTTGCGCCAGATGTTCTCCGGTTTGGCGCGCCGGCCCACAACGGAGGTCTCTGTGCCACTCCCAGGGAGTGCCGACCATCAGCCAGGAACCCGCGGGGTGTCCTGGCTCCACCGCAGACTCGCCGTGGTGAGCGCCGCGGCGCTCGCAGGCTCACTCCTCGTACCGACCGCCGTCGCGGCCGCCGCAGGACCGGACTACTCGCGGCTGTGGACGCCGCCGAACACCGAACTCAAGGACACCCCCTCGGTCACGGGCAAGGACGTACCGCCCACGGCGGTGCCGAAGCCCGCCCACGAGGTGCCGCCGGCCTGGACACCACCGAAGGACGCCAAGGCCACCGCGGTCCCGCGCGGCCGTGCCGACGTTGTGCTCGGCGCGGCTTCGGCGGGCGCGACCAAGAACGGGACGAAGGGGCTTCAGGCACCGGCCGCCGGAGCGCCGGCCAGTGGCACGGAGACGCCTGCCGGCTCGCTGCCCGTCTCCCTGGCGCCGCTGCCCGGCGCCGGCGACGTGGCGGGTCAGACCGTCCATGTCGACATCGCCGATGACCGGACGGCCGGTGCCGCGGGTATCCCCGGACTGGCGGTCGGGCTGTCCCGGGACGGAAACGCCGAGGCGCGGCCCGTGCGGGTCGCGATCGACACCACCAGGCTCGGCGCCCGGTTCGGTGCGGGCTGGGCCGAACGCGCACAGTTGGTCGAGCTGCCGGCCTGCTCACTGACCACCCCCGAGGTGAAGGGGTGCCTCGACCGGACTCCGGTGACATCGCACTTCGATCCGGCAGCGAGGAAACTCGTCGCCGACATCACCTTGACCGGTGCTGACCCGACTCCGCGGACCAGCATCCAGTCCTTGTCCGCAGCCGCGCCGGCAGCAGCTCCTTCCGGCAGTGCGATGGTGCTCGCCGCGGTGTCCGGGACGACGAGCGGCGCCGGCACCTACGCTGCCACACCGCTCAACCCGTCGCAGGCCTGGACTGCCGGGTCGTCGTCAGGAGCGTTCAACTACTCCTACCCGATCCAGGCCCCACCCGCCCTCGGCGGCGCGGCACCCTCGGTGGCGCTCTCGTACGACTCGGCGTCTGTGGACGGAAGGACGTCCTCGACCAACGCCCAGGCGTCGTGGATCGGTGACGGCTGGGACTACAGCGCAGGCTTCGTCGAGCGCTCCTACAGGCCGTGCACCAAGTCCGGCATCACCGGCTCCGGCGACCTGTGCTGGGGCGGCGCGAACGCCACCATCTCGCTCGGCGGTCACTCCGGCGAGCTCGTCCCGGACGACGCGTCCTGCCAGCAGAACGCCCCCGGAGACACCGAGCAGTCGAACTGCACCTGGCGGTTGAAGGGCGACGACGGTACCAAGGTCCAGTTCCTGACCGGTGCCACCAACGGCACCTTCAACGGGTCCTACATCAAGGTCACCGACACCGGCGGCATCGTCTACTACTTCGGCCTGAACCACCTGCCGAAGGCCGACGGCACCCCCAGCGCGGTCGGGCCCGACAGCGGCTCCGCGTGGACCGTCCCGGTGTACTCCCCGAAGGCCGGCGACCCCTGCTACGACAGCGCCAAGGGCAACGCCTCCTGGTGCCAGACCGCGTGGCGGTGGAACCTCGACTACGTCGTCGACCTCCACGGCAACCTCACCAGCTACTCCTACGCCCCCGAGGCCAACTGGTACGCCATGGGCGGCGGCCAGAACCACGGCACCGGTGAGAACCACTCGTACACCCGCGGCGGCGTCCTCAAGACCATCGCCTACGGCCAGCTGCTGAGCGACCAGATCACCGCGAACGGCGCCTACGAGCCCGCCGCGAAGATCGAGTTCAAGTCCGACGAGCGCTGCGTCACCTCGCCGTCCGCCTGCGACCCGGCCCAGCGCACCACTGCGAACGCCGCGAACTGGCCCGATGTCCCGCTCGACCAGAACTGCGGCCAGAGCGGTACCTGCAGCACCTACGGGCCCACGTTCTGGACCACAAAGTGGCTGACCTCTATCACCACCCGGGTCCGGAGCAACGGTGCCTGGCAGGACGTCGACCTGTACGACCTGGCCCACCGGTTCGTCAACGTCCAGAACACGACTGAGAGCACCCAGGTCCCCTGGCTCGGCTCCGTCACCCGGACGGGCAAGGACACCCAGGCCTCGGCCACGCCCGTCACGCTGCCGCCGGTGACGTTCACCGAGATGCTGCTGGCCAACCGGGTCGACGGCACCAACCTGGTGCCCTCCCGCCCGGCCTACAACCGGCCCCGCATCCAGCTCATCACCACCGAGACCGGCGGCACCGTCGGTGTGGACTACTACAGCGCCGACTGCTCGCGCGTCACCGGCGTGATGCCCGCCGCCGCCGATACCGACACCCGGTCCTGCTACAACGTCAAGTGGCATCCCACCACCGAGCAGCCGAACGCGGATCCGATCGACGACTGGTTCCAGCGCTACCCCGTCAGCACCGTGACGGTGAACCCGAACATCGCCGGGTCCGTCCCGATGGCGACCGCGTACAGCTACGGAAGCGCCGCCTGGCACCGCAACGACTCCCCGTTCACCGAGAACAAGGACCGCACCTGGGACCAGTTCCGCGGCTACGCCAGCGTCACCAGCGTCGCCGGAAGCGGCCAGGACGGTCCCAAGTCCCAGAAGACCCTGACCTTCCACCAGGGCATGGACGGTGACATCACCACGTCCGGCACGCGGAGCGTCACCGTCGCGGGCCCGAAGAGCGGCCCGGTCACCGACTCCGACTGGCTCTCCGGCCAGACGCTGGAGGAGGACACCTACGACGCCGCCGGCGGCAGCATCGTCGCCTACACGATCGGCTCCGGGTCGGGTCCGACCGTCACCGCCACTCACAACCGGTCCGGCCTGCCGTCCCTGGTCGCCCGCTACGGGGCGGTCACCTCCACATCGGTGCACAAGGCGCTCAAGGCGGACGGCGGCTGGCAGTCCACCTCGACATCGGTGACGCACGACCCGGCGAACGCCAACCGGGCCGTCAGCACTCTGGAATCGGCGGACGGTCTGCCCGACAGCTGTGTGCGGATGACCTACGCCGCGGCCCCGAACCCCCAGGTGACGGGGCTTCCACTCGAAACCATCGGTGTCTTCGGACCTGGAGCCTGCACGGCCGCTCCCACTGCCGCCAACATCATGTCGTGGACCCGCCAGTACTACGACGGTCAGGCGCTCGGCGTGGCAGGTACGAAGGCGGAACCCACGAGCGCCGAGGGCGTCGACCGCTTCGAGGGTGGCACCGCCAGGTTCACCACCGGCTCGATCCTCACCTACGACGTCTACGGGCGTCAGCTGACCACGACCGACCCCAACTCCACCGACTCCGCCCACCCAGGCGGGGCCACCACGTCCACCGCCTACATCGCTGCCAAGCCGGGCGAACTGCCGAACGCCCTGAGGCTGACAACCCCCGCGCCAGCCGGTGCTTCAGACACTGCGAGCGGCCGGGTGTCGACGACCTCCCTAGACAACGCGCGCGCACTGCCCAAGACCACCACCGACCCGAACAACCGCACCACCACACAGGCGTACGACGCGCTCGGGCGCATGACGGCTGTGTGGCTTCCCGGCCGTGACACCAGCAAGAGCGCAAGCATGAAGTACGCCTACTCCCTGCTCGGAGTGGTCAACGGCACTGCCGTTCCCCCGGCCGTCACCACCTCCACACTGCGCAAGAGCCAGAGTTACGCCATCAGCGTCGCGATCGCAGACGGTACCGGCCGCCCGGTGCAGACCCAGTCCAGCCCGGCCGTATCGGCCTATTCGGGCCGCCTGCTGACCGACACCGCCTACGACTCACAGGGGCGGGCGACCCGCGCCAACAGTGCCTGGTACAACAGCAGCTCCGCACCCGGCACCGTTCTCTACCAGTCCGCGACCAACTCCGTCCCGGCGCAGACCCACACTGTGTACGACGGCCTCGGCCGAGCAGTGACCAGCGAGTTCGTGGCCTACGGCATCGTGCAGAACACCACGTCGACCGTCTACCCCGGCGTCGACCGCACGGACGTCAGTCCTCCGGCGGGCACCACGCCGACGTCCACCGTCACCGACGCACGCGGCCGAACCGCGAAGCTGTGGCAGTACAGGACGCCCACGGCCACCGGGAACTCCGCCGACGCGGACGTGACCAGCTACACGTACACGGCGACCGGCCAGCCCGCATCGCGCAACGACCCTGCCGGCAACACCTGGACCTACGTGTACGACCTGCGTGGACGCCAGGTATCCGCCACCGACCCCGACACGGGTACCAGCACCAGCACGTACAACTCCGCCGGAAAACTGGCAACCGCGACCGACAGCCGTCAGCAGAGCACCACCACAACCTACGACCTGCTCGGTCGCCCGACCGCCACCTACAGCGGCACCGCAGTCGACGCGGCCAAGCAGCTCACCGCCCGTACCTACGACACGGTGCTTCCCGGCCGGCCGGCGACCTCCACCCGCTACACCGACGGCGCGAACGGCGACGCCTACACCAGTGCGATCCTCTCGTACGACACGGCGTACCACCCCACCAGTACAACCCTGACCATCCCCGGTTCCGAGGTCGGTCTGCCCACCCCGTTCACCTACGCCTACACGGCCACCTACGACCCGATCTCCGGCCAACTCACCTCCGACACCCGCCCCGACGTCGGTGACGTGCCCGGTGAGACCATCGACTACCGGTACGAGTCCTCCGGCCCGCTCCTCGGCTACGGCAGCTCGGTCAACTACGACCTGTCCAACGGCTACGACGCCTACGGCCACCCGACGCGCTCCACGGTCAACCCCTGGGGCACCCAGATCGTCGTCACGAACACCTACGACACATCCACCGGCCGCCAGCTGACCCAGTACGTGGACAAGCAGACCGCGTCCACCGGCGCCGTCCAGCAGACCACCTACGCGTACGACCCCTCGGGCCGCCTCTCGGCGATCCGCACCATCCCCGACAACAGCCCTGCCGACACCGACCTGCAGTGCTTCGGCTACGACTACCTCAGCCGGCTCACCGACGCCTGGACGGACACCGGCTCTCTCACGACCATCGGAGGATCGACCGTCGGCGGCCGTGGCGGCTGCGCCAACGCCGGCCCCACCAGCGGCGCCCAGTCTCCGGAGAAGTCCACCGTCGGCGGCCCTGCACCCTACTGGCAGACCTACACCTACGACCTGACCGGCAACCGCAAGTCCCTGGTCCGGCACGACCCGGGCGGTGACGTCACCAAGGACACCACCACCACCCAGGCCTTCCCCGCTCCCGGTACCACCAACAACCCCACCAGCGCGCCCATCACCGGCGGCGGAACGGGAGGACCGCACGCCCTGCTGTCCTCCACCACCACCAGCCCGACCGGAACGACCGGCGCATCCAGCCAGTTCGACGCGGCGGGCAACACCACCAGCGTCACCGACACTTCCGGCACGGCGACTCTCACCTGGAACACCGAGGGCAAGCTCGCCGCCTACGCGAAGACCGGCAGCGCCGGCGACACCACCTACGTCTACGACGCGGACGGCAACCAGCTCATCCGCCGCAACCCGGGCAAGACCACTGTCAACCTCGGCAGCGACGAACTCGTCTACGACACCGCCGCCAAGACCCTGACCGGCACGCGGTCGTACCCGATTCCCGCGGGCCTCACCGCAGTACGCCAGGGCACCAAGCTGACCTACCAGGTCAACGACCAGCACGGCACCGGCAACCTGTCCCTGGAGACCACCACCCTCGCCGAAACCCGTCGCGCTACGGACCCGTTCGGCAACCCCCGGGGCACCCTACCCCCTCCCGGCAGCTGGGCCGGCGACAAAGGCTTCGTCGCAGGCACCAAGGACGACACCACCGGACTCACCAACCTCGGCGCCCGCCAGTACCAGCCCCTGACCGGGCGCTTCCTCAGTCCGGACCCTCTGATCATGCCCGCAGACCCGCAACAGTGGAACGGCTACGCATACAGCGACAACAACCCGGTCAACATGACCGACCCGACAGGCATGGCCCTGGAGGAGTGCGCGAGTGGGATGGCCAGATGCTCCAACATGGGTACCAAGATCGAGGGTGATGGTCCGAGGTATCAGCAGGTAGTCCAGGAGGTCAAGGCCGCACAGCCTGCCCGGCAGGCCGGGTACGTGAGGTTCCTGCTGGCCAAGGGCCTTCAGCCGGGTGCGGGATGGGCCGGGAGCCTGCCGTCCAGCATCGAGGACGAGAAGAAGAAGGCGCGAAGGGCCTACGGCGAGGAGTTGGAGAAGAAGTACCTGGAGAACACCAACTTCAAGTACGACACGGTGCCGGGCCAGCTGAAGGTCCCCGGCGCGGAGCCGTACGACAGCCTCGCGACAGGTCAGACCAAGAGGTCAGAGCTGATGGTCTGCGCCTACATCGGCGTGTCCGACTGCTACGACGTGAAGCTGATCACGGGATGGGCCGCGGAGGCCCAACAGCATGAGTACCCCGGCCAAGCGGAGAACGAAAACGTGAACGCGTTCCGACACTTCATCTGGCAAGCCATGATCACCGCCAAGTACGGCCGTGAGGAGGCCGAGATGGTGGCAGACGCTCACGAGGCCTACGGCGAAAGAGAAGGCCAGAAGTACGCCGACCACAAATCTGACCTGGTGAACAATGAGTACGGTCGGAAGATGGGGGAGAAGATCGCCGCGGCGAACCAGGGAGCCTCGCAGTCGCAGCTGAGGGGTGTGGTCATCGCCGAGGCCCGGAAGTACCTAGCTAGCGGGGACTTCGGCCGTCCCGGTGACTTCGAGTAGCACGATTTGGAGAGGAAGTACGGTGATCAGGTCCTTAAGGGCGGGACGGGTGCGTGTCCGCGGTGGGCTGCGCGTCGTCGCCGTTTCGCTGGTGTTGTCCCTGCCATTGGCGGTTTCGTGCACCACGTCAGGAGGCGAAGGTGAGGCGCCCGTCGTCGGGTCATGGAAGTCCAGTGCCGGCACGATCGAGCTCCTGGACGGCGGAACGCTCGGAGAAGTGAGTCTGCCCCCTGCCTCGTGCCGTGGCGCGTCATCGCCGACCGCGGTGAAGTTCACTGGGACCTGGCGGCACGACAGGCTCGACGACGCCGGACCCGGCGCACTCGTCAAGCTGACGTCCGTCACAGGGGATCTGACGTGCGAGCGGTTCTTCGTCTACTTCAAATACCAGGGTGAGGAGCGACTGCAGATGACCGTCTCCGAAGCCGGCCAGGAGCCGTTCGTCCGGCAGTAGCCCAGACTCCGCGCATGCGGTGAGGCTGATCCTGCTTTGAGAGCGCCCTGTCCGGGATGTCGGGCGGGGCGCTCTCGCGGTGGGAACCAACACGCGGTTCCCCTGGACGAGTAGATCCGAATGCCCTCCTGGTCACAGCTAGGGCAGGGCCTCCACGGGGCCCGGAGAGCGGCGTTCTTCGGGCCAGTAGCGGTAGAGCCGCAGGTCGGTTTCGAGTTCGCTCTACAACCTCCGCCGACGCCACTCGACGCTCGGCTATCTCAGCCCGATCCAGTTCGAACAGCAGACAGCGACGTCCCGTGAGATCGCCCTCGCCGCCTGAAACTCCGCTGTCCACGTCCCGGGGGAAGCCTCAGCACGCCACATTGTCCAGTCCGCCTCCGGACCGCGTCGCACGGACGCCGGTCACCGCCGCTCCCTGCACCTCACGGTGCGGAACATACCCGGGATAGCCTGACGGGCCATGAGAAGGCCGCCTCCGTTATGGCTACTCGGATGAAGCCATTCACCGATCAAGGGCGGGTACGAGGAAGGTGGCGGCCCGTATCCGGGCTCGGGGATCCACATGACGCGCCCGCTCAGCGGCTTGTTCGTACCGTGTGCATCGGGTGGCCATGGCTGTCGATTGGAGCGGCAGTTGACGGGGCAGCAAGCCGGCGGGCGGCTCTTGTCACGTGATTGTGAAGATCGCTAGCATCGCTTGTGGAGCTGCCTCCCGGGGGCACCCGGTGAGGAGGGGAGCGGTGGGGGCGTTAGTCGGGCGGCAGGGCGAGGTCGTGGTGCTGGCCCGGGCCGTCGAGGGGCTCGGCGCCGGGCGGGGCGGGGTGTTGGAGGTCGTGGGTGATCCCGGGATCGGGAAGACCGGCCTGCTGAACGTGCTCGCCCGGGTGGCCGGTGAGCGGGGCGCCGTGGTGCTGCGGGCGCGGGCGGACGCCGAGGGTGGGAAGCCGTACCAGGTGTTCCGGGATGCGTGGGAGGCGACCGGTCCGGCCGGTCCGGGTGGGCCGGTCTGGGACGCGGGCTCCGAACGGGAGTTGGCGCGCTCCCTGCGTACGTGGTGGGCGGGCGCGGTCGTCGTGCTGGACGACTTCCACCACTGCGACCCCGCCTCCGCCCGCCTCGCCGAGCGGCTGATCGGGGAGCCCGGCCCGCGCCCGTACCTGCTGGTGCTGGCGCACCGTCCGCGGCAGACGCCGCCCGCCCTGCTGGCCGCGCTGGACGACGCCCGGCAGGCGGGCACCCTGGTGAGCGTGGAGCCGGGCCCGTTGGATGCCGCCGCGGTGGCGGCGGTGATCGCGGACGCGGGCGGTCCGTCCGACGGCAGCACCGAGGCGGAGGCGCTGCGGGCGGCGGCCCGGGGCAATCCCCGGATCCTGCGGATCCTGTTGGCGGCGGGCCCCCGGAACGCCACCGCGGACGCCGCCGTGGGCCCGCTGCTTCGGGCGGCCGCGCCGCTGCTCGCGGAGCTGGACGCCCTGCCCGAGGACGCCCGGGACGTGATCGCCGCCGCGGCCGTCCTGCGTGAGCCGTTCCGGCTCGGCGATCTGGCGCAGGTGACGGGTCATACCGTCGACCGCACCGCCGTCGCCCTCGCCGAGCTGGCCCGCGTCGATCTGGTCCGGCCCGGCGGTCCGGCCGGGGAGTTGGTGTTCCGGCATCCGGTGCTGGGCCGGCTGGTGCACCACCGGACCGGTCCCGGCCGCCGGTTGGAGGCCCATCGCCGGGCGCTGGCCCTGCTGGAGGCGCGCGGTGCCGGCGCCGCCGCGCGGGCCCGGCACGCCGAGCACACCCTGCTGGCCGGTGAGGACCCCTCGGCGGCGGTGGCGGTGCTGATCGAGGGCGCCGCCGAGGCGTTCGCCGAGCGGCCCGCGACCGCCGCCCGCTGGCTGCGGGTCGCTTTGGAGTCGGCGCCGGGTGACGGGCCGGGCACCGAGTCGCGGATCGCCCTCGCGCTGGACCGCTGCCGGGCGTTGACCGCCGCCGGCCGGCTCGGCCAGGCCCGGGCGCTGGGCCACGAGGTGCTGCGGACGCCGGGTGGTCTGCCCGAGCGGCTGCGGGTGGCGGCGCTGGCGGTGTGCGCCGGGGTGGAGCGCCTGCTCGGACGGTACGAGGAGGCCGAGGCGATGGCCCGGACGGTCGTCGACCGGCTGCCCCGCCCGCTGCCGTCCCCGCTGCCCGCCGAGACCGCCGAGCTGGTCTTCGAGTACGGCCTGCTGCACGCCGTGCGGGGCACCGCGGCCGAGGTCCGCGGGCTGGTGCACGAGGCTTCCGCAGGTACCGAGGGGCACGCCGACGGGCGGACCGCGCTGCGGGTGCTGGCGGCGTTCTGCGACAGCTACGTCGGTGACTTCGCGCAGGCCGGGCCGGAGGTCGTCCGGTGCGGCGAACTGGTCGACGCCCGGCCCGACACGGTGGCGGGCCGCGCCCCGGACGTGCTGGCGCTGCTCGGCTGCGCGGAGCTGTACCTGGAGCGTTTCGCCGATGCCCGTCGCCATCTGCGGCGGGGCCTGTCGGCGGGCAGCGGCGGCGCCCACAAGCATCTCGCGGTGAACCAGTTGCTCGGTCTGTCACAGCTCGACCAGTGGGCGGGCCGGCTGGATCTGGCGCAGCGTCACGCCCGGAGGGCGGAGGGCCTGGCGGGGGAGCTCGGCGCGCCGGACGCCGTCGGGCTGGCGATGGCGATGCGCGCCTCGGCGATGCTGTGGGCGCTGCCGCGGCGCCGGACGCCGGAGGCGCTCTCCCTGGCGGAGGCCGGGCTGCGGCACACGGTGCCCGGCACCGGCTGGTGGGCCGGTGCGGCGCTCGGGCTGCTGGCGGTGGCGCGGCTGGTGGGCGGGGATCCCGCCGACTGCCTGCGGACGCTGCTGGAGGGCGGTGGCGAGGACCTCGAACGGCTGCAACCGCCTTCCCGGCCTTCGCTGTTCGCGTTGATGACCACGGCGGCGACGCTGTGCGGGGATCTCGGTCTGGCCCGTCGCAGCGCGCTCGCCGCGGATGCGGCGGCGGCCGGGCTCGGGCGGCCGGCCTTCCAGCAGGCGCACGCCGACCGGGCGGGCGCGGCGCTCGCCTTCGCCGAGGGCAACCAGGTCCGCTCGACGGAGCTGGCGCTGGGGGCCGCAGAAACGTTCCGGTCGCTGCGGATGCCGGTGCCGTACGCGTGGACGGTGCTGGCCGCCGCGCCGTCCCTGGCGCTGGTGCACGGCCCCGCGGCGGCACTCGGCACGCTGGACCGGGCGCTGGCCCAGGCGCAGGCCTGCGGGGCGCTGCGGTTGTGCGAGGACGGTGCCCGGGTGCGGGCGGCGCTGGCGGCGGGCGCCCCGGGGGCGCCGGCGGCCGCCGGGCCCTTCGACGCGCTGAGCGGACGCGAGCGG
Organism: Kitasatospora sp. NPDC088346; assembly: GCF_044740765.1. NCBI lineage: Bacteria > Bacillati > Actinomycetota > Actinomycetes > Kitasatosporales > Streptomycetaceae > Kitasatospora > Kitasatospora sp. NPDC088346. Next base: position 149,818 of record NZ_JBIURH010000002.1, read on the forward strand.
GAGGTGGCGGAGCTCGCCGCGGCCGGGCTGGCGTCGCGCCGGATCGCCGAGCGGCTGGTGCTGAGCCCCCGCACGGTGGAGGCGCACCTCGGCAGCGTGTACCGCAAGCTCGGGGTGTCCTCCCGGCTGGCGCTGAGCCGCCTGGTACGGCACTCGGCGAACCTCGACGACCCGGCCTGAGCGGACCCGAACAGCCCTGAACGGCCCTGCGCGGCGCTACAGGCAGACCCAGCAGTAGAGCCGGTCGCCGGCCGCGCGGGCCCGTCGGGCGAGCCCGATCAGGGCCTCGGCCGTCGGCCGGAGGGCTTCGGCGGGTGCGCCGTGGAACTCCTCGGCCTGCGCCCACCGGCCCACGATCGCGGGCACGTCGGTGTCGTCGACCGCCGCCAGGCAGTCCCGGACCGCCGTGTCGAGCTCGAACACCCACGGGCCCGTCGCCCAGGGGTCGTCCTCGCCCTGCGGGCCCTGCGGGCCGGGCTGCGGGACGGCGGGCCAGACCGCCCGGTCCTTCACCAGGTCCGTGTCCCACGGGATCCGGCGGATCGCGGCGACGAGCCGGCCCAGGACGACCGTCGGGTCGACGCCCTTGGCCTCGACCCCGTCGACGGCCGCGTCCCCCGCGCCGGCCCGTGGGAGGCCGACCGGCGGGCCGGCGTCGGTGCGTTCGAGCCGCTCGACGACCGTCGCCGCGTCGGCCGCGCGGAAGTAGTCGGTCAGTACGCCCATGGGTGCCTCCTGCTCAGCGGTTCGGGACGTCCGGGGACGTACACGGGGAAGTACAGCAGACGCTTCCGACGGAACCGGGTACCCCTCTTGCGTACGGCTACGGATGTCCGCGGGCGGGGCCGGGCGCGAGACTCGTCCGCGACGCGGCCGCGTTCGCTCGCTCCCCCCGCCCTCGCATCCTCCGTGGAGAAGAACACATGAAGCTCAGGACCGCCTTGAGCGCCGTCGCGCTCGGCGTCACCGTGCTCACCGCGACGCCCGCGCTGGTCGTCCCGCAGGTCGCGTTCGCCAGCGACTGTTACACCTCGTGCGACCCCTGGGACCACGACTACACCGACGACGGTTTCGTCTTCGACGTGGACAACGGCCGGGTCGGCGACACCCCGTTCCCGGACGACGAGGTGATCCGGGTGATCGGCGTGGCCCGGCCGGACCCGGCGCCGGCGCCGCCGGAGGCCGGCTTCCCGTCGGGCGGCGGTGCGCCGGGTGCGCCCGGCACCAAGGCCGTCCCGACCCAGAAGGGCCCGGCGCGCCTGGTGCGCAAGCAGTGCGTCGAGAACACCGGCGACCACGCCACCACGTTCAAGAGCACGGTCACGTACAGCGTGTCGTACCAGGTGAGCACCAGCCTGGGGCTGGAGGCGTTCAACGCCCTGAAGCTCGCCGTCGGGCACGAGTTGAACACGTCGAGCTCGGAGAGCACCGAGGTGGAGGCGACCATCGCGCCGCACGGCACCTGGGCGCTGAACGTGGAGTACCAGACCGTCGAGTACGCGATCACCAGCTCCAGCTGGCTCGGTTCCTCGGTGGAGTACGTGACCGTCAGCCAGCCGACCGGCCGGATCGTCACGGGCAGCTGCTGACAGCGACGGTGCGGCGGGCCCACCGATCCCCCTCGGTGGGCCCGCCGCACCGGCCTTGTCCTCCCACCCCCTCTGTGGAGTCACCATGAAGTCCATGACCGAGGCGGCGCACCGGATCCGGCCCGTCGTCCCGCCTCCGGGCGCCGAGGCCGTCCCCGCCGGGGCCCGGGCCCAGGCGCTGGCGGCGCTGGCCGAACTGCGGGAGGCCGCACGGTACCTGGGTGATCCGGACCTGTTCCACCGCCCGCGCCTCCGGGCGAAGCTGCACCACGGACGGGTCGGCGGGGCGGACCCGGCCCTGCTGGTCGAGCAGCTCGGTGCCGCCGCCGAACAGCGGGTGGCGGCAGGCCTGTTGGCGGTCGGCTCGGTCCGGGAGGAGCTGCGCCAACGGCCCGGGCGCCGGCCGTGCTTCACCCCCGACGCACTCGCCGACCTGCACCGGCTGCTGGTGGCCGGGGACCCCAACATCCCGGGCGGGGGCGGTTTCCGGCGCACCACCGCCCGGGTGACCTGGCCCGACGGGAGCCGTTTCGTCATCGCGGTCGCCCCCGGCCGGGCGCTGCACGGGCACCTGGAGCGCTGGTACCGGTGGACCACCGGCACCGACTCCCCCGACCTGGACGTCGCGGCGCTCGGGATGCTGCGGCTGTTCACCGTGCACCCGTTCCCGGACGGCAACGGCCGGATCGCCCGCCTGCTGGCCCAGTGCGACCTGGTGGGGGCCGGGCTGCTGCCGGGTCTGCTGCTGGACCTCGAAGGCTGGGTCGACGGCAACCGCGAGGAGCACGACCTCGCCGTGGTCGCGGCGGCCGACGGCGACTGGGCGCGGTGGGGCGCCGTCTTCGCCCGCGCCGTCACCGAGACCGCCCGGCACCGGACCGCCGCCATCGGCGCCTACCGGCGGGTGCTGGAGGCCTCCGTCGACCGGACGGCCGCGGCCGGGGACCCGGAGGCGGCCGAGGTGCTGGACCAGCTCCGCTCCAGCCCGGCGGTGTCCGCGCACTGGCTGGGCGAACGGATTCCCGGCGACCCGCGACCGGCCCTGAGCCGCCTGCGCTCGGCCGGAGTGCTCACCCCCCACCCGCGGCTGCCCGGCGCCCTGGTGCACCCGCGACTGCTGGCGGTGCTGGACGAGCCGTTCGGCGACCAGGCGCCCGAAGTCGCCGGACCTAGACGAGAGTGACGATCTTTCCCCGGGCGTGTCCGCGCTCGGAGTGGGCGTGGGCCCGTGCGATCTCCTCCAGGGGGTAGGTCTGTTCGACGCGCGGCGTGTAACGGCCCTGCGCGCCGAATCGGGCGGCTTCGGCGAGGAGCCCGGGGTCGTTCACCGCATTGGCGATGCGGACGCCCAGGCGAGCGGCATTCATGTGGTCGGCGACCGTCACCACGCGGTCCGGGCTTCCGGCGATCTCGACGAGGTCCGCGAGGGACCCGGAGGCGGCGGTGTCGAGCACGAGGTCGATCCCCTGGGGGGCCAGGTCCGCGAGTCGTTCGGCGAGGCCCGTGCCGTAGGTCGTGGGAAGGGCACCGAGGTGGGAGAGGTACGCATGGTTGTGTTCGCCGGCCGTCCCGATCACGGTGGCCCCCAGGGCGACCGCGAGCTCGACCGCCGCGCTGCCGACACCGCCGGCGGCGCCCTCGACGAGCACCGTGCGCCCCGCCAGCGATCCGAGCGCCTTCAGCCCTCCCAACGCCGTCACGGCCGCCAGTCCGGCCCCGCCCGCCTGTGCATCGCTCCACGCCTCGGGCGCGGGGGCCCAGGCCGAGAGCAGGGCCAGCTGCGCCGTCGCTCCCGTGACCCCGCCCAGCCCGAAGACGCGGTCGCCCACGCCCACCCCGTCCACTCCTTCCCCGATCCCGTCGACCAGGCCGACGGCGTCGCGGCCGGGGATGGCCGGCAGGTCCACGGGGATGACGTCGCGCAACTCTCCGCTGCGCACCTTCCAGTCGATGGGGTTGACGCTGGCTGCCGCGACGCGAATGCGGATCTCTCCGACGCCGGGCTGCGGGTCCGGTGCCTCCTCGACGACGAGGGTCTCCGTGCCGCCGTACTCGTGGTAGCGCGCTGCGCGCATGGTGTTCCGCCTTTCCTCGCGGTGGCTTGGTAAGCCTTGGCGTCAGCTACGCTAAAACCTGACGTCAGTGTCAGGTGCAAGTCGGACGAGTGGATCGGAGGCCCCGTGCGCATCGGTGAGGTGGCCCGGCAGGCCGACGTGAGTGTGCGCGCCCTGCGCTACTACGAAGAGCAGGAGCTGCTGCACGCCGAACGCAGCAGCGGAGGGCAGCGCCACTATCCGGACTCGGCGGTGGCCCGGGTGAGGCTGATTCAGCAGCTCTTCGCCGCCGGGCTGTCCAGCAGATCCGTGCGCGAAGTGCTGCCCTGCGTGGACTCCGGCACAGCGGCACCCGGCCTCCTGGACCACCTGGAGGCCGAACGCGCCCGCATCAGCGAACGCATCACCGACCTCACCGCGGCACGCGACCGGCTCGACGCAGTGATCGCCAACACTCGCAACCCCCCGCCCGAGTGCACCCACCATCCGGAACAGGTCACCCCAGCACCTGCCGATCGACCCGCGGAAGGGCGCGATCACGCGGCCTGATCGTGCCGGCCGGACCGGTCGCACCGCCGCCAGGTCACGCAGCCGTCGAGCCGGGCGCCGTACACACGTCGCGCGCCGCACATCAACACGCCAATCCAGCGATTGACAGTCCGTCAGATTCTCGGGGAGCCTCGTTGCACGGGGGCGCCGCTGCGGCATGCCCCGCCGACAAGCGAAGCGAGTTGGTGCACATGACGTCCGCCGTCCCGACCTGGCCCGGCGAGTGGCAGCACGAGATCACGTCGATCACCATGGGGAACAGCGTCCTCGGCCCGACGAACTCCCTGTTCAAGAACATCACCGCCGATCCGGCCATCGTGGGACAGCCCGCCAACCTGGTGGCCAGCCTGCTCGACCCCCACGCCGGACCGCACGCCGCGAAGGCCATCCTGGTCGCGATGAACGACGCCGTCCCCAACCTGGCGGCGGTCAACAACCTCCCGCCCGGCACGGCGGCGAACGGCGGGTTCCGCCTGCCGAGCCGGTTCCCGCTGCCCAGCTACACCGTGGTGCTGGAACTGGTCGCCGCCAAGACGCTGTGGCTCAACGGCCACACGGAGTTCCTGCCCTGGCCCTTCGACGAGGCCAAGCTCAAGCCCGACTTCGCCGTCCGCGGCCACTGTCCGGACCCGGCCCACCACACCGCCGTGACCTTCTACGACGCCTGCACCGAGGTCGGCGACAGCCTGAAGGTCGGCGGCACCAAGACCGCCCCCGACCTGCTCGCCGGCCTCTACAGCGGCGTCACGGGCAAGCTCGCGGCGTACCCCAAGAAGCAGGTCACCGTCTTCATGGACGCCTGCGACAACCCGTCCCTCTACAACGGGGCGGCGCCCAACTTCAACGGAGCCACCATCGCCGCCAACCTCCAGGCCAAGATCGTGACGGACCTCAACCCGGAACTGAAGAGCTGCCTGGCCGGGGTCTTCGTCCTCTTCCCCGACTGGACGCTGCACCGACTGGACCCGCACGCCTGGCGCTGACGGCACACCGCCGCCCCTCCCGGAAGGGGCGGCGGACCGAACCGTCAGCAGCCCGGGAACTCACCGGCGCGAACGCCGGCGACGAAGGAACGCCAGGCGGCCGCCGGGAAGACCAGCTTCGGACCGTCGGGGTCCTTGGAGTCACGAACGGGCATGACGCCCTCGAAGCCGTCGGCGACCTCGATGCAGTTTCCGCCGTCGCCAGTGCTGTAGGTGCTCTTACGCCACGAGGCATCATCCAAGTTGCGTGCGGTGTTCATGGTGCGCAGTCCCTCCATCGCCGAACGAATCCTGGCCAGTGAAGCTTCCTCTGACATGGAATCACCTAGCAAGAGATCATATGCGTACGCCCAGTCACGAAACCGGACTGGATCGTCAACCAGCTGGCCCCGGTGGATACCGTCGACGTAGATGACGTCAGGTTCCTGAGGCAGAGTCAACAGTGTGAAGCTGTGATCGAAGGCCGCAACCGCCCCCAGCGAGAGTGGCGCCACACGGAGCACGATGTGGGGTGCCTCAGCCATGCGAAGCAGGTGCGCCAGCTGTGCGCGCATCACTGCCTCGCCACCATAGTTACGGAGCAGCACCCCCTCATCGAGGACGATCAGCAAGCGCGGTGGGTCCCCGCCAGCCAGGATGCGCTGCCGATCGAGCCGTGCTGCGACGAGTTCTTCGATTCGGTCCGGCGAAGCCGACGGCTCCTTCGCGCGAAAGAGCGTTCGGGCGTAGTCCCGTGTCTGCAACAGGCCTGGCACCAGCTGCACCTGGAACTGTCGAATGATCGTCGCCTCCGCCTCCATCCCCGCGTACCGGCGGAACCACCCCGGGTGGCCGACCGCGCCGTCCCAGTCCACCCGAGACCAGATCCGTGCCAGCAGCTGCCCCGTCCCCAGCGCCCGGTCGCACAGCTCCGCGAACTCCCGGGTCGGTTTGCGGGTGGCGCCCTCGATGCGGCTGATCTGGCCGGGGGTGCAGTGGACCCGGGCTCCCAGCTCGTGCTGGCTCAGGCCGGCGGCCTCGCGGGCGAACAGCAGCTCGGAGCCGAACATCGCGGGGGAACAGGTGATCGGGCTGGTCAGGCCCTTGCGACGGTTGATGGCAACCCCCGGTTGTGTCAGCACGTTTGGAAAGTTGGATCGCTCGCCACGGTACCCGCGAGCGGCGATCCTTTGTAGCGGAACGGAGCAACAAGCTCACCGCGCGTCACCATCCCGAAAGGGCCGCTGCGCCATGCCCGAAATGCTCGACAGACCCTCCGACACGGCGAGCGGGGTGTCCTTCTGGCTCGCGCGTCACGGCCGGTCGGCCGCCGCGGCCCGCCGGCTGCTGCGGACCTTCCTGGCGGCCACCCCGGGCGGCGGGGACTTCGACTGGGAGGCCGACCTGCTGCTCTCGGAGCTGGTCGCGAACGCGGTGACACATGCCAGGGTGCCGCCAGGTCCGCTGATCCGGATCCGGTTCGGGCTGGAGTTCGGGCGGCTGCGCATCGAGGTGCACGACGGGAGTGCGGTGGTGCCGCACGCCCGGGAGGTGGACCGGCTCGACGAGTCGGGGCGGGGGATGCACCTGGTCGGGGCGCTGGCGGAGGCCTGGGGCGTCGGTCCGCGGGCGGACGGGCCGGGGAAGGTGGTCTGGGCGACGCTCGCGCCGCGGACCGACCGCCACGCCCCTGACAGTCCCAGCACCACCGACGGCCGCGATGGCTAGCCCCACGCCGTACACCGAGGCGTTCGCGCTGGCCGTGCGGCTGACCGGCGCCACCGGCACCCGGGCCCGGGTGACCCTGGGCGCGGCGGGCGGCTTCCGGGTGGAGGCCCCGCTCCCGCCCGGCCTGGGCGGGGAGGCCCAGGCCGGGGTGGTGGCGCTGCTGCGTCAGGCGGACTGGTTCGGCCACCGGAACCGGGCGCAGGCCGAGTCGGTCTGGGCCGAACTCGACTGAACCGCCCGTCACATGCCGAACACACCGAAGGGGGCACGGCCGGTGCCGTGCCCCCCGGTGGGGGTGGCGATCAGCGCGCGCTGCCGTCCAGGGCGCTGTCCGGGACCCACGAGCCGTGGATGCCGGCCGTCACCCGCCGGGGCAGGTGGACGGTGGCGATCCGGTCGAGGCCGGAGGCGTCCAGGACGAGCAGCTGCGAGGCGTCCTGCTTGAGGTCGCTGACGACGGTGAGCAGGTAGCCGTCGTCCTCGCCGGTCGCTCCGGCGGCGGCGACGAACACGGCCTCGCCGGGCAGCCGGGCGTCGCCGACCTGGTGGATCCGGCGGGCGCCGGTGACGCGGTCGTACTTCACGACGCCGTAGCCGCCGTAGCCCTTCTCGTCGGGGAAGGAGATGGCGTACTGGTAGCGGTTCTCGGAGCCGAGGTACTCCTCGTTGAGCGTCGGGAACTCCACCGCGAGGTCGTCGATGATCTGCTCGTCGACGCTGCCGTCGGCCAGGTCGACCACCCAGCGGCGGGTGTAGGAGCGGGTGTTGGGCTCGGAGCCGCGGCCGGGCGCGCCGACCCACCAGTTCCAGGACAGCCGGAAGCCCTCGCGGTCCACGGTCGGGCCCTCCAGGACGATCCGGCCCTGGTTGTCCTCGTAGGCGTTGGAGACGTGCAGCATGTTGCCGGGCTCGATGGAGAACCAGCGGATCTGCCGGGCGCCGTCGGCGCCGCGCGGCATGACGCCGATCCGGGAGGGCTGGGTGTCGCTCCAGCCGTACGGGATGCCGGAGTGCTCGTTCGGGTCGAAGGTGACGTTGCCCTCGACGAAGACCACGTGCCGGCGGGTGATCGCGAAGTCGTGCTTGAGCGAGGCGGTGGCGCCGGGGATCTCGGCGCTGTGGGTGATCTGCCCCTTGGCGTCGGCGACGTGGTAGGTCAGGAACGGCGGGAACGGCGAGGAGCCGAAGAAGTGCAGCTCACCGGTGACCGGGTCCTCCTTGGGGTGCGCGGTCATCGCGGTGCGCAGCTTGCCGTCGAAGTCGAAGGCACCGACGGTCTCCAGCTCGGAGGTGAGCGCGAACGGCAGGTTGGCCTCGCACAGGGCGAGCAGCCGGCCGCCGTGCTCGATGATGTGCGTGCCGGCGGTGGAGGCGGCCAGGTCGGGGCCGTGCTCGGTCATGTAGGGCGCGCCGTCCAGCGCGGGGGTGTGCACCCAGCGGTTGCGGTACCACTCGGCGCGGCCCTCGTGCAGCCGGATGCCGTGCACCATGCCGCTGCCCTTGAACCAGTGCGTCGGGGTGACGCCGGGCTTCGGGTTGTGGCCGTTGCGGAGCAGCCGGCCGGTCAGCTCGCGGGGCAGGGTGCCCTCGACGGTGAGCCCGGTGGCGGTGATCTCGTCGGCGACGGGGGCGTAGTGGCCGGTCAGGTAGGGCTTGCTGGTCATGTCGGGTCCTTGGATCTCGTCGACGGCTGGGCCGGGCCCGACAGCCCGGCGCCGGCGCGGCCCAGGGCCACGGGGAGCCGGGCTGCCCGGTCCCGCCGGGTCGGTCGGAGGTCCATGGTCCGCAGCCTGGTACCGATCGGTGTCCACTTTCCAGGCCCGGCGGGGACGGGGACTGTCCACTCCTGTCCAAGGCTGTCCACCCGGGCCGGCGGGGCCGGCCCGGCAACCCGCTACCGGGGGCCGTGCAGCTCCCGCTGCCACAGGGCCTCGGAGAGCAGGTCCAGGCCCTGGCGCAGGTGGCGCCGGTAGGTGCCGTACGGCAGGCCGAGCCGGCGGGCGGCGGCCTCCTGGGTGGGCGCGCCGGAGAAGTAGCCGGCCGTCAGGGCCTCGCGGGCCCGCACGCCGCGCGGGTCGCGGGCGAGGTCCTCGACGGCCTGGCGCAGCAGGGCGCGCAGTTCGCCGGCCGGGTCGGTGGCGTCGGCGACCAGGCGGGTGCGCATCAGGGCGCAGGCGGCGAAGGCGACCGGGTCGCGCCAGTGCGGCAGGGCCTCGCGCACGGCCTGGTCGAAGGCCGTGCGGGAGGTGCCCGACGGGCCCGCCTCGGCGGGCACCTCGGGGGCGGTGAAGCGGCGGAGCCAGGCCTCGACGGGCTCGCCGCGCCAGTCGACGCCGAACACGCCGTAGGTGTGGTCGCCGACCCGCGGCCGGGCGCCGGTGTCGGTGAGGGTGCCCCGGACGCGCGTGGCCCAGGTCTCGGCGTCCTGGTAGACGGCGAAGCCGTAGGCACGGCCGCGGGCCCGGGCGGACTCCGCCTGGGCGCGGGAGCTGCTCAGGTCGATGACGCGGGAGGGCACCTGGTACTGCTCGGGGTAGACCGAGAAGCGGCTGACGCCGATGTGGTCGCCGGGGCTGACCGGGCCGTTGGCCTCGGTGTACGCCCAGGCGGCCGCGACGACGGGGTCGGTGGCCAGGTCCTCGGGGTCGGGCGGGGCGGGCAGGGCGAGCCGGGCCGTGAAGGCGACTGTGCGGCCGGTGCTGACGAGGCGGTAGACGCTGAACGCCTGGGGCTGGCGCTGCGCCCAGTAGCGGACCAGCTCGGCGGAGGCGGGTCCTTCGGTCTCCTCGGCCATCCGCAGCACGGTGTCGAGGTCGTCCGGGAGCAGGGGGCGGTCGTGGACCTCCTCCTCGCGGGACCAGGTGCGCGTGCGGGCGAGGGTCTCGGTCTCGCGGAAGAGGTAGAAGAGTTCGTCGGTGACGGTCCAGACGCGCTCGTCGGGGGCCTCGCGCAGCAGGCGCAGGTACTCCTCCTCCAGGCGTCGGCGCATCGCGAGGAAGGCGTTGGGGGCTCGCCAGCGCAGGTCGGCGGCGAGGGTCTCGCGGGCGGCGTCGTGGGGGTGCAGGCCGCGGTGCGTGGACTCCATGAAGGGCAGGTCGCGCAGCCAGCCGAAGAGCAGGTGGGCGTCCTCCTCGGGGAGCACGGTGGTGAGGAGCTCCTCGGAGGTCGAGCGGGCCTGGGCCGCGACCTCCAGGGCCCGGCGGTGGGCCGCGGTGGGCACCTCGCCGATCAGTCCGGCGAGCAGGGTGCGCAGGATGTCGGCCGAGGGCGCCCAGATCTGCTCGTTGCTCCAGCCGGTCGCTCCGGCGGCCGCGGCGAGCGACAGGGCGAGCGGGTTGCCGCCGGCGAACCGCAGGACGCGGTCTCGCAGTTCGGGCCGGAGCCGGGCGGTGGTGAGCAGGCTGAGGGCCTGCTCCTCGGAGAACGACTTCAGTTCGGCGACGTGCAGGACGCCGTCCCAGGCGGGGTCGGCGGTCCACTGCGGCTGCGGTGCGGTCCGGCCGGCCAGGACGACCAGCGCACCGTCCGCGGCGCGGGGCAGGAAGCGCTGCCACAGCCAGCTCTCCAGCCACTGGCAGTGCTCGAAGGAGTCGACGAGCAGGACCGTGCCGGGGACGTCCAGGAAGCCGGCGGCCGCCCGTTCGAAGTCGTCCGGGTCCAGGCTGGCGAAGCGTCCGTCGAGCTCCAGCAGCGGCCGTCCGGCCGCCCGGGCGCGGTCCGCCAGGCAGCGCAGCAGCGCGGACTTCCCGATGCCGCCGGGCCCGAACAGGTAGAAGGCGAACGGTGCCTGGGGATCGCCGGCCAGGGCCTCGCCGAAGCGGTCGAGTTCCTCCTCCCGGCCTATGAAGGCACGCTGTCGCGCGCTGCTCAGTCGCTCTCCCACGGACGCCATGGCGGCTCCCCTCCCCAGGTGCGGCACCGGGCACCGTTGCCCGGAGTCCTCCGTGCGGCGCGGCGGCGGCGGGGCGCCGGCGCGGGCACGTGCGGCGGCGGCCCGGTCGCCCCTCGTCGCCCCGTTCGGCGCCCGTGCCTCGCCACGTGATCAGAGCGATTCAAGCACCCGGCGGGGCATTCTCCGAACCGGCGGATTTACGGAATGCCCCCACCCGCGGGGCCGCTGCGCATTCCCGTCGGGTTTGCCGAACTGCCGGAGATCCCAACGGCCTTGAGGTGTGGCGGAACTGATGGCCTTTCACCGGACGCGGGGCCCCGACGGCACCCGCCGGCGAGAATGGGAACGGGCGCCGGCCCCCTGGGGAGCCGGCGCCCGCCGCTGCCGTCAGACCGGCGGGTAGCGGCGCGGGGTCCAGACCACTTCGGTGCCGTTGTCGCGCGCGACGGCCTGGGTCTGGGAGGAGCCGATCAGCAGGATCGTCCGCATGTCGACCTGGGTCGGGTCGAGGTCCGCCAGGCGGACGGTGCGGACCCGCTCGGTGGGGCCGCCGACGTCCCGGGCCATCACCACCGGGGTGTCGGGGGCGCGGTGTTCGAGCAGCAGGTCCCGGGCCAGGCCGACCTGGGTGGTGCGGCTGCGCGAGCCGGGGTTGTACAGCGCCAGCACGAGGTCCGCGCCGGCCGCGGCGCGCAGCCGCTCGGCGACCACCTCCCACGGCTTGAGCCGGTCGGAGAGCGAGACCACCGCGTAGTCGTGGCCGAGCGGGGCGCCCGCGCGGGACGCGGCGGCGTGCGCGGCGGTCATGCCGGGCAGCACCCGGACCGGCACCGAGCGGTACGGGTCGGCGCTGGCGGCCTCCAGGACGGCGGTCGCCATCGCGAAGACGCCCGGGTCACCGGAGGAGACCACGGCGACCCGGCGGCCGCGGCGGGCCAGGTCGAGGGCGAACTCGGCGCGCTCGGCCTCGACCTTGTTGTCGGAGCCGTGCCGCAGCTGGCCGGCCCGGACCGGGACGCGGTCCAGGTAGGTGGTGTAGCCGACCAGGTCGGTGGCGTTCGCGAGGACACCGCGGGCCTCCGGGGTGAGCCACAGCGGCCCGGCCGGTCCGGTGCCGACGACGACCACCTCGCCCTCGCCGTCCGGGTGTTCGGGCACGGTCCGGTCGATCCGGCTGGGCAGCACGGCGACCGAGAAGTACGGCACCGAGTCCGGGTCGACCTCGGCCAGCGGCGCGGTGCGCTCCCCCGGCATGGTGGCCCGCTCGACGTACTGCGCCTCGGCCAGCCGACCGGACCGCTCCAGCGCCCGCCGGACGGTCGGGAAGGTGCGGCCGAGCTTCATCACCACGGCGGAGTCGGTGGCGGCCAGCCGGGCCGTCAGCTCCTCCTCGGGCAGGGTGCCCGGGATGATGGTGAGCACCTCCTCGGCCTCCACCAGCGGCTTGCCGAGGCGGGCGGCGGCGGCGCTGACCGAGGTCACGCCGGGGACCACCTCGGTCGGGTAGCGGTCGGCGAGGCGCTTGTGCATGTGCTGGTAGGAGCCGTAGAACAGCGGGTCGCCCTCGGCGAGCACCACCACGTCGCGGCCGGCGTCCAGGTGGGCGGCCAGCCGGGCGGCGGCCTCCTCGTAGAACTCGTCGAGCGCGCCGCGGTAGCCGCCGGGGTGGTCGGTGGTCTCCACCGTCAGCGGGTAGACGAGCTTCTCCTCGATCGGGTCGCCGCGCAGGTAGGGCTCGGCGATCGAGCGGGCGATCGAGCGGCCGTGCCGGGCGCTGTGGTAGGCGACCACGTCGGCCCTGCCGATGAGCCCGGCGGCCCGGACGGTGACCAGCTCGGGGTCGCCGGGGCCGAGCCCGACGCCGTACAGCCGGCCTGACTGGCGTTCCGTCATTCCACTTCGCTCGCAATCGCGTTGATGGCGGCGGCGGCCATCGCACTGCCGCCGCGCCGGCCCCGGACCACCAGGTGTTCCAGGCCGGCCGGGTGTTCGGCCAGTGCCTGCTTGGACTCGGCCGCGCCGATGAAGCCGACCGGGACACCGATCACGGCCGCCGGGCGCGGGGCGCCCGCCTCGACCATCTCCAGGAGCCGGAAGAGCGAGGTCGGGGCGTTGCCGACGGCGACCACCGCACCCTCCAGCCGCGGCAGCCACAGCTCCATGGCGGCGGCGCTGCGGGTGTTGCCCGTCCTGGCGGCCAGCTCCGGCACCGAGGGGTCGGTCAGGGTGCAGATCACCTCGTTGCCGGCCGGCAGCCGCTTGCGGGTGACGCCACTGGCCACCATGTTCACGTCGCACAGGATCGGTGCGCCGGCGCGCAGCGCCTCGCGGGCCCGCGCGACCACGCCCGGCGAGTACACCAGGTCCTCGACCAGGTCGGTCATGCCGCAGGCGTGGATCATCCGCACCGCGACCTGGGCGACGTCGGCGGGCAGCGCGGCCAGGTCGGCCTCGGCCCGGATGGTGGCAAAGGACTGCCGGTAGATCTCGGCGCCGTCCTTCTCGTACTCGATCACGTGGTCCTCCGGGCCTCGGCGACCGCCTCGGCCATCTCTTCCGTCGTCACTTCCACCGAGGCCTCGCCTCGGGTCACCCGGTAGCCCTGCCCCGTGGCGAGCACGTCCACCCAGTCCCCGCCCGGATGTCCGCAGCGCCGCTCGCAGCCCGACCAGTGCACCGGAAGGCCGGGGCGGCCGGCGGCGTCGAGCGCCGGGGCGGCGTGCGCCCGCACGTCGGCGAGCGACCTGGCGCAGCCCGGCGTCCCGGTGCAGGCGGTGGCCCGGTCCCAGGGGGTGCCGGGCTCGGTCCGGAAGCCGGCCGCGGCCAGCCGGGGCAGCAGGGCGGCGTCCGCGCCGGGCAGGACCGCGCCGCGCCACGGGGTCAGCCGCAGGCCGTCCGCCGCGACCCCGGCGAGCAGCCGCCAGCCGGCGGCGGAGGCCCGGCCGAAGCGCAGGCCGACCGACAGGCCGCCGGGCAGGGCGCCCAGGGGCGGGTGCGGGTCGGTGAAGGCGGGCAGCGGCAGCGGGCCGGGGTCGAGCAGGTGGGGTGCCTCGCGCAGGTGCCAGGCGCGGGTGCCGGTGGCGTTCAGCGCGGCCAGGAAGTCGCGGGCGGCGGTGAGCGCGGCGTCCACGGCCTGTCCGGCGGGCACGGCGCGGGCGGTGGCGGCCCGGCCGAGGCGCAGCAGCGCGTCGCCGGCGGGCCTTGCGATCAATGTCACATCGGCGTCCAGCGAGGCGGTGTCGCCGCGGCCGTCGTCGAGGGCGAAGAGGAACTTGCCGGACAGGCCGACGGCCCAGCCGGCGGCGCACAGCTTCGCGTCGAGCTCGCGGACCCAGGCCTGCACGTCGGCGTGGCCGCGGCCGTCCAGGCCGGCGAGCGGGGAGGCGACGACGTTGCGGACCCGCTCGTGCGTGTCGGAGGGCAGCAGGCCGGCCGCGCGCAGCCGGGCCCCCAGTTCGGCGCCGGCGTCCGAACCGAGCCCGCGGAGTTGGACGTTGCCCCGCGAGGTGGTCTCCAGTTCACCGTCGCCCAGCTGTTCGGCGGCCTCGGCCAGCACGAGCGCCTGACGGGCGGTGAGCAGTCCGCCGGGCACCCGGATCCGGGCGAGCGCGCCGTCGTCGGCCGGGTGCAGGCGCAGTGCGCCGGGGCAGGCGTCGGCCTGCCCCCGGTCGGGCAGGGCGGGGCCCGGCGCTGGGGCGGCGGGTTCGGGTGGCATGGCGGCGAGCATACAGATTGTCCGAACGGCTGCCTCGGTCTCCTAGATCACAGTCCCGGAGCAGCTCCGCGGCCGGTCGGCACCCCGTACGATGCTGCGCGGGTGGCCCTGCGGGCCGCCCGTGCCAGCGACGGCGCAAGGGGAGGAAACCGGTGCAAACCCGGTGCGGTCCCGCCACTGTGACCACGGTTCACCGCCGTGGGAGCCAGGAACTCCTGCCGTCTCTCAGACCGACCCTCCGGCCCGCGGCCGGGGGGCACCGCCACGGGGCGCGGACCCCGAGGAAGGCTTGACCTGTGCGCTGCCGCATGTCCTGGGCCGCCCGCCCGTTCTCCGACGAGGCCGGGAGGCCCCTCGCATGATCCTGCTGCTGTCGACCTCCGACACCGACCTGCTCAGCGCCCGGGCCTCCGAGGGCCCGGTGCCGTTCCGGCTGGGGAACCCGGCCCGGCTGACGGTCGAGGACCTTCCCGCGCTGACCGAGGGCACCGACCTGGTGGTCGTCCGGCTGCTGGGCGGCCGCCGCGCCTGGCAGGAGGGCCTGGACGCGCTGCTGGCCGGCCCGCGCCCGGTGATCGTGCTGACCGGTGAGCAGGCCCCGGACGCCCAGCTGATGGAGCTGTCCACCGTCCCGGCCGGCATCGCCGCCGAGGCGCACGCCTACCTCGCGCACGGCGGCCCGGCGAACCTCGCCGAGCTGGGCGCCTTCCTCTCCGACACGGTGCTGCTGACCGGCCACGGCTTCGCGCCGCCGGCGTCCGCGCCCGAGTGGGGGCCGCTGGAGCGCACCGCCCGGACCACCGAGGGCCCGGTGATCGCGGTGCTGTACTACCGCGCCCACCACATGAGCGGCAACACCGGCTTCGTCGAGACGCTCTGCCGGGCGATCGAGGACCACGGCGCCCGGGCGCTGCCGCTGTACTGCTCCTCGCTGCGCGGCGCCGAGCCGGAGCTGCTGGCGCGGCTGGGCACCGCCGACGCGATCGTCACCACCGTGCTGGCGGCCGGCGGCACCCGGCCGGCCGACGCGCAGGCCGGCGGTGACGAGGAGGCCTGGGACGCGGGCGCGCTCGCCGCACTGGACCGGCCGATCCTCCAGGCGCTGTGCCTGACCTGGTCGCGGGCGGCCTGGGAGGCCAGCGACGACGGCCTGTCCCCGCTGGACACCGCCACCCAGGTCGCCGTGCCGGAGTTCGACGGCCGGCTGATCACCGTGCCGTTCTCCTTCAAGGAGCTGGACGAGGACGGCCTGACGGTCTACGCCGCCGACCCCGAGCGGGCGGCCCGGGTGGCCGGCATCGCGGTGCGGCACGCCCGGCTGCGGTACGTCCCGGCGGCCGAGCGCCGGCTGGCGCTGGTGCTGTCGGCGTACCCGACCAAGCACGCCCGGGTCGGCAACGCCGTCGGCCTGGACACCCCGGCCAGCGCGATGCGCCTGCTGGAGCGGCTGCGCGCGGAGGGCATGGACCTCGGCACCGGCCTGCCCGGCCTGGACGACGCGTCCGAGGACCAGCACGAGGGCGACGCGCTGATCCACGCGCTGATCGCGGCCGGCGGCTACGACCAGGACTGGCTGACCGAGGACCAGCTGGCCCGCAACCCGGTCCGGATCCCGGCCGCCGACTACCGCCGCTGGTACGCCACCCTGCCGGAGGGCCTGCGCGGGCGGGTCGAGGAGCACTGGGGCCCGCCGCCCGGCGAGCTGTACGTGGACCGCTCGCAGAACCCGGACGGCGACATCGTGCTGGCCGCGATCCGCTCGGGGAACCTGCTGGTGCTGATCCAGCCGCCGCGCGGTTTCGGTGCCAACCCGGTCGCCATCTACCACGACCCGGACCTGCCGCCCAGCCACCACTACCTGGCCGCCTACCGCTGGATCGCGGCCGCGCAGGAGGACGGCGGCTTCGGCGCCGACGCCGTGGTGCACCTCGGCAAGCACGGCAACCTGGAGTGGCTGCCCGGCAAGACCGCGGCGCTGTCCGCGGACTGCGGCCCGGACGCCGTACTCGGCGACCTGCCGCTGGTCTACCCGTTCCTGGTCAACGACCCGGGCGAGGGCACCCAGGCCAAGCGCCGGGCGCACGCCACCCTGGTCGACCACCTGGTGCCGCCGATGGCCCGGGCCGACTCGTACGGTGACATCGCGCGCCTGGAGCAGCTGCTGGACGAGCACTCCAACATCGCGGCGATGGACCCGGCCAAGCTGCCGGCGATCCGCGCGCAGATCTGGACGCTGATCCAGGCCGCCCGGCTCGACCACGACCTGGGGCTGGACGAGCGGCCCGAGGACGACGGCTTCGACGACTTCCTGCTGCACGTCGACGGCTGGCTGTGCGAGGTGAAGGACGCCCAGATCCGGGACGGCCTGCACGTGCTCGGCCAGGCGCCGCAGGGCACCGACCGGGTCAACATCGTGCTGGCCATCCTGCGGGCCCGGCAGATCTGGGGCGGGGTCAGCGCGCTGCCCGGCCTGCGCGAGGCGCTCGGCCTGGACGAGGCGGCGCTGACGCTCGGCGCCACCGACGCCGCCGAGGCGCAGGCCCGCGCCCTGGTCGAGGCGATGGAGGCGCAGGACTGGGCGCCGGAGGCGGTGGAGAAGGTCGCCGCGGGCCACCCGGAGGCCGTCCGCGAGGTGCTCGACTTCGCCGCCCGCCAGGTGGTCCCCCGGCTGTCGGCCACCACCGACGAGCTGGACGCGGTGCTGCACGCCCTGAACGGCGGCTTCGTGCCGGCCGGCCCGTCCGGTTCGCCGCTGCGGGGCCTGGTCAACGTGCTGCCGACCGGCCGCAACTTCTACTCCGTCGACCCGAAGGCCGTACCGAGCCGGCTGGCCTGGGAGACCGGCCAGGCGCTGGCCGGCTCGCTGATCGAGCGCTACCGGGCGGACAACGACGGCGCCTACCCGCCGTCGGTCGGCCTCTCGCTGTGGGGCACCAGCGCGATGCGCACCGCCGGCGACGACATCGCCGAGGCCTTCGCGCTGCTGGGCGTGCGGCCGGTCTGGGACGACGCCTCGCGCCGGGTCACCGGCCTGGAGGCGGTCTCCCTGGAGGAGCTCGGCCGCCCCCGGATCGACGTGACGCTGCGGATCTCCGGCTTCTTCCGGGACGCCTTCCCGCACGTGGTCGCCCTGCTGGACGACGCGGTGCGCCTCGCCGCCCGGCAGGAGGAGGACGGGGCGGACAACTTCGTGCGCGCCCACGTCCAGGCGGACCTGGCCGTGCACGGCGACGAACGCCGGGCCACCGTCCGGGTGTTCGGCTCCCGGCCGGGCACCTACGGCGCCGGTCTGCTCCAGCTGATCGACAGTCGGGACTGGCGCACCGACGCCGACCTGGCCGAGGTCTACACGGTCTGGGGCGGCTACGCGTACGGCCGAGAGCTGAACGGCCGCCCGGCCCGCGAGGAGATGGAGACGGCGTACAAGCGGATCACCGTCGCCGCCAAGAACACCGACACCCGCGAGCACGACATCGCGGACTCCGACGACTACTTCCAGTACCACGGCGGCATGGTCGCCACCGTCCGCGCCCTGACCGGCAAGAACCCGGCGGCGTACATCGGCGACTCCACCCGCCCGGAGACCGTCCGCACCCGCACCCTCACCGAGGAGGCGGCCCGGGTCTTCCGCGCCCGTGTGGTCAACCCGCGCTGGATGGAGGCGATGCGCCGGCACGGCTACAAGGGCGCCTTCGAGATGGCGGCCACGGTGGACTACCTGTTCGGCTACGACGCCACCACCGGCGTGGTCGCCGACTGGATGTACGAGAAGCTCACCCAGGAGTACGTCCTCGACCCGGTCAACCGGGACTTCCTGTCCGGCGCCAACCCCTGGGCGCTGCACGGCATCAGCGAGCGCCTGCTGGAGGCGGCCGAGCGCGGCCTGTGGGCCGAGCCCGACCCGGCGCTGATCGACGCGCTGCGCACCGCGTTCCTGGAGACCGAGGGCGACCTGGAGGGCGAGGGCTGAGAACGCGGGGCGGGCCGGGGGTGCACGAGATCTTCACCTCCGGTCCGCCACGCGGGTGACCCGCGAATGAGGTGGGACGGCCTCGATGAGCGGAGAATCACCGCATGACCCTTCGTGCAGGCCTGTCCCAGCCCGCCCGTTACGGCGCCCTCGCCGCCGGGGCCCTGCCCGTGCTGGCGTTCCCGGGGGTGGGTCTGGCCGCCCTGGCCTGGGTCGCCCTGGTGCCGGGCCTGCTGGCGATGCAGCGGGCGCCCGGTGCGCGGGAGGCGATGGTCCGGGGCTGGTGGTTCGGCGCCGGGTTCATCCTGGTCGCGATGTACTGGCTGATCCCGTCGATCGGGCCGGGCCTGATCCTGCTGGCCCTGCTGTTCGGTGCGCTGCAGGCGGCGCTCGGCCTGGCGGTGTGGCGCACCCTCCACCCGCCGCTCACCCCGGCGCGCGCGGCGCTCGCCCTGGTGGTCGTCCCCGCGGTGTGGGTGAGCACCGAGTTCGCCCGGTCCTGGCACGCGCTGGGCGGGCCGTGGGCGCTGCTCGGGGCGAGCCAGTGGCAGCACCCGGCGATCCTGGGACTGGCCTCGGTCGGCGGGGTCTGGCTGGTCAGCGCGGCCGTGGTGGCCGCCAACACCGGTGTGCTGATCCTGCTGACGGCGCACCGCCTGCCGGCCCGCGCACTGGCGGCCGGGGTGGTCGTCGCCTCGCTGGTCGCCGGCCCGCTGCTGTTCGCCGCGCAGCGCCAGGACCCGCCGGACGGCTTCGCCACGGTGGCCCTGGTGCAGCCCGGCCAGACCGCGAACGAGGCGGCCCGGCTGGACGCCGGCGTGCGGATCAGCCGCGGCCTGGTCGGGGAGCCGCTCGACCTGGTGGTCTGGGGCGAGAGCAGCACCACCGCTGACCTGGACCGCGACCCGGCCGCGCTGAGCGACGTCCGGGCGCTGTCGGCGCTGATCGGCGCGCAGCTGCTGGTCGGCGAGGACGCCCGCAAGGCGGACGGCCGGATCTCCAAGGACGCCGTGCTGGTCGGCCCGGACGGGGTGCGCGACCGCTACCGCAAGATCCGGCTGGTGCCGTTCGGCGAGTACATCCCGCTGCGCCCGTTGCTGGGCTGGATCGCCGGGGTGAGCGCCGCGGCCGGCGAGAACCG
This sequence comes from Kitasatospora sp. NPDC088346, assembly GCF_044740765.1. NCBI lineage: Bacteria > Bacillati > Actinomycetota > Actinomycetes > Kitasatosporales > Streptomycetaceae > Kitasatospora > Kitasatospora sp. NPDC088346. The sequence continues at coordinate 169,418 of NZ_JBIURH010000002.1, forward strand.
CGCCCCCGGCACCTCCTTCCACCTGCTGCCGACCACGGACCGCGAGGGCGCCCCGATGCCGGTCGGCGCGCTGATCTGCTTCGAGTCGGCGTTCCCCGACATGTCGCGGGCCGCCGCCGAGCAGGGCGCCCGGATGATCGTCTACCAGTCGGCGACCTCGACCTTCCAGGACACCTGGGCCCCGGCGCAGCACGCCTCGCTGGGCGCGATCCGGGCCGCCGAGACCGGCCGTCCGGTCGTCCAGGCGGCGCTGACCGGCGAGTCGGTGGCGTACGACCGCCAGGGCCGCCGGCTGGTCCGTCTGGACACCGGCACCACCGGCTCCGTGACCGTGCGGCTGCCACTGGCCGCGCCGTCCTCGCTCACCTGGTACGACCGGCTCGGCGACTGGCTGCCGCCGACGGCCGTGCTGATCACCCTGGTGGCGGCCGGGGTCGCCTACCGGCCGGGCCGGAAGGCCGCGGTGCCGCCGGCGGCACCCGCCCCCACCGAGGAGGAGCAGGCCAACGCCTGACCGGCGGCGCCCGCCGGGCGCTACGCGCCGACCACGTGCACGCCGAACACCGCCCCCTGCTGGTCGCGCAGGACGGCCAGCCGCGGGCCGTCCGGGACGTCGGTGGGGGGCAGCAGCACGCTCGCGCCGAGCGCCGCGGCCCGCTCGGCCGTGCGGTCCACGTCCACCACGGCGAAGTACGGCATCCAGTAGGGCGGGGTGCCGTCGGGGAACTGGTCGGCCATGTCGGCCATCCCGCCGAAGTCGTGGCCGGCGATGCCCCACTGGGTGTACATCTCCCCCACCGTCACGCTCCAGCCGAAGACCCGCGGGTAGAACTCCTTGGACTTGTGGACCTCGCGGGTGGTCAGCTCCACCCAGCCCAGCGAACCCGCCTCGTTCATGACGGCCGCGCCGTTGAAGGAGCGGGCCTGCCAGATCGAGAAGGCCGCGCCGCCCGGGTCGGCGGCGATCGCGAACCGGCCGAGGTCGAGCACCTCGGAGGGCTCCAGCAGCAGCCGGCCGCCGGCGGCGACCACCGCGGCCGCGGTGGCGTCGGCGTCGGCGGTGGCGAAGGAGACCGACCAGGCGGTCGGCTGCTCGGGCTGCTGGAGCGGGGTCAGCCCGGCCACCGCCGCCTCGCCCAGTGACAGGACGGTGTAGCCGCCGGCCTCCGGGTTGGGGTCCTCCTCGGCGCGCCAGCCGAACAGCTCGGTGTAGAAGGCCTTGGCGGCGGTGGGGTCGACGGTCGACAGCTCGACCCAGCAGGGTGCGCCGACGGTCGGGGTGGTGATCTTCACGGTTCAGCTCACTTCCAGGATCAGCTTGCCGCGGGCGTGTCCGGACTCGACCTCGGCGAGTGCCTCGGCCGCCCGGGCGAGCGGGTAGGTGGCGGTGATGTGCGGATCGAGCCGGCCGTCGGCGACCAGTTCGGCCAGGACCGCGAGGGTGGCGCCGGTGCCGCTGCGGCGGACGAAGGAACCGCCGAGCTCGGCGGCGGTGCCCGGGTCGGAGGTGGCGATCAGGCGGCTGCGGTCGGCCAGCGCCCCGGCCGCCGCCCGGGCGTCCGCCCCGCCGACCAGGTCGAGGATGCCGTCCACGCCCTGCGGGGCGGCCAGCAGGATCCGGTCGAGCACCCCGTCGCCGTACCGGACCGGGGTGGCGCCGAGCGACGCGACGAACGCCCGGTTGGCCTCGCTCGCGGTGCCCAGCACCCGGATGCCGCGTTCCCGGGCGATCTGCGCGGCCGCGCTGCCGACCCCGCCGGCGATGCCGAGGATCAGCAGGGTCTGGCCCGCCTTGAGGCCGATGTGCTCCACGCCGTCGTACCCGGTGGCGGCGGCCACCGGCAGCGCGGCGGCCCGGGCGAAGTCCACGCCGGCCGGTTTGCGGGCGCTGACCGCGGCGACCAGCAGCGTGTGCTCGGCGTAGCCGCCGGTGGCGGCGGTGCCGAAGACGTGGTCGCCGACGGCGAAGCCGGTCACCCCCTCCCCGACGGCCTCGACCACGCCGGACGCCTCCACCCCGAGGACGGCGGGCAGTTCCAGGCCCTTGCCGGTCAGGCCGCGGCGGATCTTCCAGTCGACGGGGTTGACCCCGGCGGCGCGGACGGCGATCTGCAGCCGGCCGGGGCCGGGCACCGGGACCGGCCGGTCCAGGAAGATCTGGTGCTGCGGGCCGCCGTAGTCGGTGAATCCGAATGCCTTGGACATGGGTGATCCCTCGTCGGAGTTGGCTGCGCCCCCTGCCCACTCTGCGCGGTGCCCGTCCGTGGCGGCTGGGGATGGTGGGCCGAAAGTGGTCTCCCGGGACACCTGTTGTTCAAATTGGAACCACGGTGTACGGTCGGCACCGGAAGACGCAGTTCGAATTTGAACCAATCGCCGGAGGCCGGGCATGACGCAGACCGAGACCCAGCAGCAGCCGCCCGCGACCGTGCGCTCCCGGGTCCGCATCCCGCTCACCTTCCCCGACGGCTTCCGGGTCGAGGCGGAGGTCTTCACCTTCCACGGCCTGGCCGACGGCGCCGAGCACCTGGCCCTCGCGCTCGGCGACGCCCGCGGCGGCACCCCGCTGGTCCGGCTGCACTCCGAGTGCCTCACCGGCGACGTCTTCGGCTCCGACCGCTGCGACTGCGGCCCGCAGCTGCGGGAGTCGGTCGAGCTGATCGCCCGGGCCGGCGGCTACCTGGTCTACCTCCGCCAGGAGGGCCGCGGCATCGGCCTCTACAACAAGCTCGACGCCTACGCCCTCCAGGACACCGGCCTCGACACCTACCAGGCCAACACCGCCCTCGGCCTGCCCGAGGACGGCCGCGACTACACCGCCGCCGCCCAGATGCTCGCCGGCCTCGGCATCACCACCGTCACGCTGCTCAGCAACAACCCGGACAAGGCAGAGCAGTTGGCCCGGCTGGGCATCGAGGTCGCCGAGCGCGTCCCGACCGGCGTGCACGTCTCCGCCAGCAACATCCACTACCTGCGGGCGAAGGTCGAGCACACCGGGCACTCCATCCCGCTGGCCCGCCTGGTCGGCTGACCAGGGCGCATCCGCTCCGGCCGGACGTGCCGGGCCCGGAGCCACGGTGCACCCTGGGAGTCGGGGCTCCCGCGCCCCCCTGAGGAGGTGGCCCGATGACGCCGCACCGCACACCCCGCGCCGGCGACCGGCGCACCGCGCCCCGGCGGAGACGGCCGTGAGGGCCGACGCGTCCGTCCCGGTGACGGTCATCGGAGCAGGACCGTACGGCCTCGCCGTCGCGGCACACCTCAAGGGACACCGGGTCCCGCTGCGGATCCTGGGCGAGCCGATGGACAGCTGGCGCTCCCGGATGCCGGTCGGCATGTTCCTGAAGTCCACCCCGCGGGCCTCCTCGATCTCCGACCCGGCCCACCGCCACCGCCTGGAGGACTTCCGGACGGCCACCGGCCGGGCCCACGGCGGCGACCAGCACCCCATCCCGATCGACGAGTTCATCGCGTACGGCGAGTGGTTCGAACGCACCTGCGTGCCCGAGGTCGAGCGGGCGTCGGTGCTCGGCGTCCGGTACGAGGCCGGGCTGTTCCACCTGCTGCTGGACACCGGCGAGTCGTTCACCAGCGGCGCCGTCGTGCTGGCCACCGGGCTCCAGCCGTACGCCACGGTGCCGTCCCTCCTGGACGCCCTGACCGCCGCAGGACTCGCCTCGCACCCCGCCGCCCACGCGGACCTCGGCCCCTTCGCCGGGCAGCGGGTCGCGGTGATCGGCGCGGGCCAGTCGGCGCTGGAGAGCGCCGCCCTGCTCCACGAGGCCGGCGCCCGGCCCACCGTGATCGCCCGGACGCACGAACTGCTCTTCGGCGTCCCGCCCGAGACCGACCTCACCCGGGACCGCCCGCTGACCGCCCGCCTCACCAGCCCCGGCTCCACCCTCGGTCCGGGCTGGGGACTGCTCGCCTACAGCCGGATCCCGGCGGCCTTCCGCTACCTGCCCGACGGCCGCCGGGCCAGGTCGGTGCGCACCGTCCTCGGACCGGCCGGCGCCTGGTGGCTCCGCGACCGGGTGGACGGCCGGTTCCCGGTGCTCACCGGGCACAGCCTGGAGGGCGCCGAGGTGCGGGAGGGCGGCGCCCTGCTGCGGCTCAGGGGCGCCACGCGGACGCTGGAGGCCGACCACGTCCTGGCCGCCACCGGCTACCAGGTCGACGTGGAGCGGATCGCCCTCCTGGACGAACGGGTCCGGCTGGCCGTCCGGCGCACCCCGCACGGCGCGCCGCGACTGTCGGCCACCTTCGAGTCCTCCGTACCGGGCCTGTACTTCTCCGGACTGTCGGCCGCCGACAGCTTCGGGCCGCTGCTGCGGTTCGTCGCCGGCACCGGCTTCGCCGCCCGGCGGATCAGCGGCGCCCTGGCCGACGCACACCGCTGACCGCACCGCCCACCGCGCGGCGGGACAGCCCCACCGCCACCCGGCCGCCGAACCGGACGGCCTCGGCGAGCGCCGGCACCGGGTCGTCCCGGCACAGCCAGGCCCGCTCGGTGCCGCGCCGCGGCCCGGACCCGCGCGGCGGACGGCGCTCCTGCCAGGCCGTGACGGCGACCGACAGCAGATCCACCTGACCGACCCCGAACGAGCGGGCGAGCTGCGCGCCCCGCGGCACCGGACGCCCGGTGAGCGACAGGTGCAGCGCCCGCACCACGTCCACGCCGTCCGCGGTCTCGAAGAGGCGGAACTGCGCCCCCGCCCGCGGGTTGAAGTCCACCAGCTTGTACCGGCCGTCACGGAGGTCCAGCCGCCAGTCCAGGTCCGCCACGCCGCTGTAGCCGATCTGCCGGCACAGCCGGGCGGCCAGCGCGGCCAGCTCGGGATTGGCCACCGCACGGGCCCGGGTGGTGATGCCGGCCCCCGGCGGCCAGGACCGCAGCTTCCGCCCGGTGAACACCGCCAGCGGCTCGCCACCGGGCCCGCAGCACAGATGGGTGAACCAGTCCTCGGCGTGCTCCGGCGGCAGGTACTCCTGCACCAGGACCGAGGGGACGCTGCCCGCCGGGCAGACCGCCAGCAGCTCCCGCTCGTCGGACACCACCGTGGTGGCGCCGACCGCCGGACGCCGCAGCCGGCTGAACGACCCGACGTTCTTCAGCACCACCGGATAACCCCACTCCCGCGCCGACGCCCGCAGCTCGTCCAGGTCGCGGGGGGCCAGCGCGCGCGGCGTCGGGATGTCGTGCGCCGCGCACAGCCGGGCCAGCTCGCCCTTGTCCGCCAGCCGGCGCGGCAGCCCCGGCGGCACCGGCGGCAGCAGCAGGAACGGCGCCAGCTCCTCGGCGTGCTCGGCGAGCAGCACCGCCGCCTCGTCGTCGGTCGCCACCGCGACACTGCGCCGCCCGACCGCCCGGGCGGCCTCCCGGATCGCCGCGACCAGCTGCCCGGGCGGCTCGCACCCGGTGCTGGGCGCCACCACCGCCCGCGTCAGGTAGCGGGAGACGGCGGTCGGGGTCAGCCGGTCCTCGACCATCGCATGGACGGGGACACCGAGCCGGCCGAACGTGCGGACCGCCCCGACCGCACTGTGCGACTGCGGGTAGTGGCCCACCTTGACCAGCAGGACGGGGACCGCACGGTCGAGACCGAGCGGGGACTGTTCGGTGTCCACACCGGCTCCCGGGATGTTCAGTGCTGCCATACGGAGACCCAGTCGGCCCGCAGTTGCGCCGAGTCGACGGACGACGGGGGCGAGTCCGGGTATCCCACCGCGAGATTGAGGACCAGCTCCATCGCGACGTTCGGGACGAGCGACGCGTCGCTGACCCGGAACTGCTGGACCCCGTCCACGTACCAGGTCACCGCGTCCGGCTCCCAGTCCATCGCGAACACCCGCGTCCCGCCACCGAAGCCGCCGGGCGGCTGGTAGCGGTGGCCGACCCGGTCGTCGCCGCCGGAGGGGGTGCGCCAGTGCACGTTCATGTCGACGAAGCCGTCGGTGCCGGGGAACTCGGCCACGTCCAGCTCGGGCGGGGTGCCGCGGGTCGCGGCCGGGATCAGCCAGAACGCCGGGAAGAAGCCCTCGGGGGCGGCCGGCAGCCGGATCGCCGCCGCGAAGTAGCCGTAGGTGAAGGTGTGCCGCGGCGTGCCGGTCCAGGTGTCGCGGCCGGTGCTGACCATGCCGGAGGTCCACGGGTAGGTCTTGCCGTCACTGCCCGCGGTGTCCCGGCGCTCGGCGTCGAGGACGAGCGAGCCTCCCGCGAGCGAGACCTGGCCGGGCTGGTACCACTGCTCCTCGTGGTTGCCGGCGTTGGTGCAGCCGGCGCGGTTCCAGTCGTAGCAGGTCACCCAGTCGGCCCCGTTCAGGGCCGTGCCGTTGAAGTCGTCCCGGAACACCTGGCGCCAGGGCCCGGGGGCGGCCGGCTGGTCAGCGCCGGACGGTCCGGCCGCCTCGGCCCTCGGCTGGGCGACCGCGAAACCGGGCGCGGCCGACGGGCCGCCGCAGGCCGCGGTCAGCAGCAGCACGCCGGACCCGGCGACGGCCACCGCCCGGGGATGCAGCCGCCGGTGGCGGCCGGCGTCGCCGGTGCGGGCCGCCGGCGGCCCGTCCGGCTCGGGCCGTCCCCCGCCGGGAGCGGTCGGGCGGCCGCCCGGCAGCAGCACCAGGAGGGTGGTGAGCAGCGCCAGCGCGCCCAGGGCCCGGCCGAGGGTGAAGGCGTGCGCGAGGAACAGCGCCACCGCCGTGACCGTGGCGATCGCCAGGCTGAGCGCCACCGCGAAGGCCGCGGTCGCCAGCCGGTCGGGCCAGTCGGTGGCGGCGCGGATCCGGGGCGGCGACGCGAGCAGGACGGCCGCACCCGGGCACACCAGCAGGAAGGCGCCGGTCACCGCCACCCGGGCCGGGTCGGCCGGCGGCAGGAGCGTGGTGAGCAGGGCGAACCAGCCGGAGAGGCCGAGCAGCAGCCGCACCGGGCTCGGACGCCGGGGCCCGGTCACGGCTGGAGGTCCTCTCTGGTCGGCTGCGGGCCGTGCACCGTGGGGATGTAGCGGTAGACGACCGCGTCGTGGTTGGCGTAGACGGCCTCGAAGGTCGGGGAGGCGGCCACCGCTTCGTTCAGCCGCTCGACGGTGCCGGCCGGGAAGAGCCCGGTCAGGTCGGAGTCGACCGCCTGGGACCGGGTGAGGACCAGGTACGACGGGCCGGTCACCTGCGGGTTGCTCATGGTGTCCTCCAGCGCCGTGAGCGGGTCGCTCAGCAGCAGTCGCCGGTCGGGCAGGCTGCCCTGGGACAACACGATCCGCTCAAGCTCGTCGTAGCGCATCTCCCCGCCGGGCAGGTCGCCGGTGGCCGAGACGATCAGCGAGCCGGGCGGGGTGTCCTCGGTGGCGAACCGGGTCGCGGCGACCTCCTGCGAGGTGAAGCGGTTCATCGACTCCTTGCCGAGGTAGCCGACGAACAGGCCGGCCAGCAGGGCGAGCATCACGGTCGTGGAGATCCACACCCGGATCCCCCGCCGCGGCGGGCTCTGCACCAGCAGGGTGGCCAGCAGGAAGGCGGCCGCCGGGAGCGCGAAGAGGTACGCCCGGAAGATCATCTCGCCGCCGTAGTTGTTGGCCAGCAGCAGCGGCAGCGGGGCCACCAGCAGCCAGGGCAACGGGCTGTGGCGCGCCCAGCGGTGGCAGAGCAGGGCCACCACGGCCAGCAGCAGCACGGACGCGGTCAGCCCGCGGTCCACCCAGGACGCCATCACCTGCTGCGGCGCGGTCGTCCCGAGCCGGGACAGGTTGGGCAGCGCGTTGCGGTCGGGCGAACTGAGCGCCGAGATCAGGCTGTTCAGGTTGGCCGAGATGTACGGCCGGGCGACCGTCGCGTTCCACAGGAAGGTCAGCACCACCGCCACGGCCAGGACCGGCAGCACCACCCGGCGGTTGCGGCGCGGTATCGACAGCATCGCCAGGAAGCTGATCAGCATCAGCGGGGTCAGCTGGTGGGAGCAGACGATGGCCGCGATCAGCAGCGTCACCAGCACGAACGGCACCGGCCGCCAGCCCGCCCGGCGCGGTTCCTCGGCCGGTCTGGACAGCGCCCTGGCCCCGCCCGGCGGCATCGCGGCGGGGTCGGCCGCCCGCCGGTCCGCGAGTCGGCGCAACACCAGCGCCAGCACGGTGAGGAAGAGGAAGTAGGCGAAGGCCTGCGGCGAGAAGTAGTCCTGCCCGACCCAGGCGGTCGAGAAGTAGAGCCAGACACCGCCCCACACCAGCCGGGGGTCCTTGGTGAAGGTCCGGTAGATCATCAGGAGCGGGCCGAGCAGCAGCAGGTTGGCCAGCAGCGGGTACCAGGAGGCGTAGCCGAGCGCCGAGTGGAGGCCGGTGGCGCGCAGGAACAGCGCGTTGAGCTGGAAGAAGCCGGGCCACTGGTCGTAGACGTCCATGTCGGAGGAGCCGGGCACCGCGCCGTCGTGGCGCATCATCGCGTCGATGATGGCGACGTGCTTCCAGGCCCAGGCGTAGCGCAGCTCGGGGTACAGGATGCTGGGCGTCGCGTGGATGACCGCGATCAGGCCCACCACGTACCCGCCGGCCCAGCGCTGGGGCAGCCGCGGGGCGCGCAGCACCGCGACGAAGCCCAGCGTGAGGACGACGACGGCGGCCCAGTAGAGCGGCGGCAGGGCCTGGATCAGGCCGAGGGCGCCCATCCGGTCGATCCGCACGCCGGTGAGCGACACCAGCCACAGGGCCAGCCCGAGCGGCAGCAGGACGCGGATCACCCAGCCGGACCGGCCGTCCGGGCCGGGAAAGCGGGCGCGCAGCCGGTGGATCCGGCCGATCGGACGGGTGGCGGGGACCGGTTCGACGGCGGGCCGGGGCGCGAGGGGCTCCGGGGCGTCCGTGGTCCGTCGGTCGGCCGTCGTGGGGTCGGCCGGGTCGGCACCGCTCAGCGGCTCGATCATGACTGGGGCTCCTCCTGCGGCGGACCGCCCACCGGGCTGCCGACGGCGGCCCGCAGCCGGCGGTAGGCGCGCCAGCCCCGGGTGTAGAGGCTCTCCGGGACGGGACCGGTCACCGGTCCGCGGCCCATCGTCCAGTCCTGGAAGACGTGTTGCGGGGTGTCGTGGCGGACCATCAGCCGGCAGATCCGCATCGGGTCGTCGGCGGCGGAGCTGAACTTGTTCTCGACCGCCGTCGCCGAGGTCCAGCCGGCCTGCCGGACCCGCCGGCGGACGGCGGGGCTGGAGTAGCCGTGCGGGTAGGCGAAGGCCGTCACCTCGTGGCCGAGCACGTCCTCCAGCAGCCGCTTGGAGCCGACGACCTCGTCGGCGCACTTCTGGCCGGAGACGGTGTCGAGCTGGGCGTGGGTCTGGGTGTGGCCTCCGATCTCCACGCCGAGCGCGTCCAGGGTGTTGACCTGGCGCCAGTTCAGCATCTGCGCGGGCGGCAGCAGGCTCCCGGTGCCGGTGCCGCCCGGCGGGTGCAGGGCCCCCACCGTGACGTAGAGCGTGGCGGAGAGTCCGAGGTCCGAGAGGATCGGGGCGACCGTCCAGTAGAAGTCCGCGAAGCCGTCGTCGAAGGTGAGCACGGCGACCCTGGGCGGGAGCGGCGGTCCGCCGTGGATGGCCGCGACCAGTCGGCGCAGCGGTACCACCGACAGCCCGCTGTCCATGATCCGTTCGAGCTGCTCGCGGAAGACCCGCGGGGTGACCGTGTAGGGGGCGATCCACGACGGCGGGTCGTCCGACACGGAGTGGTAGAGGAAGACGGGTACCGGGGTCATGCCGGGCTCCTGACCGGTCGCCTTGCGGATGCGATGGATCCGGCAAGGAAGCTGCGCGCCCGGCCCGAGGTGTAGCCGAACATCGTGATGCCGACGCCCGCGCACAGCGTCGCCGCGGCGCGGAACTCGGCGTGCAGAACGCTCCGGACGACGGCGACGGGCACCGTGCGCCGCACGTAGCGGCGCTCGTCCGCCAGCGCCGGCCCGCTGCCCGCGTGCCGTGCGACGACGGCCTTGGAGCGGCCCTCGGCGTAGCAGCGGGCCCGAAAGTAGGCCCAGGTGGTGCGGGTCGGCGGGACGTGGTGCCGGACGACGGCGCCCGGCTCGAAGCGCAGTTCGGCGTGCGGGTTGAGGGCGGCCATCCGCAGGCAGAGTTCGGTCTCCTCGCAGCCGAGCGGCTTGGTGCCGACCCGGCCGAGGTCCTGGCGGAAGCCGCCCGCGGCGACCATGTCCGCACGCCGGAAGGACATGTTGGCGCCGGTGAAGTTGCGCACCGCGGACGGCGTCCGGGGCGAGCCGTGGTACGAGCAGCCGACCACCCAGTCGAACTCGGGCGGGAACCACCGCGGGCGGCCGCTCTCCCACCAGGCGCGGACCAGTCCGCCCACGCCCAGCACCCAGCGGTCGCGGTAGCCGGCCAGCAGCCGCATCGTCCACTGCGGGTCGGCCACCGCGTCGTCGTCGAGGAAGGCGATCACCTCTCCGGTGGCGGCGGCGACCCCGGTGTTGCGGGCGCCGGACAGGCCGCGCGTCCGGGAGTTGGGGATCACCCGCGCGTCGCGCAGCTGCGCGGTGGCGCGCCGTTCGAGCTCGGGGCAGTGGTCGATCACCAGCAGCAGTTCGCCGGGGCGCACGCGCTGGTCGCGTACGGAGGCGACCGCGGCGCAGATGTCGTCCCACCGGTCGAGGGTGTACGCGCAGATGACGACCGACAGGGTCGGGCCGTCGTCGCCTCGGGTGATCATGTCGACCTCCGGTCGGGAGAGGGCAGCCAGCGCGGGAGGGCGACCAGCAGCGGCAGGGCGATCGCACATCCGGTGATCAGCCAGGCGAGGCCGACACCGGTCAGTCCGAACGCGGGGAGCAGGACGGCGACCATCGTGATCACCAGGACGGCGAAGGTGAGCTGCAGGGCGATCAGCCAACGCAGTGCCCGGCGCACCCGGCACACGTCGATCGCCACGCTCAGCACCACGTTGGGCAGGGCGGAGAGCACCATCAGCCGCAGCACGGTGGTGCCGCTCTCCGAGTAGCCCGGGCCGAACAGCTTGAGGATCCAGGGCGCCGCGACGATGACCACGGCGGTCGCGACGAGCAGCAGCAGACCGGTGTGGCGCAGCATCCGCCGCGCGTGCTCGGCCAGCCGCTCGGGTGCCCGGGCCGCCTCGACGATGAGCGAGCTGCCCATGCTGAACGCGGCGACGTAGAGCGTGTCGGCGATGATCCAGGCCAGCGAGTAGAAGGCGTTCTGCTCGGCGCCGAGCTGGTTGAGGACCATCAGCGGGACGATGCTGTAGGCGGCGATGGTGGAGAGGTTCCCCAGGTAGTCCGCCATCGCGTAGCGCATCACCCGGGTGGGGGCGGGCGCCCCGGTGCGGTCCGCGCGGTGCTGGGCGGGCACGGCCCGGCGGAACAGCACCACGTTGGTCACCACGATGGCGACGACCAGGCCGGCGGACCAGGAGACCAGGATGCCGGTGCCGATCGCCAGCAGCGCGCTCAGCGCCAGCACCCCGGTCTTCGCGACCGCGAACAGCGCGTTCTCGCCGAGCACCCAGCCGGTTCGGCGCAGCCCGGTCAGCGCGCCGTCCTGGAGGACGAAGACGGAGTAGCCGGCGGTCGCCGCGACGAACGCCACCGCCAGGACCGGCTCCCGCAGGTAGCCGAGTCGCGGTGCGATCACCGGGATCAGCATCAGGAACACGGCGGCGGCCAGCGCGCTCGCCCCGGCGCTGACGGCGTAGCACCGCAGGACCAGCCCCCGGGTGTGCCGCCCGGCCGCCGGGACGAACCGCACCAGCACGTTGCCCAGGTTGAAGCTGCCGAGCGCGGACAGCAGCGTGGCCGCGGACAGCGCCGCGTAGCTGCGGCCGACCACGGCGGGGCTGTACCACCGGGTGGCACAGATCCAGAAGAGCGATCCCAGCGCCGCGGCCAGCACCGTGCTCGCCACCAGGATGTGCCCGTTGCGCAGCAGCGGCTCGCGCACCGGGACCACCCTGGCCGCCCGCACCCGGGCCCGGAGCAGGGTGAGGTACGAGCACTGGCAGGGCAGCGGCTCGGGGCAGGAGCAGGGCCGGGTGACCCTGGTCGAGCCCGCGCGGGCGCTGAGACCGGCGGTCACGACGGCTCGCCGACCCGGTTGCCGCGTTGCTGCCAGCGGCTGAGCAGGTAGGTGTGCGGTCCGCGGACCATCCCGCGGAGCTCCAGCCGGCCGAGTTCCCCGGGCGCCCGGCCGCCGTTGCGGGCGGCGCGGGTGCGGCGCCGGCGGACCATCTCGCCGGCGCACCGGGGGGCGTGCCGCACCATCGTGCCCAGCAGGGCGGGGCGGCGGGCGACGGCGGCGGCCAGGTAGGCGCCGAAGCCGACACCGAAGCCGTACACCTGGGCGGCCAGGCCGTCCATGGTGCGGCGGTGGCGGTGCCAGACGATGGCGTCGGGCCGGTAGGCGACGGTGCCGCCGCCCTCCAGGACGGCGAAGAAGGCCAGCAGGTCCTCCCCGCCGCAGGTCCGGGTGCCGGCGCCGGTGGCGGTGTCGAAGCCGCCGATCCGGCGCAGCAGGTCGGTGCGGAAGGCCATGTTCGCGCCGGTGCCGAAGCCGCCGACCCGCAGCGGCAGCAGCGGGTCGCGGGGGTGCTCGCGCAGCGACCAGGTGCGGGCGGTGAAGCCCTTGGTGTAGCCGCCGTACCGCTCGAACGCGGCCTGGGCCTCGGTGTCGAGCTCGGCCGGCAGGACGAGGCCGGTGACGCAGCCGATCCGGTCGTCCGCGCGGAAGGCCGCCACCATCGCCGGCACCCAGCCGGGGTCGGCCAGGGCGTCGTCGTCGGTGAAGACGCAGAGCTCGCCGTGGGCGGCGGCCAGGCCGGTGTTGCGGGCCCGGGCCAGGCCCGCCACCGGCTCGCGCAGGTAGCGGACCCGGCCGCCGTAGCGGGAGCGGACCAGCCGCTCGGTGGCGTCGTCGGACGGTGCGTTGTCCACCACGATCAGTTCGGTCCGCGGGTGGGTCGTGCGCAGGACCGCGTCGAGGCAGGGCTCCAGCAGGTCCTCGCGGTCACGGGTGCAGACGATCACGCTGACCGGGGTGGCGGCGGCCGGGGGCTCCGGGGCCGGGTCCGCCGCGGCGGCGGCGCCCAGCTGGCTGCGGGCGGCCTCGGCGACGACCCGGGGCAGCGCGGCCGGGTCGCCGACCGGGCCGGTGGCGGTGACCAGCCCGAGCGGGTGCCCGTGCCGGCGGACCAGCGCCAGCACCCGGCCGGTCGGCGCCGGGCGCAGCCCGCCCGGGGTGCGGATCTCGTCGGGCCGCGCGAGGTCGAGTTCGACGACCCGGGTGGGTGCGGCGAGCGGGACGACGGGGGGAGGGGAGGTCATCACGGACTACTCTCCGGTCCGGACACCGCGTTGGTGCCAGACGCTCAACAGGTAGCTGAAGGGGCCGTACAGCAGGCCGCCGAACTCCAGCCGGCCGAGGCCGGCCAGCGAGTCGCGGGCGACCGGCGCGGTCTGGGCCCGCTGCCGCCGCGCCGCCAGCCACCGCCAGACGCCCCACGGCAGGAGCCGGACCAGGCCGCCGAGGACCCGGGGCTGGTGGGAGACCGCGGCCGCCAGGTAGGCGCCGAAGCCGACGCCGTAGTTGAAGACCTGCCTGGTCAGGGCCTCCATGCTGCGCGGGTGGGGGTGCCAGACGATGGCGTCCGGCTGGTAGGCGACGGTGTGGCCGCCGTTGAAGACGCGGAAGAAGACCAGCAGCTCCTCGCCGCCGCGGGCGGCGGTGCCGGCGCCGGTGGCGGTGTCGAAGCCGCCGATCCGGCGCAGCAGGTCGGTGCGGAAGGCCATGTTCGCGCCGGAGCCGAACCGGCCGACCGAGAACCGTACGAGCGGGTCCTCGGGGTGCTCGCGCAGCGACCAGCTGCGGGCGGTGAACCCGCGGGCGTAGCCGCCGTACTCCTCCAGCGCGATCTGCGCCTCGGTGTCGAGCTCGGCGGGCATCACCAGGCCGGTGACGCAGCCGATCCGGTCGTCCGAGCGGAAGGCCGCCACCATCGCGGACACCCAGCCGGAGTCGACGACCAGGTCGTCGTCGGCGAAGGCGCAGAGCTCGCCGCGGGCGGCGGCCAGGCCGGTGTTGCGGGCCCGGGCCAGGCCGGGCACCGGCTCGCGCAGGTAGCGGACCCGGCCGCCGTAGCGGGAGCGGACCACCTGCTCGGTGGCGTCGTCCGACGGCGCGTTGTCGACCACGATCACCTCCACCCGGGGGTGGCCGGTGCGCAGCAGCGAGTCCAGTGAGCGCGGCAGCAGCCCGGGCCGGTTGCGGGTGCAGACGATCACGCTGACCAGCGGCTCGGCGGCGGCCCGGGCCCGGCCGGTGCGGTCGGGGAGGCTGCCGGCGGTCGCGGTGGAGAGGGAGGGCACGTGGAGTTCGCGATGAGCGGCATCGACCAGCGCCCGGCACAGCGCGGCGGACCCGCCCGCTGTTCCGGTGGCGGTGACCAGGCCGAGCGGGTGTCCGTGCAGTCGCACCAACGCCAACACGCGGCCGTCCGGGTCGGCCGGTCCGAGACCGCCGGGCGAGCGCAGCGCGCCCGGCTCGTCCAGGTCCAGTTCGACTACCCGTACGGGGGTGTAGAGCGAGTCGCGGGCGACGGGGCAGGGGCAGGCAGCTGCGGTGCGCCGGTCGGAGCCATTCATCATCGCTCCCCTGCGGCAGCAGGCGTCGCCGCCCTGGCGCCGGGACGTTCGGCGATCAGGGTGCGCAGCACCCGCTTGCCGTCGGAGACGGCGTGCAGGTGCGAGCGCCCGTTGCGGCGGGGGAGTTCGAGGCTCGGTACCTCGGCGAGGCGGAGGCCCGAGCGGAGGGCGTGCGCAACCATCTCGGCCTCGATCTCGAAGCCGGAGGAGCGCAGGTCGAGTTCGTCCAGGAAGCTGCGCCGGAAGGCGCAGAAGCCGTAGCAGAGGTCGGTCAGGTGGGCGCCGTAGAGCCGGTTGACCACGGCGAGCAGCGCCCGGTTGCCGAGCGACCTGACCCGGGTGAAGTCCAGCGAGCCGCCGCCGGCGATGCAGCGGGAGCCCTTGACGAAGTCGTAGCCGTTGGAGAGGAAGTGCAGGTAGTGCGGGATCTCGCCGGGCCACATCGAGCCGTCGGCGTCCATCATGACGATGAACTCACCCGTGGCGGCCGCGAATCCGGTGCGCAGCGCGTTGCCCTTGCCCGGGCCGTCCTGATCGACGTGGCGGACGGTGGGCAGGCAGTGCTTGGCCATCGAGACGGTGGCGTCGTTGGAGTCGCCGTCGACCAGGATCACCTCGTCGACGCAGCGCGGGATCTGCTCGAACACCCAGGGGATGTTGCGGGCCTCGTTGTGCGCGGGGACGACCAGGCTCACGCTGTGCGTGGTGGAGAAGTCGGTGGCCCGGCGCATCGGTGGCCGGGCGGGGGCCCGGTCGCCGGCACGGCGCATCGGGCGGCCGTCACGGTCGGTGTAGGGAAGAACGTTGTCAGGAGGCAGCGTGGTGCTCATCGCGGGCAGTCCCTAAGAAGGCACCGGACACACAGAGGCCCGGCACGCGGGTACCTGGACGGGGCGGGCAGGGGCCCCGGATGGGAAGGGAGACACGGACCACGGCGCTACGGGCTTCTCGACCTTCGGTCCCCCGAAGCCCCTCACTCCCGCGCCGGTCGGTCTCGGGCGCCGAAGCGCCGACTCGAACAGCAACTGGCGAATGTACGTCCGCCCTAAGGCGGTGCCAGAGCCCCATCACATCAGCACGGACGCGACACGTCAAGGGGATTTGTCCGATTTTTCTTACTTTGCGCTACGAACGTCGCGCCGGGGCGGCTCCCGCGGCCGGCCGGAGGCCGGTTCCGGTGGCCGGCTACCGTCCTGGTCCCGGCCGGCCGCACGGGGCCTAGTTCTCGCGGGCGAGGTCCGGCTCGGGGAGGTCCGCCTCGGCGATCCGGCGGGCGATCTCGCCGGGCCGCACCGGCCGGCCGAAGTGCCAGCCCTGGGCCCAGTCGCAGCCCATCAGCCGCAGCCGCTCGGCGTCCGCCCGGCTCTCCACGCCCTCGGCGGTGACGGTCAGTCCGAGCGTGTGGGCGAGCGAGACCAGCCCGCTGACGATCCGCCAGCCCAGGTGGGTGTCCTTGGCCGGGTCGTGCAGGTCGCCGACGAAGGAGCCGGCGATCTTCAGCCCGGAGACCGGGAGGTCGCGCAGGTACGCCAGGTTGGACCAGCCGGTGCCGAAGTCGTCCACCGCCAGCGAGACGCCCATGTCGACCAGCGCGTGCAGGGCCTTCAGCGCCTCGTCCTCCGGGCCGACCACGGTCGACTCGGTGATCTCCAGCTGGAGCATCGCCGGGTCCAGTCCGGTGCTGCGCAGGATCCGGTCGATGTCCCCGACCAGGCCTGCGTTGCGGGCCTGACGGACCGCCAGGTTGACGCTCAGTTTGGGGGCCCGGTCACCGAACCTCGCGACCCAGTCGGCGGCCTGACCGCACGCCTGCTCCAGCACCCAGCGTCCGAGCGGCATGATCAGGCCGGTCTCCTCGGCCACCCCGACGAACTCCTCCGGGCCGAGCACGCCGAGCTGCGGGTGACGCCACCGCACCAGCGCCTCCACCGCGACCAGCGAGCCGCCGGCGAGGTCGACCATCGGCTGGTAGTCGATGAAGAACTCGCCCCGGTCGAGCGCGGAGGGCATCCGCACCGACACCGCGTACCGGCTGACCGCCCGGGCGTTCTCCTTCGGGTCGAACAGGGTCCACCGGCCGCGGCCGGCCTCCTTGGCCCGGTAGAGGGTCAGGTCGGCGGCGCGCACCGCGGCACCCGGCGTGGTGGTGGCGATCCGCCGCTCCAGCACGCCGACGCTGGCGCCGACGGCCAGCTTGTGATCGCCGATCAGCACCGGCTTGGCCAGTGCCGCGAGCACCGTCTTGGCGGCGGCGACCGCCTCCTGCTCGCCCCGGCAGTTCTCCAGCAGCACCACGAACTCGTCCCCGCCGAGCCGCGCGACCATGTGGCCGAGCGGGGTCAGCGCGGCGTCCAGGCGGCCCGCCACGGCGGTCAGCAGCTGGTCCCCCATGTCGTGGCCGAGGCTGTCGTTGACGACCTTGAAACCGTCCAGGTCCACGTAGCACAGGCCGAACCGGGCACCCGGCTCCGGCTCCTCGAACAGCCGTTCCAGGCGTTCGAAGAAGGCCGCCCGGTTGGGCAGCCCGGTCAGCGGGTCGTGGGTGGCCTGGTGGCGCAGCCGTTCCTGGAGCCGGTAGCGGTCGGTGATGTCCTCCAGCATCGCCACCTGGTACTGCGGCACGCCGTCGTCGTCACGGATCAGCGAGACCGTCAGGTGCGTCCACACCACCTCGCCGTCGTGGCGGTAGTACGGCTTGTCGAACTGGAAGTAGTCCCGCTTCCCGCTGATCAGCTCCTCGTACGTCTCCCAGACGCCCGGGGTGTCCTCGGGGTGCACCAGGTCGTTGACCCGGCGCCCGCGCATGTCCTCGGGGCTGGCGCCGAAGATCTCCTGGAGGGCGCGGTTCACCGCCAGGATGTTGCCCTCGGTGTCGCCGAGGCCGATCCCGATCGCGGCGCTCTCGAACAGCGCCCGGAACCGCGCCTCGGACGAGCGCAGCGCCCGTTCGACCTCCTGCCGCGCGGTGTCGGCCGCCAGCCGGATGGCCTCCTGCTCGCGCAGCGTGCGTTCCCGCAGGGCGGCCGCCCAGCCCGCGGCGAAGGCCCCGCACAGGGCCGGCCCGCGGCCGTCCCGCACGGAGTGCTCCTGGAGCAGCTCGACGGCGTGCGCGAGCACCACCGGGTCGGTGAAGTGGGCGTCGACCAGCATGGCGCCGGCCTGCTCGGCGAGGTGCCGGTCGAAGGGCTGGTCCTGGCGGGCGCGGATCAGCAGGTCGGCGCTGCGGCCGACGATCCGGCTGAGCGTGCCGGGATGCACGGCGCTGCCCTGGCCGGCGCGCAGCAGCCCGGCCCAGGCGTCGTGGAAGGCGGATCCGCTGTCGGCACCCGCCTCCGACAGCTCCCCGGTCACGGCAGTCGTCCGACGCCGGCCACACCGGTCATCCGCTCGGGGTTGGCGCCGACGGCCTCGGGCCGGTCCGGGCGCCACTCGGGAAGGTAGACCACACCCGGTTCGAGCACCTCGAAGCCCTCGAAGAATCCGGCGATCCGCTCCAGCGGCCGCATCGTCAGCGGGGTCGGGGTCCGCTTGTAGAGGTCCTGGTGCGAACCCGCCTGGTCGGGGCGGCCCTCCAGCGACGCGTGCGAGAGCACCATGGCGCTGCCGGGCGGGAGCGCGTCCCGCAGCCGGCTGATCAGTTTCTCGGGCTCGTCCTCGTCCCCGATGAAGTGCAGGACCGCGACCAGCAGCAGCACCACCGGCTCGCCCGGGGCCAGCAGCTCGGCCACCTCGGGGCGGGACAGCAGGTCGGGGACGTCCCGCAGGTCGGCCTCGACCACCGAGCTGAGCTCGTCGTCCTTGAGGATCAGCCGGCTGTGCGCGACCGCGACCGGGTCGAGGTCGACGTAGACCACCCGGGCGTCGGGCCGGACGTCGCGGGCGGCCTCGTGCACCGGGCCGAAGGTCGGGATGCCGGAGCCGATGTCCAGGAACCGGGTGTAGCCCTGCTCGGCGAGGACGTGCACCGCACGGCGCAGGAACGCCCGGTTGGCGCGCATGATCTGCGGCAGGTCGGGCCAGAGCTCCACGGCCTTGCGGGCCATCTCGCGGTCGGCCTCGAAATTGTGCGAACCGCCCAGGTAGTAGTCGTACACCCGGGCCGCGTTGGGCTTGTCGAGATCCGTTCCGGCGGGCACCCAGTTCGGTTGCCGCATCACGGCACCCCTTCCGGTCAGGAAAAGACAATAGGCCATAAAGATCTTCCTATCTTCGAACATTCTTGGCAAGTCAGGTCCACCTGCCGACACCCCGTCGGCACACCCGTCGGGCGCCGCGGCCCTCCGCCGCAGACGCGCATCCGCCGCCGACGACGCACAATGGATCACGATGGCCGGACAGATCGACGACTACGCCCTCATCGGTGACCTCCAGACCGCCGCCCTGGTCGGCAGGGACGGTTCGGTCGACTGGCTCTGCCTGCCCCGCTTCGACTCCCCCGCCTGCTTCGCCGGCCTGTTGGGCGACGCCCGGCACGGAGCGTGGCGGCTCTCCCCCGCCGGCAGCGGCCGCTGCACCGCCCGCCGCTACCGGGCCGACACGCTGATCCTGGAGAGCGACTGGGAGACCCCCCAGGGCGCCCTGCGGGTCACCGACTTCATGCCGCACCGCGACCGCGTCCCCCAGCTCATCCGGATCGTCGAGGGGCTGCGCGGCAGCGTCCCCGTCCGGGCCGAACTGCGCCTGCGGTTCAACCACGGCCGGGTCGCCCCCTGGGTGCGGCGCACCGAGCACCACCGGGTCGCCGTGGCCGGCCCCGACTCCGCCTGGCTACGGGTGCCGCCCGGCGTCCACACCTTCGGCCACGACGGCGCCACCGTCTCCGAGTTCACCGTCACCGAGGGCGACCAGGTGCCGTTCGTCCTCACCTGGCAGCCCTCGCACCTGCACAACGCCCCCCGCACCGAACCCCTGCGGGCGCTCGACCGGACCGTCGCCGGCTGGCGCGACTGGGCCTCCAACTGCCGCTACAAGGGCGAGTGGCCGGAGGCCGTCCTGCGCTCCCTGATCACCCTCAAGGCCCTCGCGTACGAACCCACCGGCGGCATCGTCGCCGCACCCACCGCGTCGCTGCCCGAGGAGATCGGCGGCGAACGCAACTGGGACTACCGGTTCTGCTGGCTGCGGGACTCCAGCATGACCCTGTCCGCCCTGCTGCGCAGCGGGTTCCGCGAGGAGGCCGCCGCCTGGCGCAAGTGGCTGCTGCGCGCGATCGCCGGCGACCCAGGCGACCTGCAGACCGTGTACGGCGTGGCCGGCGAGCGCGGGCTGCCCGAGACGGTGGCGAGCTGGCTGCCCGGCTACCAGGACTCCACCCCCGTACGGTTCGGCAACGCCGCCGTCCACCAGCTCCAACTCGACGTCTACGGCGAGGTGGTGGACACCCTGCACCTCGCGCTGCTGGCCGGCATCCCGATGGAACGTCAGGTCTGGAGCCTGCTGCGCAGCCTGATGGCCTACCTCGAACAGCACTGGACCGACCCGGACGAGGGGCTCTGGGAGGTCCGCGGCGAGCGGCGGCACTTCGTCCACTCCAAGGTGATGTCCTGGGTCGCCGCCGACCGCGCCGTCCGGATGGCCGAGATGACCGGCCTGCCGGCCCCGGTCGACCGCTGGCGGACCATGCGCGACCAGGTGCACGCGGACGTCTGCGCCAACGGCTACCACCGCGGGCGCGGGGTCTTCGTCCAGCACTACGGGGGCAAGGAGCTGGACGCCGCCACCCTGTTCATCGCGAAGACCGGCTTCCTCCCGCCGGACGACCCCCGGGTGGCACGCACCGTCGAGGCCGTCCGCACCGACCTCGACCACGGCGGCTTCGTCCGCCGCTACACCACCGGCCCCGGCACCGACGGCATGCCCGGTACCGAAGGCGCCTTCCTGGCCTGCTCGTTCTGGCTGGCCGACGCGCTCGCCGCGATCGGGCGGCGGGACGAGGCCCGGGAGCTGTTCACCCGGGTGGTGGCCCTCGGCAACGACCTCGGGCTGCTCTCCGAGCAGTGGGACCCGGGCGAGGGGCGGCAACTGGGCAACACGCCGCAGGCGTTCACCCATGTGGCGCTGGTGAACTCGGCGTTCACGCTGGCCGAGCCCTGACACCCCGGGAGGTGGAGGGCGTTGGACGGGCCCGGGCCTTCCGCCCGGACGTCGGTGTCAGTGGGGCGGCGGACAATGGCCCGGCCGCACAGAGCGCCCCCAGGCCCACCCGGAGGACCGGATGACCGCCCGCCCGCACATCGACGACGCCCAGCGCCGCGCCCGCCTCGGCGTACGCCAACTGCTGGCCCCGCAGCACCGCGCCGGCACGCCGGAACAGGTCGCGCAGGCGGTGATCGCGCTGCACGCCTCCGACCCGGCCTCGGTCTTCCTGTCCACCGCGGCCCGGCTCGCCGACCCGGCTCCCGTGGCGGCCGTCGAGCGGGCGCTGTACCAGGACGCCACGCTGGTCCGGATGCACGGCATGCGGCGCACCCTGTTCGTCGTCCCGGCCGGCCTCGCGGCCACCGTCCAGGCGTCCACCACCGTCAAGGTCGCCGCCAAGGAGCGCAGCGGGTACACCGCCTTCGCGGCCACGGGCGGCTTCGACCCCGACTGGCTGGCCGACGCGGAGCGCGAGGCACTCGCCGCGCTGCACCGGGCCGGGGAGGTCACCGGATCGCAACTCGGCGCGCTGGTACCCCGGTTGCGCGAGGAGATCACGGTCGCGGCGGGCAAGCCGTACGAGGCCAGGCAGACCATCGGGATGCGGATGCTGCGGGTGCTCGGCATGGAGGGCTCGGTCGTGCGCCGCCGCCCGCTGGGCGGCTGGACCAGCGGCCAGCACCTCTGGGCCACCCAGCAGCCGTACCCGGACCGGCCCGTGCCCGACGCCCAGGCCGAACTGGCCCGGCAGTGGCTGGCCGCGTACGGCCCGGCCACCGTCGAGGACCTCCGCTGGTGGACGGGCTGGGGGCTGCGGGAGGTCCGTACCGCGCTCGCGGCCTGCGGGGCGGTGCCGGTCGGCCTCACCGAGGGCGAGGGCTTCGTCCTGCCCGAGGACACCGCGCCGATCGCCGAACCCGCCCCCTGGGTCGCGCTGCTGCCCGCCCTCGACCCGGCGCCGATGGGCACCCGGTACCGGCACTGGTTCCTGCCGGACGAGCACCAGGGCGAACTCTTCGACCGCTCCGGCAACATCGGCCCGACGGTGTGGTCCGACGGCCGGATCGTCGGCGGCTGGGCCCAACGGCCCGACGGCGAGATCACCTGGCAACTGCTCGAACCCGTGGGCAGGGAGGCCGAGTCGGCCATCGGGGCGGAGGCGGCCCGGCTGGGCGCCTGGGTCGGCACGACCCGGATCACGCCCCGGTTCCGCACGCCGCTGGAGCGCCGGCTGTCGGCGTGACGGGGGGCGGGGCGTGACGGGGGGGCGTGACGGCCGGGGCCCGGTCCCGCGGGGTGCGGGACCGGGCCGTCCTTCGGTGGTGCGGCGGTGCGGCGGTGTGGGGCGGTGGTGCGGCGGTGTGGGGCGGTGTGGGGCGGTGGTGCGGTGCGGTGGTGCGGTCGGCCGGTGCGGTGGGTCAGCTCGCCGTGCAGGTGAGCGTCGGGGCCGCGTTGGCGCCGGAGTAGTTCGCCCCGAAGCCGAAGCCCGCCGAGGCGCCCGGTGCGATCGCGCCGTTGTAGCCCGCGTCGACCACGGTGACCGCCTGACCGCTCTGGCTCAGCCCGCCGTTCCAGAGGTTGGTCACCTGCTGGTTCCCACCCCAGCTCCAGGTCACCCGCCAGGACGTGACGGCCTTGGTGCCGGTGTTGGTGACGGTGACGTTCGCGTTGAACCCGGCGCCCCAGTCACTGCTGACGGCGTAGCTCGCCGAGCAGCCCGCGTTGCCGCCGCCACCGCCCGCGGAGGTGGTGACCACGAGGGCCGCCGAGGGCGCCGAGGCGTTGCCCGCCGCGTCCCGCGCCCGGACGGTGTAGCCGTACGCGGTGGCGGCGCTCAGGCCGGTGTCACCGTACGAGGTGGCGGCGGTCGAGCCAACCAGCACCCCGCCGCGGTAGACGTCGTACGCCGTCACCCCGACGTTGTCGGTCGAGGCCGTCCAGGCCAGCGACACGCCCGAGGCGGTGACCGCCGTCGAGCGCAGCCCGGCCGGGACGCTCGGCGCGGTGGTGTCCGCGCCGCTGCCGCCGAGGGGCGGGTAGGCGTTGCGGACCAGCTCCTGGAACTGGGCGGAGAACCAGTGCCCGGCCAGCGGGGAGTTCGGCAGCGCGCCGGACATCTGGTTCCCGTTGCGGGGGTTGCCGGTGTACGTCGGGTCGCACATCCGGTCGAAGCCCTTGCCCTCGTCGTTGGCGATCGGGGAGCTGGCGCCGTCCGACTCGCCCGGCGGCTTCACCCAGACGTAGGCGTCGATCCCCGGCTGCGGGGCGGCCGCCGGACGCTCGCCGAGACCCGCGCCGGACTGGTTGCACCAGTTCCCGGACTGGAACCGGCGGTCGATCCGTCCGCCGTCCACGTAGCCGTCCACGCTGGTCCTGGGACCGGGCCCGGCGGGCCTGGCGGTACCGCCCCAGCCGTTGCGCGAGGTGTCGATCAGCATGCCGACGCCGGCGTCGAAGCCGGCCGCGACCGCCCGCTGCCGGAAGGCCTGCGCATAGCTCAACTCGTCGACGTACCGGTTCCAGTCGACCCACTTGCTCTGCCGCACCGACGTCCCGTTGACCGAGTCGTCGATGGTGAAGTTCGGCTCCCTGAGGGCCGAGTAGTTGGCGGTGTTGACCACGAAGCCCTGGACGTCGGCGACCGTGCTGCCCGCCGAGGTGGCCGCCTGGTGGAGCAGTTGCACCGTCGGGTCCAGGTTCGAGTCCCAGCCGAGCCAGCCGTGGTGGCCCGCGTCGATGTAGTTGTAGACGTTGGGGACGGCGCCGAGCCTGCCGAGCGCGTAGCCGACGCCGTTGACGTAGTTCCCGTTCGCCTTCATGGTGTCGCACTGCGGGGTGGCGGTGGCCGTGCCGCCCGCGTTGGTCACCAGGTTGGGCAGCGAGTCGATCTCGACGGTGTTCACGATCCGCAGCCCGGCGTAGGCCGGGTCGGCCAGGATCGCCGCGATCGGGTCGATGAACTCCGCCTTGTAGCGCGGGAGTTCCGTGGGACCGAGCTCGCCGTTCGAGGCGAGGGCGGCACAATCGCGGCCCGGCAGGTCGTAGATCACCAGCTGCACCACGAACGGCCGGCCCGCCGCCTGGGTGACGGCGGCGTCGAGGTGGGCCCGCAGGCCCATGGCGCCCGGCCCGCCCTGGATGGCGGCGATCCGGTCCAGCCAGACGGCCGTCGGCTGGCCGGCCACGGCGCTGCCGCCGGGCTCGGCCGCCGCGTGGGCGGACCACTCGGGGTTCACGTAGACGCCGGCGCCCGCGTACGCGTTGTCGACGCGGGCGGCGAGTTGGGCGGCTCGATCGGCTTGGGCGGGCTGGACGGCGTGCGCGGCTTGGGCGGCGTGGGCGGCGTGCCCGGTTGCCGTGGCCGCCGGGGCGAGGCCTGCGGCGGTGACGGCGAGGGCCGAGACGGCGAGCACGGAACGGAGTCCGCGCAGGAGGTGGGATGGCACGTACGGGATCCTTTCGGGTGGGGGTGGATCCAGGCTGTGCGGTGGGCTGCGTGGTGGCGCTGTGCCGTGGTGGCGCTGTGCCGTGGTGGCGCTGTGCCGTGGGGGCGTGGGGGCGTGGGGGCGTGGACGTGGGGGTGTGGGGCTCAGGGCGTGGGAGCGCTCCCACTTTCGCCCGACAACCGGGCGTCAACCGGTCGGGGTGAGCACGGGACTGACGCTTCGTCCGACTGCGGTGCGACGCGCTTCCGCAGCCCGGACGGGGTCCCGAGCTCATGGCTTATCAAGCCATGCACGCAGTCAATCGTCAAGTGGTGCGGCAGAGTTCAGGAAATGAAGCCTTTGCGGGAGTGGGAGCGCTCCCCCATCGATCCGCCGCCCGGCGGACGGAACGCCCGGATCAGGAAGTACCGGGCCGGGGCCGGCTGCCGTACTCCGCGATCCAGCGCGAACCGAGCAGCACGATGTCGGCCGTCTCCACCGGACGGCCGGACGCCCGGTCGTAGTGGGTGCGCTCGACGGCCAGCACCACCGCGCCCGGCTGGACGCCGAGCCGCTGGGCCTCCTGACGGGTGGCCTGACGGGCACTCACCCGCTCGACCGGGAGGCCGACCTCGATCCCGATGACGGCCATCCGGTCCGCCACGCCGATGCCGCCGTGCGGACCGGCCTCCGGCAGGACGATCAGGCTGTTGCCGGTGACGGCCATCGGCTCCCAGGAGTCCGCGAGTTGCACCGCCACACCGTCCGCGAGGTGGACGTAGCCGGTGTGCACCACCGGGTCGCCCACCGCGATGCCGAGCCGGGCGGCGATCGCCGCGTCCGCCCTGGCGGTGGCCGACTCGGTCCGCCGCGTGGCGGCCACGCCCTGCTCGGCGAGCATCGCCTTGACGGGCGATCCCTGCCCCGCGCCCACCCGCTGATGCCGCACCAGCACCTTGGGCGCCTCCTGCGACTGGACGAAGTACCCGGCGCCGGGCCGGGCGACCACGAGGTTCTCCTCGATCAGGATGCCGTACGCCCGCTGGGCGACACCGCCCGAGTAGCCGTACTCCTCGGCCAGTTCGCTGATCGACGGGAGTCGCTCACCCGCGACGACGCCTCCGTCGACGATCCGGGCGCGAAGCTCGTCCGCGATACGGAGGTACGGCGGGGTGTCCGTCACGGCGTCCTCTCTACTGCATCGGTCTGACCTGGGTGACACGGTAGCGCGAGTAGGACTACTCTATCGATACGGTTTGACCGTACTTATAGGGGAGAGCGGTGGAGATCAGTGTGCGCGCGGCCGCGCTGCGGAGCGCCATCGAGCAGGCCACCGGGGAGATCGCCGTCGCGCAGCCGGTCGGCACCGGCCTGCGCATCAGTGCCCCCGTCCCCGTCGGCTGCGGCCCCGAACGCTGGGCCGACATCCTCAACGCCGTCGCCGGGGCCGACCGGTGGGGCGCGACCGACGCCGCAGGCCCGACCCAGATCTGGGTCGAGATCCAGGAGGACTCATGACCGTCTCCCACTCCCCACCCGTCCACTCCCCACCCGTCCACGCCCCGCCCGTCCACTCCCCTTCCGTCCACGCCCCTTCCGTCCACGCCGTCGCCGGATCGACCCCGGAAGGCACGCCATGACCCCACAGCGCTGGGAACCCGGCCGGTATCAGGTCGACCGGCTCCCACCCGACGAACGCGGCCGCCGGATGTGGGGCATTCGCGACCTGCACCAGGACGGCGCCTGGGTGGAGACCGCCGGCGAACTGGAGCGCTACCCGCTCCGGGGCAGCGCCGAGCAGTGGATCCGCGCCCGCCGGTACGTCGACGAGGGGCGGCCCCGTGCCTGAACGGAAGGGCGCCGGCGCGCCGAACGTCCCCGCACCCACCATGGGGTACTGCGTCGACTGCGGCGACTACGTGCTCGGGCGCCCCGTCGGGCCGATCAACGACCGGGCGGAGGCGGTCGACGGGCACCGGGGCTGCGGCGGCGGGCGGGGGCGCCGTCGGCGGGCCGGGCTCGTCGGGGCGCGGGGCGGGGCTGGGACCGGAGGTGGGGCTGGAGGTGGGGCTGGAGGTGCGGGGGGCGGTGCGGGTGGTGTGAGTGGTGCGGGTGGGGCCGGGGTCAGGCCGGGAACAGCCAGCGCCGGAGCAGACGGGTGACCGCCGGCAGGGCGAGGTAGGTCCACCGCCATCTTCCAGCGGGCCGGGGGCGTGCGCCGCGCCCCGGCCGGAGTCGTCGCGAACCACCCCTCCATACCGTGGAGTTCACGCCTGGCCACCTCGACGTGGTGACCGTCCACCCGGGCGAAACAGGCCGCCCGGGCGGGCGAGCGCTGCCAGGCGGTGAACGAGTCCGCGTCCCGGAAGTGCAGCAGCAGGTGCCAGGGGGCGCCCGGCTCGGCAGGCCGGAGCAGTCCGGTGCCGAGGTTGCCGGGGTGGTCGGACGCGGCGCCGAGGATGCCCCGGGCCCAGTGCTCGAACGCGTCCTCGTGCCCGGCGTCCACCCGCCGGGCCACGAACAGGGTGACCTCGTCGCCCGCGGCGCTCTCGACACCTTCCAGCACGGCCATGCCACTCCCCCGCATCCGGTCGATCGTCCACCCGGCCAGTCCACCGGCCGGCCGGGGCCGTGCCCGGCCCCGGCCCGATCAGACCGGCAGGGTACGCGCTCGCGCGGTCCCGCACCGTCGGCGTCCGGCAGACGGTCTTGGTTCACGGGTCGCGGGTCGCGGGTCGCGAGTCACGGGTCGCGAGTCGCGGTTCACGGGTCACGGGTCGCGAGTCGCGGTTCACGGGTCACGGGTCGCGCTCGCGGTCACCGCCGTGCGGGAGGCCCGCCTGGGTACGGGGGGAGCCGCGATGCCCTACGCGCGCGTGCGTCCCCGCTGGTCCGGGTAGGCGCGGGTAGCGTGAGCCCGGCGAGGGCACCGACCGGAGGGAGCAGCCGTGTTCGAGGCGTTCGGGATGTTCGGGACGTTCGACCGCAGCGGTACGGGCAGCAGCAAGTGGGCCCGCGCCGGTGCCGGCCGGATCGCACTCGGCCTCGCGGACATGGACCTCCCCGGCCCGCCCGCGATCGGCGAGGCGCTGGCCGCGCGGGCCCGGCACGGGGCGTTCGGGTACACCGTCTGCGACCCGGGCGGGCGGCGGCTGGTGGCCGACTGGTACCGCCGTCGGCACGCCGTCGAGGTCGATCCGGACTGGGTGATGCTGTTGCCGTTCGGCCCCCGGACGGCCGTCCGGCTGCTGCTGGAGGCGGCGCCCGACGCACCGGTGGTGTTCGGGTCGCCGGAGTGGGGTGGGTTCGGGCAGTTGTGCCGGGCGGCCGGGCTGGCGCACCGCGAGGTGCCGTACGCCCGGGACGCGGACGGCTACCGGCTGCCGCTGGCGGAGTTCGCCCGGCCCCGGCCGGGGGTCGTGCTGCTCAGCAGCCCGCACAACCCGTCCGGGCAGCTCTGGCAGCACACGGAGATCCGGGCGCTGGCCGAACTGGCCGCGGAGTCCGGAGGCCTGCTGATCTCGGACGAGGTCCACGGCGACCTGACCCACCCCGACGCGGGCGCCCGGCATCCGGTCGCCGTCGCGGTGGCCGGCGGAGCGGCCCGGCACACCGTCACCCTCAACTCGGTGGGCAAGACCTTCAACACCTCCGGCATCCCCTCCTGCTTCGCCCTGGTCCCGGACGAGGGCCTGCGCGAACGGCTGACCGCGGTGATGGCCGGCCACGGCCTCTGGGAGGGCGGCCTGCTGGAACAGACGGTCCAGCAGGCCGCGTTGGCCGAGGGCGAGGAATGGC
Source organism: Kitasatospora sp. NPDC088346 (assembly GCF_044740765.1). Taxonomy (NCBI): domain Bacteria; kingdom Bacillati; phylum Actinomycetota; class Actinomycetes; order Kitasatosporales; family Streptomycetaceae; genus Kitasatospora; species Kitasatospora sp. NPDC088346. The sequence goes on from NZ_JBIURH010000002.1 coordinate 197,413, forward strand.
TGGACGGCCTCCTCAAGCACCTGACGGAGGCCCGCGAGCTCGCCGTCGGCGCACTAGGTGGAGCGGTGACCGTCCGGCCGCAGGCCTCGTACCTGCTGTGGCTGGACGGCGCCGGACTGGCCCGGGCGGCGGGACTGGACGGTTGGGCGGCGGGGCCGGAGAGCGGGTCGGCCGGGCAGGAGGGGCGGACGGCGGGGCGGACAGCGGGGTCGGAGGGCCGGACGGCCGCCGGGGTCCGGGAGCAGCTGCTCACCGAACGTGACGTCGAACTGTCGGACGGTTCCGAGTTCGGCCGAGCCGGTCTCGGCGGCCTCCGACTGAACTACGCGCTGCCGCTGGGCCGGTTGCGGCTCGCACTCACCCGGCTGACCTGCACGGAAAGACTCTGAGGGGCGGCGAGGTTTGCCCCGTTGCAGACTGAGCAGGAACAACCGGGCCGCAAACCGCGAACCGAGGATGGTGAGTCCGGTGATACCCGCACGCCCGCACCAGGTCACGGCGGAGCAAGAACCGCCACTCAGCGTGACACCGCTGACCGAGGCGTCGGCCGAAGAACATCTGGCCGGCATCTGTTTCAAGATCGGTCCTCCCCGGCTGATCGGGGTCGAGACCGAGTGGTTCGTCCATGACAGCCGATGTCCGGACGCCCCGATCGACCCCGGCCGGACGGCTGCCGCCGTGGCGGCCCTGCCCGGCACTCCCGACAACCCGCTGCTTCCCGCGGGTGCCAACCTCACACACGAACCCGGCGGCCAGGTCGAGCTGAGCTCCCTACCCGCCGAGGGACCCGCCCGCTGCGCGAACGATCTGCTGCGGGACCAGGCCGCCCTCCGCGCCGCCTTCGCCACCCAGGACCTCCGGCTCACCGGAAGCGGCACCGACCCGCTCGCCCGGGAACGGCGGATGCAGCTCGCCCAGCCCCGGTACGTGGCGATGGAGAAGTACTTCGACCGGGCCGGGCCGTGGGGCCGGATCATGATGTGCGGCACCGCATCGGTGCAGGTCAGCGTGGACGCCGGTACCGAAACCGGCCCGCAGGCCCTGGCGGACCGCTGGCGCCTGGTGCACCAGCTGGGCCCGGTCCTGGTCGCCGCGTTCGCCAACTCCCCGCTGCTGGACGGCCGCCCGACCGGCTACCGGTCGACCCGGCAGATGGTCTGGTCGCGGATGGACCCGAGCCGCACCCTGGCCCCGCCGCCGGACGGTGACCCGCGGGCCGCATGGGCGCGGTACGTGCTGGACGCCCAGGTGCTGTGCGTCCAGCGGCCGGACGGGCAGCCGTGGACGGCGCCGACCGGGCTGACCTTCCGGGACTGGCTGCGCGGCGCGGGCGACCGGCCCGCCACGCTGGCCGACCTGGACTACCACCGCACCACGCTGTTCCCTCCGGTCCGGCCGCGCGGCCACCTGGAGCTGCGGATGCTGGACGCGCAGCCCGGCGACGGCTGGCTGACCCCGCTGGCGCTGGTCGGCGCGCTGCTGGAGGACCCGGTCGCCGCCGACGAGGCGTTCGCCGCGCTGGAGCGGTTGCACTCGCTCGCCGCGGTGGACGACGGTCGCGGTGGCGGGCTCGCGCGCGGCGGCGTGAACGCTGGCGGTGGCGTGAACGGTCGAGCCGGGGTGAACGCTCCCGGCGGGGTGAACGATCGCGACGGCGTGAACGGTCGCGGCAGCGTGAACGATCGCGCAGCCGGCAACGATCGCGGCGGCGTGAATGCTCCCGGCAGCGTGAACGCTTCCGACACCGTGAACGGCCGGCCGCCCGCGAACGCTCACGACCAGCGCAACGTTCACTCCTCCGCAGGCATTCACCACCCCGTGAACGGTCACCGCTCCGCGAACGTCCGGGGATCCGTGAACGCTCGCGCCGCCGCGCATGTCGACTACACCGTGAACGCCCCCCGCAACGCCCTCTGGCAGCGGGCCGCCGTGCTCGGCATGGCCGACCCCGAACTGCGCCGCGCCGCCCTCGCCTGCTTCGGGGCGGCCGAACGCGCGCTCGCCCGGCGCGAGGGCACCGAGTTGCTGCGGGACCGCCTGACGGCGTTCGCCGAGCGCTACCCCGCCCGCGGCCGCTGCCCCGCCGACGACCAGCTGGACGCCCTGCGAACGGGTGCCCTGCCCGTACCCGAGGAGGCCGCACCGTGCTGAACACCGACCGACCCGGGCCGACCACGACGGCGGCCGACAGCACCACCGCCGACCCGACCACCACCGGCACCCCCACCCCCGACCCGACCGCCACCAGCACCAGCACCACCGCCGGCACCACCGGCATCCTCACCCCCGCCGCGCTGCGCGACCTGATCGCCGACGAGCTGATCGCCGCCCGCGACCGCACCGCCGGGCTGACCGACTGCGTCGAGGACCACGACCTCACCGCCCAGCACTCCCCCCTGATGTCGCCGCTGGTCTGGGACCTGGCCCACATCGGCAACCAGGAGGAGCTCTGGCTGCTGCGCAACGTCGGCGGCCGCGACCCGATGCACCCCGAGATCGACCCGCTGTACGACGCGTTCGAGCACCCCCGTTCCGAGCGCCCCACACTCCCGCTGCTGCCGCCCGAGGAGGCGCGCGCCTATGCGCACGAGGTCCGCGGCCGGGTGCTGGACCTGCTGGCGGCCAGCCCCCTGGAGGGCACACCGCTGCTCACGGACGGCTTCGCGTTCGGCCTGATCGCGCAGCACGAGCAGCAGCACGACGAGACGATGCTGATCACCCATCAGCTGCGCCGCGGCCCGGTCGCGCTGACCGCGCCGCCGCCCGCCGCCCCCGCGGACACCGGGAGCCTGCCGGCCGAGGTGCTCGTCCCGGCCGGGCCGTTCACCATGGGGACCGACACCGAGCCGTGGGCGCTGGACAACGAGCGCCCCGCGCACCGGGTCGACCTGCCGGCCTTCCACCTCGACACCGCTCCGGTCAGCAACGCCGCCTACCAGCGGTTCATCGCCGACGGCGGGTACCGGGAGCCGCGCTGGTGGACGGCCGAGGGCTGGCAGCACCGGATGCGGACCGGGCTGGTCGCGCCGCTGTTCTGGACCCGGGAGGGCGGTCAGTGGCTGCGCAGAAGATTCGGCACGGTGGAGCCGGTCCCGCCCGACGAGCCCGTCCTGCACGTGAGTTGGTACGAGGCGGACGCGTACGCCCGGTGGGCGGGCCGGCGGCTGCCGACCGAGGCGGAGTGGGAGAAGGCCGCCCGGCACGACCCGGCGACCGACCGGTCCCGCCGGTTCCCGTGGGGCGACGCCTCCCCCGCGCCCGAACACGCCAACCTGGGTCAGCGCCACCTCCAGCCCGCCCCGGTCGGGAGCTACCCGGCGGGCGAGTCCCCCTGCGGTGCACGGCAGTTGATGGGTGACGTGTGGGAGTGGACGGCCAGCGACTTCCTGCCGTACCCGGGCTTCCGGGCCTGGCCGTACCGGGAGTACTCGGAGGTCTTCTTCGGGCCGGAGTACAAGGTGCTGCGCGGCGGTTCGTTCGCGGTGGCCCCGGTGGCCTGCCGCGGCACCTTCCGGAACTGGGACTACCCGATCCGCCGCCAGATCTTCGCCGGCTTCCGCACCGCCCGCTCCGTCGACGACGGGGCACCGGCCGGGCCCCGGGGTGGCAGCTGATGTGCCGCCACCTCGCCTACCTGGGCGATCCGGTGCCGATCCAGGAGCTGGTGGTGGATCCGCCGTTCGGGCTGTACCGGCAGTCCTGGGCGCCGCGTTCGCAGCGCTACGGCACGGTGAACGTGGACGGGTTCGGCGTCGGCTGGTACGCGGAGGGCGACGCCGTCCCCGCCCGGTACCGGCGGGCCGGGCCGATCTGGGCCGACCCGTCGTTCGCCGACCTGGCCCGGGTGGTCCGCACCGGGGCGCTGCTGGCCGCCGTCCGCTCGGCCACCGCGGGCTGTGCGGCCGGAGAGGGTGCGGCGGCCCCGTTCGCCGAGGGGCGCTGGCTGTTCAGCCACAACGGCGCGCTGCCCGGCTGGCCCGAGCGGTACGACAAGGCCGCCGCCTCGCTGCCGCCGGCGGAGCTGCTCGCGCTGGAGGCCCGCAGCGACTCGGCCCTGGTGTGGGCCCTGGTGCTGCACCGGCTGCGGGCCGGGGCGACCCCCGGCGAGGCCCTGGACGACACCGTCCGGACCCTCGCCCGGTACGGCGAGGCCCGGCTCAACCTGCTGCTGACCGACGGGGTCGCGATCGCCGCGACGAGCTGGGGCGACACCCTGTTCCACCGCACCGGGCCCGACCGCAGCGAGCCCCACCACACCCAAGCCCAAACCCGAACCACGACCCACCGCGCCGAACCGCACGGCACCGGGCCCGGCGGGGGCCGCACGGTCCTGGTCGCCTCGGAGCCCGGTGACGACGGGCCGGGCTGGACACCGGTACCGGACGGGTCCCTGCTGACCGCCGACCGCAGCGGTGTCGACATCCGACCGATCAGACCGAATTGACCAGCGCCGCACGGATGGGCGCGTTCCGGGAGCCGGGTTCCGGGTACCCGGAAGCGAGACCGATCGGCACGTGAACGGCGAGAGGCGAGTGACGAGAAATGAGTGACAAGTTGAGAGGACGATCCGGCGTGAGCTCCTACGATCTGACCCGCTTCCTGCCCGCCGACCACTTCAGCCACGCACTACGGCACGACGTGCAGCACGGTCTGACGGCGAGTCCCAAGACCCTGCCGCCCAAGTGGTTCTACGACGCGAGGGGCAGCGAGCTCTTCGAGGAGATCACCCGGTTGCCCGAGTACTACCCCACCCGGGCCGAGCGGGAGATCCTGATGAGCAGGTCGCGGGCGATCGCCGCGATCACCCGGGCCGGCACCCTGGTGGAGCTGGGTTCCGGCTCCTCCGAGAAGACCCGGCTGCTGCTGGGCGCCCTGCGGGAACTGGGGACGCTCCGGACCTACGTCCCGGTGGACGTGAGCGAGAGCGCGCTGGACGCGGCCGGGAAGGCGCTGGCGGTCGAGTTCCCGGCGCTCGCGGTGCACGCCGTGGTGTCGGACTTCACCCACGGCCTGGAGCTGCCGACCGGTCCCGGGCCCAAGATCGTGGCCTTCCTGGGCGGCACGCTGGGCAACCTGCTGCCCGCCGAGCGGGCCGAGTTCCTGACCGGGCTGCGCGGCATGCTGGAGCCCGGCGACTTCCTGCTGCTCGGGACGGACCTGGTCAAGGACCCGAAGGTCCTGGTGGCGGCGTACGACGACTCGGCCGGGGTGACGGCCGCGTTCAACAAGAACGTCCTGGCCGTGCTCAACCGGGAGCTGGACGCCGACTTCGACCCGGCGCACTTCGAGCACGTCGCACTCTGGGACGCCCGACAGGAGTGGATCGAGATGCGGCTGCGCTCCACCCGCGCGCAGAGCGTGAAGATCCGCGCACTGGACCTCGCGGTGCACTTCGAGGCGGGCGAGGAGATGCGGACGGAGGTGTCGGCCAAGTTCCGCCGGACCCGGGTGGCGGACGAGCTGTCGGCTGCCGACCTGCGGCTGTCCGAGTGGTGGACGGACGAGCAGGGCCGGTTCGGACTGTCCCTGGCCACGCCGAACTGAACGGGATCCGGCTCTGATCGGTAGGCGGCCCCGAACGCAGGTTCCCGAGCCCGGAAGCCCCTGGCCGGACCCCGCCGGGGTCGCCTACCCCTTCAAGCCTTGAACAAGCACACCGCCGATAGACCCCTAAAATCCCGATCCTGAGTGCATGAGTTGAATCATCACGGGCTACGCTCTCGATGCCAAGCTCAATGTTGAGTACTCAGGAGTCGCATTGTGAGCGTCACCCAACAGTCCGTGAAGGCGGAGGCCCAGCCCTTCGACCGGCTCGGGTTCGTCATCTTCATCACGGCCGCCGCCGCCCTCGGCGGCTTCCTGTTCGGCTACGACAGCTCGGTGATCAACGGTGCCGTCTCCGGGATCCAGGGCCGGTTCGCCGTCGGCGACGGGGTGACCGGTCTGATCGTCTCCTCGGCGCTGCTGGGCTCGGCGGTGGGCGCGGCTCTGGCCGGCCGGTTCGCCGACCGGTACGGGCGGATCCGGGTGATGAAGGCGGCCGCGGTGCTCTTCGGCGTCAGCGCGGTCGGCTCGATGGTGCCGTTCGCCGCCTGGGACCTGGCCTGCTGGCGGGTGCTGGGCGGCGCGGCGATCGGCATCGCGTCCGTGATCGCCCCCACCTACATCGCCGAGGTGGCCCCGACCCGCTACCGGGGGCGGCTGGCCTCCTTTCAGCAGGCCGCGATCGTGCTCGGCATCGCCATCTCCCAGCTGGTGAACTGGGTGCTCGCGGAGGCCGCCGGCGGTGACACCCGCGGGCAGCTGCTGGGGCTGGAGGCCTGGCAGTGGATGCTCGGCATCTGCGTCGTACCGGCCGTGGCCTACTTCGTCCTGGCCGCGCTGATCCCCGAGTCCCCGCGCTTCCTGATCTCGGCCGGACGGCTGGACGAGGCCCGCTCGGTGCTCCGCGAGGTGGAGGGCGGCGCGATCGACACCGACGCCCGGATCGAGGAGATCCAGGCGCTGATCGCCGCCGACCACCGCCCGCAGCTGCGCGACCTGTTCGGGGGACGGTTCGGCCTGCTGCCGATCGTCTGGGCCGGCATCGGCCTGTCGGTGTTCCAGCAGCTGGTCGGCATCAACGTGATCTTCTACTACTCGTCGATCCTCTGGCAGTCGGTCGGTGTCGACCAGAGCAGCTCGCTGCTGATCAGCTTCTCCAGCTCGATCATCAACATCGTCGGCACCGTGATCGCGATCCTGCTGGTCGACCGGATCGGCCGCAAGCCGCTGGCCCTGGTCGGCTCGGTCGGCATGGCGGTGTCGCTGGCCACCGCGGCGTGGGCCTTCTCCTACGCCACCGGCAGCGGGGACGACGTCTCCGTCCCGGACCTCCAGGGCACGGTGGCGCTGGTCGCCGCCAACGCCTTCGTGCTGTTCTTCGCGCTCTCCTGGGGCGTGGTGGTCTGGGTGATGCTCGGCGAGATGTTCCCCAACCGGATCCGGGCCGCGGCCCTGTCCGTGGCCGCCTCGGCGCAGTGGATCGCCAACTGGGTGATCACCGTCAGCTTCCCGTCGCTGTCGCGGTGGAACCTCTCGGCGACCTACGCGATCTACGCCGCGTTCGCGCTCGGATCGGTGTTCTTCGTCGCCAGGTTCGTGAAGGAGACCAAGGGCGTCCGGCTGGAGGACATGGGCTGACGCCGCGGCCGGCACCCGGCCCGAACCCGAAACCAGGGAGGGGCCGCGGACGGGCCCCGGGGGCGCTCGCCGGTCGGCGGGCGCCCTTCGGCGTCCCCGCTCCGGCCGGGCCGGACGGCCCGCGTCCGGGGAGCCTAGCGCCGCAGGGGCGTCGGGCGGGGCCGAATCGCTCACTCGGTGCGGCCGGGAACGGACATCCGGTACCCATGTGGTCAGGAGGGATGTGCTCTTGATCTTCAGTCGGCTTCGTACGCGCAAGTCAGCTCCGGGCGGGGTCTGCCCCTACGCCCACCCCCGGCACGACGGCCACGATCTCCGTCCCGGCCCCGACGGCACCAGCGGCACCAGCAGCCCCGGCGGGCCCACTGGCCCCACCGGCCCCACCAGCAACCCGAACCCCCACGGCTCGCCCGCGCCCCACGGCCCGGCTCGCCTGGCGGCCGAGGCGACGGAGTTCGTCCGCCGGTTCCACCACGAGCAGCCCGCCTCGGGCGACCCGCAGGAGCGGATCCGCCAGGTGCTGGCGGAGATCGACCGCACCGGCGGCTACCGCCACACCCCCGCGGAGCTGGCCTTCGGCGCGCGGGTCGCCTGGCGCAACTCCGCCCGCTGCATCGGACGGCTCTACTGGCGCAGCCTGCTGGTGCGCGACCTGCGGCACGTCGACTCACCGGACGAGATGGCCGAGCAGTGCTTCCAGCACCTCAGGGCGGCCGGCAACGGCGGCCGGATCCGGCCGGTGATCTCGGTGTTCGCGCCGGACCGGCCGGGCCGTCCGGCGCCCCGCATCCTCAACCAGCAACTGGTGCGCTACGCCGGGCACCGGCGACCCGACGGCACGGTGGTCGGCGATCCGGCCGGAGCGGACCTGACCGACCGGGCGAAGCGGGTGGAGTGGAAGAGCGGCGAGGGCCGGTTCGACGTGCTCCCGCTGCTGATCCAGCCGGGGCCGGGCACCGAACCCCGCTGGTACGAACTGCCGGACGACGCGGTCCGCGAGGTGTGGCTGAGCCACCCCGACCACGGCTGGTTCGCGGAGCTGGGCCTGCGCTGGTACACCGTCCCGGCGATCAGCGACATGACCCTGGAGATCGGCGGGATCGCCTACCCGACCGCGCCGTTCAACGGCTGGTACATGGGCACCGAGATCGGCGCCCGGAACCTGGCCGACGCCGACCGGTACGACATGCTCACCGAGGTGGCCCGACGGCTCGGGCTCGACACCTCCCACGACCGGACGCTGTGGCGGGACCGCGCGCTGGTCGAGCTCAACGTCGCGGTGCTGCACTCCTTCCAGGAGGCGGGGGTGACCATGGCGGACCACCACACCGAGTCCGAGCGCTTCCTGAGGCACATCGCCCAGGAGCAGCGGCTCGGCCGGCCGACCCCGACGGACTGGAGCTGGATCGTGCCGCCGGTCTCGGGCGGTCTCACCCCCGTCTACCACCGCTACTACGACCCGGTGGACCCTGACCTCCGGCCGGCCTTCCTCCCGCGGGAGCCCTGGTGACCGCGGTAAATCGGTGGCCACCGCCTCCGGTGCGGCCGAGAATGCCCCGGTGACGGAGACGGCGGGGCGCACCGTGAGGGTGCTGGTGACGCATCGGGGCGAGCGGTTCGGGGTGGTCGGTCCGTTCCCGGTGGAGTCCGCCCGGTGGCCGGAGGTCGAGGAGGTGACGGTCCGTCTGGAGCGCGCGTACGGCGTGCCGGTGATGGTGCTGCGGCTGCTCTCGGTGGAGGGCGGCGAGCCGCCCCGCGGCGGACTGGTGACGTACCACGCCGAGGCGCTGAGCCGCCCGGACCGGCCCGCCGCCACGGGCGCCGGTGCCCCGACCGGTGCCACCCCCACCGATGCCGACGCCCCGACCGACGCCCCGACCGACGCCCCGACCGGTACGCCGACCGGCGCGCCGACCGCGGAGGACCCGCTGCGGGCCGACTGGGCCACCCCGGACGGGCTGCGCTCGGCCCTGGACTGGGCCGGCCGGACGCTCGCCGACCGCGGTCGCCCGGCGACCGGACCGGTGGCGCAGGTGAAGAGCTGGAACCTCTCCGGTCTGTTCCGGATCCCGACCGCGGCGGGGCCGGCCTGGTTGAAGACCACCCCCCGGTTCGCGGTGGACGAGGCCTCGGTGATCGCCGCCTTCGGCGCCGTCGACCCGGGGCTGGTCCCGGTGGTGCTGGGATCGGACGGGCGGCGGATCCTGCTGGAGCACGTCCCCGGCGAGGACTGCTGGGGCGTACCGCAGGACGCGATGCTGGCCGTGGTGGGCCGCTGGGCCGCGGCGCAGGCTGCGCTGGCCGGCGGGCCCGCGATCCCCGGCCTTCCGGACCGCTCCCCGCACGCGTTGGTCGGCCGGTTCCGGGAGCTGCTGACCACCGGCCCGACCACCGGCGCGACCACCGGCCTGACCAACCCCGAGCGTGCCGCCGCCGACCGGCTCGCCGACGAACTTCCCCTGCTGGTCGAGCGGTTGGACGCCTGCGGCCTGCCGGTGACGGTGCTGCACGGCGACTTCCACCCCGGCAACTGGCGCTCCGACGGCCGGCGGACGGTGGCCGTCGACTTCTCGGACGCACACCTCGGGCACCCGGCCCTCGACGGGCTGCGCCCCCGCGACTTCCTCGGCTCCGCGCGGTGGGCGGACGTCCGGGACGCCTGGGTGCGCGCCTGGTCCGGGCTGGTCCCCGGCAGCGATCCGCGGCGGGCGCTGGTGCTCGCCGAGCCGCTGATGCACGTGTCGTACGCCGTGCGGTACCAGGAGTTCCTGGACGGGATCGAGGCCGGCGAGCGGATCTACCACGAGGGCGACCCCGCCTCGGAGATCCGGGCGGCCCTGGCGTCGTCCACCCGGCTGTAGCGCCTCCCGACTGTCACACCACCCGGATCCGCCATCGCCCGGACAGGCAACCACCCGGCACGGGCCGCCGTCAGTCCGACGCGGCCTCGTCCAGCCGCCGGAAGCGCAGGTCGAGGCCGTCGAGCAGGGCCTCCAGGCCGGTCTCGAAGGCGCCCTCGTCGATCCGTCGCCGGTGCTCCGCCAGCAGGTGGGCCTCGCCGAGGTGCGGGTAGTCGGCGGCGTAGAGCTTGGCGTCCTCGGGGAAGCCCGCGGCGAACGAGCCGAGCGCCGAGCCGGTGATGAAGTAGCGCATCAGCGCGCCGATCCGGGTGGCCTGGCCGCGCGGCCATCCGGCGTCGACCAGGCAGCCGAAGACGGCGTCGGCCAGCCGTAGCGCGTTGGGGCGCCGGCCGGGGCCCTGGGCCAGGACCGGGACCACGTTGGGGTGCGCGGCGAGGGCGGCGCGGTAGGAGCGGGCCCAGTCGCGCAGCGCGGTGTGCCAGGGGGCGCCGCCGGCGAACATCGACAGGTCGACCTCGCCCATGACGCTGTCGACCACCGCGTCCAGCAGGTCGTCCTTGGTGGCGAAGTGGTTGTAGAGCGAGGGCCCGCTGACCGAGAGCAGGGTGGCGAGCCGGCGGGTGGAGAGCGCGTCCAGGCCCTCGGCGTCGACCAGGGCGAGCGCGGCGGTGACGATGCGCTCGCGGCTCAGCAGGGGTGTGCGGGGTCGGGCCACGCTCGCGTCCTCCGGTCGGGTGGGTCGGTCGACATTCTGGCAGGGGCCCTTTGCAGCGGGGGCGGCGCGGGTTAGAGTCCGGATAAAACTTGCAGCGCTAGTTTATCGAGGTGTCCGCCGCCATGAACCTGGAACTCTCCGAGGAACAGGCCGCCGTCCGCGAACTGGCCGCCTCCTTCACCGACCGCGATATCGCCCCGTACGCGGCCGAGTGGGACCGCGCCGAGTCCGTGGACCGCGCGGTCGTCGGCAAGCTGGCCGAGCTGGGGTTCCTCGGTCTGACCATCCCGGAGGAGTACGGCGGCAGCGGCGGCGACCACCTCGCGTACTGCCTGGTCCTGGAGGAGCTGGGCCGCGGCGACTCGGCGGTGCGCGGGATCGTCTCGGTCACCCTCGGCCTGGTCGCCAAGTCGGTCAACGCGCACGGCACCGAGGAGCAGAAGCGCCACTGGCTGCCCCGGCTGACCTCCGGCGAGGCACTGGGGTGCTTCGCCCTCACCGAACCCGGCACCGGTTCGGACGCCGCCAACCTCACCACCCGCGCCGTCCGGGACGGCGACGACTGGCTGATCACCGGCAGCAAGATGTTCATCACCAACGGCACCTGGGCCGACGTCGCCCTGGTGTTCGCCCGCACCGGCGAGCCCGGCCACCGCGGCATCACCGCCTTCCTCGTCCCCACCGGCCTGCCGGGCTTCGGGCGGACGCTGATCCACGGCAAGCTCGGCCTGCGCGGCCAGGCCACCGCCGAACTGCACCTCGACGCCGTCCGGGTCCCCGACGGCGCGCGGCTCGGCGCCGAGGGCAAGGGCTTCGGCGTGGCGATGTCCGCACTGGCCAAGGGCCGGATGTCGGTCGCCGCGGGCTGCGTCGGCATCGCCCAGGCCTGCCTGGACGCGGCGGTCGGGTACGCGAGGGAGCGCGAGCAGTTCGGCGCGCCGATCGCCTCCCACCAGCTGGTCCAGGAGCTGATCTCGGACATCGCCGTGGACGTCGACGCCGCCCGCCTGCTGACCTGGCGGGTCGCGGACCACATCGAGCGCGGACTGCCCTACGCCACCGAGTCCTCGGTCGCCAAGCTGTACGCGAGCGAGGCCGCCGTCCGGGCCGCCAACAACGCGCTCCAGGTCTTCGGCGGCTACGGCTTCATCGACGAGTACCCGGTCGGCAAGCTGCTGCGCGACGCCCGGGTGATGACCCTCTACGAGGGCACCAGCCAGATCCACAAACTGCTGATCGGCCGGGCCCTGACCGGCGTCAGCGCGTTCTGAGAACCATCCCGCCCGGATAAGGAGCCCGAAGAAGTGCGCCCTGTCTACTTCGCCGCCGCCCGCCGCACCCCGATCGGGCGGCTGCGCGGTGCACTGTCCACCGTCCGCCCCGACGACCTGTCGGCCGCCGTGCTGCGCGGCCTGCTCGACGCCGTACCCGGTCTCGATCCGGCCCGGATCGACGACGTCTACTGGGGCGCCGCCAACCAGGCCGGCGAGGACAACCGCAACCTGGCCCGGATGGCCGCCCTGCTGGCCGGGCTGCCCGAGTCGGTGCCCGGCGCCACCCTCAACCGGCTGTGCGCCTCCGGGATGGAGGCGGTCACCACCGCCGCCCGGGCGATCGGCTCCGGCGAGGCCGAGATCGTGGTCGCGGGCGGCTGCGAGTCGATGAGCCGGGCGCCGTTCGTGCTGCCCCGCCCGGACGAGGCGCTGCCGCACCGCATGGAGACCTTCGACACCCGGCTGGGCTGGCGGCTCACCAATCCCCGGATGAAGGACCTGCACGGCGTGCTGTCGATGGGCGAGACCGCCGAGGAGGTCGCCGCCCGGTACGGCGTCAGCCGCGAGGACCAGGACGCCTTCGCGCTGCGCAGCCACCGGCGGGCCGCGGCGGCCCGCAAGGACGGCCACTTCGACGCCGAGCTGCTGCCGGTCGAGCGGCCGGACGGAGTGACGGTCACCCAGGACGAGTCCATCCGCGAGGACACCACCCTGGAGCGGCTCGCCGGGCTGAAGCCCGCCTTCCGGCCGGGCGGCACGGTCACCGCGGGCAACGCCTCACCGATGAACGACGGCGCCGCCGCCTTGCTGCTGGTCAGTGAACACGCTCTGAACGAGCTGGAGTTGGAGCCGCTCGGCCGGTACGCGGCGGGTGCCTCGGCGGGCGTCCACCCGGATGTCATGGGCATCGGTCCGGTGCCCGCCACCCGCAAGGTGCTGGACCGCCTGGGCTGGTCGGTCGGGGACGTCGAGGAGGCCGAGTTCAACGAGGCCTTCGCCGCCCAGGCACTCGCCTGCGTCCGGGAGCTGGGCTTCGACCCCGAGCTGGTCAACCCGTCCGGCGGCGCGATCGCGCTCGGCCACCCGCTGGGCGGCTCGGGCGCCCGGATCCTCACCACCCTGCTGCACCGGATGCGCCGCACCGGCGCCCGGCGCGGCCTGGCCACCATGTGCGTCGGGGTCGGCCAGGGCACCGCCGTCCTGGTCGAGAACGCCTGAACCCCCAGATCCTGCCAGAGCCAGATCCAGCAAGGAGAATTCCGTGACTCGTTTCGCAGGCAAGGTCGCCGTCGTGACCGGCGCCGCCCAGGGCATCGGCGCGGCCACCGCGCGACGGCTGGCCGAGGAGGGCGCGGCGGTGGCCGTGCTCGACCTCACCGCCGAGCGGGCGCAGGAGACCGTCGACGCGATCACCGCCAAGGGCGGCACCGCCCGGGCGTACGGCTGCGACGTCGCCGACTACGACGCCGTGGAGGCGGTCTTCGCGGCCCTCGCCGCGGACCTCGGCGGGCTGCACATCCTGGTCAACAACGCCGGCATCACCCGGGACAACCTGTTCTTCAAGATGGCCAAGGGCGACTGGGACGCCGTCCTGACGGTCAACCTGACCAGCGCCTACAACTGCAGCCACGTGGCGCAGAAGTACATGGTCGCGCAGAAGTACGGCAAGATCGTCTCGCTCAGCTCGCGCTCCGCGCTGGGCAACCGCGGCCAGGCCAACTACGCCGCCGCCAAGGCCGGCATCCAGGGCCTGACCGCCACCCTGGCGATCGAGCTCGGGCCGTTCAACATCAACGTCAACGCGGTGGCCCCCGGCTACATCGCCACCTCGATGACGGCCGCCACCGCCGAGCGGGTCGGCGCGTCGGCCGAGGAGCACCAGGCCCAGGTCGCCGAGCGCACCCCGCTGCGGCGGGTCGGGCAGCCGGAGGAGATCGCCTCGGTGGTCGCCTTCCTGGCGAGCGAGGACTCCTCGTACGTCAGCGGGCAGACCCTCTACGTGAACGGCGGCGCTCGCTGATCCATCGTCAGCTCACGGGCTGAGCAGGCCGGTTACCAAGTGCAGGGCTGCGCTTTACCTCATCGCGTGGCCTGCTGGGACCATCCGGACGGCCCCGCTCTGACTATGGAACGCCCGCTCCCCGGCCGATGGGATATGGGGGCCGGCCGGCTCGGCCGGCCCCACCCTCCCGAGGAGTCCCATGGGCATCACCCCCGCCACCGCGGGTCCCCGACGCTCCGTCACCGCACGCGCCCTGGCGCTGTTCGCCGTCGGGGCCACCGCCCTCACCGGCGCCACCGCCACCGCGCAGACCGTGACCGCCACCGTGGCCGCCGGCCCGGCCGGGCGGGCCGCGGTCCACGTGCGGCCCGCCTCCAGCGGCCACATCAGCCGGGCGGCGCTGGCCGCACCGATATCGACCTCGGACTGCGTGGCGAAGCTCGCGATCCACTGCTACTCGCCGCTGCAGTACCGGACGGCGTACAACCTCGGGCCGCTCTACCGGGAGGGCGTCACCGGCAAGGGCCGGACCATCGTCATCGTCGACTCCTTCGGCTCCCCGACCATCCAGCACGACCTGGAGGTCTTCGACAAGCAGTGGGGCATCCCGGACACCCAGGTCGAGGTGGTCAAGTGGGGCAACGTCCCGCCCTTCGACCCGACCAACGGGGAGCACACCGGCTGGGCCGGCGAGACCACCCTCGACGTCGAGTACGCGCACGCCGTCGCGCCCGACGCCCACATCGTCCTGGTGGAGACCGGCGTCGCCGAGACCGAGGGCGTCACCGGCCTGCCCGAGATGATGGACGCCGAGAAGGCCCTGATCAAGTCCGGCCGGGCCGACGTCATCTCGCAGAGCTTCGGCGCCACCGAGAACACCTTCCCCGGCTTCGCCCAGGGCGACTTCAAGTCCCTGACCGACCTGCGGTACGCCTTCCAGGCGGCCGCCGACCGGAACGTCACCGTGCTCGCCGCCTCCGGCGACGCCGGGGCGACCGACGCGATGGAGAACGGCAGCGACCTGTACCCGTACAAGGTCAACTCCTGGCCGTCCTCCGACCCGCTGGTCACCTCGGTCGGCGGCACCCAGCTGACCCTGGACAACGACGGGAAGCGCACCGCGCCCGACAAGGTCTGGCACGACGACTACGGCGCGGCGGGCGGCGGCGTCTCCGGCGTCTTCCCCCGCCCCTGGTACCAGCTGGGCGTCGCCAAGGTCACCGGCAACCACCGCGGCACCCCGGACATCAGCATGAGCGCGGCCGTGGACGGCGCCGCCTGGACGTACGAGTCCTACGACCCGGCGCGGGTCGGCTGGCACCTGACCGGCGGCACCAGCGAGGCCACCCCGATCTTCTCCGGGATCGTCGCGCTGGCCGACCAGCTCGCCGGGCACCGACTCGGGCAGCTCAACTGGCGCCTGTACGGGCTCGCGGCGCTGCCCCCGCAGTGGAGCGGCATCACCGACGTCACCACCGGTGACAACTCCTGGGACGTGGTGACGGGCTACCAGGCCACGAAGGGCTACGACCTGGCGTCCGGCCTCGGCACCATCGACGGCAACCGGTTCGTGCACTCGCTCGCCGGGCGCTGAGCCACGCCGCGGGGCGCGGACCGGAGCACTCCGGGCCGCGCCCCGCAGGCGCACCCGTGGCAGGCCGCGCAGCCACCGCCGTCGGTCCCACCGCCGTCGGTCCCACCGCCGTCAGTCCCCGAAGGCGGAAGCCGGCTCCGCGGTCCCCTCGTCCAGCGCCTCGGCCGCCGCCCTGGCCTCGACCAGCTGGCGCAGGTAGCGCTCGGAGGCCCGCAGCTTGCGGCCGTCCGGGCCGGGCAGATGGGCCCGCAGCTCGATGATGTCCGGCGCCACGCCGATCGCCTCGGCCGGGCTCCTGATCGCCCGCCAGCAGGCCTCCGCGTTGGTGGCCGCCTGCTGGGTGTCCGGGTGGTCCGGGCCCTCGGTGCGCAGCAGGGTCAGCGCGACCTCGCGGTACAGGTCGGCGGCCGCGGCCGGGCGGCCGGCGAGCCGGGAGACGTGCGCCCGGACCTGGCGCACCTGGAGCACCAGCGGTGCGACGGCGCCGAAGGCCGCCACCGCCCGCTCCTCCAGGTCACGGGCGAGGCCGCCGGCCGTGGCGTGGTCACCGTTGTCCGCGAACCGGACGATCAGGCCGATCTCCTCGCGGTAGACCGCCACCGGGTCGACCGCCGGCGCGTCGGCGGGCCGCTCGGCGTCCTGCTCCCCGGCGGGGCCCGCGGCACGGTCCGCCGGCACCGAGGGCTTGTCGAGCCGCACCACCGGCGGCGGTGCCGCGGCGGCGGCCGTCTTGGCGAGCGTGACCGCCGGAGCGGCCGGGTCGCCCACGGTCTTCTCCAGGGTGACCGGGCGGATCCGCCGGGGCGTCAGCGGCACGTCCGGCTTGAACAGCGAGACCGGCACCCGGGCCCGTCGGGCCTGCTCGGGCGTGGGCCGCGGCGGCACGGGCGGCTCGGGCTGGCGGGCCGTCGGCCGGACCACCCGGGTCTGCGGCTTGGGCATGACGGCCGCCGGCCGCGGGCCCTCGTACGGGCGCGGCTCGCCGCCGCCGATCTGCCGGGCGGTGTTGCGGAAGATCGGGCGGTCGGGCGCGTGCGCCGTCACCGTCACCACGTCGGCGCGCAGCACCGAGTGCACCTGCTGGCGCACCTGCTCGGGCGTCAGCACCGCTTCGAGGCCGGGCCGGCCGCCGTGCAGGGCCTCGATCAGGGCCCGGGTGAAGGTGCCGATCTGCTCCGGGTCGACACTGACGGCGGCCCACAGCGGGACGCCGTCGACCAGTGGGGTGATCGCGCTCTGCACCTGCGGCATGGCCGCCTGGTCGGCGCTCAGGTCGGCGATCACCAGGGTGTCCCACTCGGCGGGCCGGTGCCGCAGCTCGGCGGCGAGGGCCTGCCAGGGCAGGCTCTCGCCCGCCTTGGCGTCCCGCAGTGTCAGGTGCAGCTGGCCGCTGCGGCGGTCGGCGACCAGGTGCCCGCCGAGGTGCACCAGCAGCGGGCCGGGGTGCCGGGAGGCCGCCCGCAGGTGGGCGAGCACGCTCTGCGGGTCGCTGGCACCGGGCAGGTGGACGGCGTCGACGCCGTCGGCGGCGAGCAGCATCTGCGGCGGGACGGCGGCGAGCATCGCCGACAGCACCGGGGCCTGGCCCGAGCCGCCGCGGCCCCAGGGCCGGCGGCCGCCGCCGTAACCGCCCTCGACGACCAGGATCCGGCCGCGCGGCGCCCGGCCGCCGGGCTGCTCCGGCGCGCCGGCGGGGCCCGGTACGGGCGCGGGCCCGGGGGCGGTCGGCGGGAGCGGCGGCGGGAGCTGGAGGACGGGCATCGTGGTCGTCCAGCCGGTGGAGGCGGCCGCGGCGGGGGCGGTCGGCGGCTGCGGCGGGATCTGCGGCGGGGGGAGCGGCAGGGTGCGCTCCGCCAACGGCTCGTCAGGGGTCGCGTTGGGCACGGTCACGGTCTCGTCGAGGCCGAAGGGCCGCCACTCGCCGCCGCCAGGCGTCGTCGTCACGTCCGCCACTACCGGTCACCGCCCCGCCCGCCGCCGCGCGACGTCCCGCTGTCCACTGTGGCATCCGAGCCACGCCTGCTCGCCACCCTAAGGGGTCCTCCCGGGACCGAGCCAGGCCGGGTCCGCGATCACCCGGACGAGGTGGACGGCGGCGTCCCCGACGGGCCCCGGATCCGCCCGGTCCGGCCGGAGGTGACGGGCCGTGGGCCGCTCGGGCGCCGCCGCCCGGAGCGGAGCGGCCGTCAGACGGCGCCGGGGCGGACCTCCAGCAGGGTCTTGCCGAGGGTGGCCCGGGACTCGATCGCGGCGTGCGCGTCGGCCGCCCGGGCAAGCGGGAAGCGCTGCCCGATCAGCGGCCGCAGCCGCCCCGCGACCGCCTCGCCGAGCGCGAGCGCGGTGGCCCGGCGGACCAGCCCGGGCGAGGGCACCGGGCTGAGCAGGGTGATTTGGCGGGCCGCCGCCGCGTCCTCGCCGATCCCGGCCCACTCGCCGCTCGCCAGGCCGTAGCTGACCATCCGTCCGCCGGGCCGCAGCAGCTCGAAGGCGGCCCGGCCGACCGCTCCCCCGACGCCGTCGAAGACCACGTCGACCGGCGGGAGGTGCTCCGTCCAGCCGGTCCGCCGGTAGTCGACGGTCTCGGCCGCGCCCAGGTCCCGGGCGATGGCCAGCTTGCGTTCGCCACCGGCGGCGGCGACCACGGTGGCGCCGGCGGCCCGGGCGAGCTGCACCAGCAGGCTGCCCACCCCGCCCGCCGCCGCCTCCACCAGCACCCGGTCACCGGGCTTGACGGCGGCGGCGTCGAGCTGGAGCACGGCCGTCCGACCGTCGGCCAGCAGCGCGACCGCAGCGTCCAGGGCGAGACCCTCGGGCACGGCGTACAGCCCGTCGGCGGGGGCGAGCGCGTACTCGGCGTACCCGCCGGAGCCCCCGGTGGAGGCGATCACCCGAAGGCCCACCAGCTCCGGGTCGGCACCCGGCCCGGCCTCGACGACCACCCCGCCGACGCCGTTCCCGAGGACCAGCGGGGGCCGGCCCGTGAACGGCCCCCGGCCGGTCGCCCGGAACTGCGTCTCGACGAACGTGGTGTTCGCGTACGCCACTTCGACCAGCACCTGCCCCGGTCCTGGCACCGGTCGCGCCGCCTCGCCCTCGGCCAGCACCCCGGGCCCGCCGAACTCCTTCAACCACACTGCACGCATGACGCTCCCGACCTGATCGTTCGGCACTCAGGTGCGCCATCCTGCGACCTGAAGTCGGGTTGAGGTCAAGTGCCCGCTGTCAGTGCCTGCGGCGAGAGTGCCGGTATGACCGACGAGAACGCGTTCTGGACCCTGATCGAGGGTGCCCGCCGGCACAGCCCGGTCGGTTGCCTGCGGGCCGACTGGTTGGCCGGACGGCTCGCCCGGCGGCCCGTGGAGGAGATCGTCGCCTTCCAGCTCAGGCTGGACGAGCTGCGCGTCCCGGCCGGCGGCCCGGGCCTGCTGGCCGCAGCCCGGGTGATCCAGGGCGGACGGTGCTCCGACGACGGGTTCTGGTACTTCCAGGCCTGGCTGGTCGGCCTCGGCCGGGACGCCTTCCGGCGGGCCGTCACCGACCCGGACTCGCTCGCCGACGTCCCGGAGGTGCGGCGGCTGGCGGGGCGCCACCCCGACACCTGGACCAACGACGAGTGGCCCGAGTGGGAGGTGCTCGACTACGCGGCGGCCGAGGCGTACGAACGGGCCACCGGGGAGGAGGGGCTGGAGGACGCCGTCGCCGCCCTGGACGACGACAGCCCGCTGTGGCCCGAGCCCGAGGAGGAGCCGGCGGCGGCCGGGCCGGCGGCGCTGCCGCGGCTCACCGCGCTGTTCCCGCCGCGCGGGCCCGCGTGAGCGACGCCCTCGCCCGACCGCGGGCGCCCGGCCCGCGGTCGGTGCGGGATACCGTCACTGCGGCGTTGCGGTCGGTGCGGGATGCCGTCAGTGCGGGATGCCGCCGATCAGCTCCTGGGCGCCCTGCCGCTTGAGGGCCAGGGCGGTGGCGGTGCCGAGGTCCTCCGGGTCCAGCGCGCCGGCCCACTCGTGGGCGTCCAGGATCCGCTTGCCGTCGGGCGAGAAGACCCGTCCGCGCATGGACAGCCGGCCGTCCGGCTCGGCCTTGGCGTACCCGGCGATCGGCGAGTTGCAGTGACCCTGGAGGACGTGCAGGAACATCCGCTCGGCGGTCGCCTCGCGCCAGGTGTCTCGGTGGCCGAGCCCGGCGACCGTCCCGATCGTGGCGCTGTCGTCCTCCCGGCACTGGAGCGCCAGGATGCCGGCGCCGATCGGCGGGCACATCACGTCCACGGGGAGGATCTCGCTGATCCGGTCCGGCAGTTCGATGCGTTCCAGCCCGGAGACGGCGAGCAGCAGCGCGTCGGCCTCGCCGGCGTCCAGCTTCGCCAGCCGGCTGTTGGCGTTGCCGCGCATCGGCACGCACTCCAGGTGCGGGTGGGAGGCGGCCAGCTGGGCGATCCGGCGCACCGAGGAGGTGCCGATCCGGGCGCCGGTGGGCAGCTCGTCCAGGGTCAGCCCGCCCGGATGGACCAGGGCGTCCCGGATGTCGTCGCGGCGCAGGTAGGCCGCGAACACCGTGCCGGCCGGCAGCGGGCGGTCGGCGGGCACGTCCTTGAGGCAGTGCACGGCGAGGTCGGCCTCGCCGGCCAGCAGCGCGGCGTCCACCTCCTTGGTGAACGCGCCCTTGCCCCCGAGCGCGGCGAGATCCCCCATCCAGCGGTCGCCCGAGGTGGTGACGGGCACCACCTCGGTGACGATCCCGGGGTGCAGCGCGGCCAGTTCGGCCCGTACCCGCTCCACCTGGGCCAGCGCCATCGGGGAGGAGCGGGACACGATCCGGATCAGTTCAGCGGATGCCATGGCGCGATGATAGACCGTCAGATCCGCTGCGGATGAACCCGCCGGTCGGCGGCGGGTCCCGCGCGGTCAGCCGCCCGAGAGCAGGTCACGCAGGAGGGCGACGGTGTCCGGGTCGAGCTGGCGCCCGGTCCGGCGGCTGAGTGCGTCCAGCCGGTTGACGGCGCGGACCAGCTGGTCGCGGGCGCCGGCCGAGGCGTAGGCGTAGAACAGGTCGCGGTGCAGGAGTTCGACCTCCGGGGCGACGGCCAGCGCCCGGAAGATGGCGGCCTCCGCGGTGCGGTGGTCGCCGTACTGGAGGCGGCGGGCGGCGAGTTCGTGCGCGGTGTCGACGATCGCGGCGAGCATGTCCTGGCGTTCGGCCTCGGCCCAGCCGTAGGCGCCGGGCGCGGCCTCGGCGAACGGCGCGCCGCGGACCAGCGCGAGGGCGTGCGCCAGGGCGGCGTCGGCGGTGCTGCTGGTGCTGCGCATGCCGCGCCGGTAGAGGCTGCGGAACTCGTCCCAGTCGCAACTGACCGTGGGGGCCAGGGTGTAGCCCTCGGCCTGGTCGGCGGGGAGGAAGGCGCGGCCGTCCGCGGAGCTGCCGAGCCACTCGGCCAGTGCGGCGAGCTTGGTCGGCAGCGGGTTGACGGCGTGGCCCGCCGCGGTGGGGTGCGGGTCGAGGTGGGCGGCGCCCGGGTGCAGGCCGCGGTCGAGCTCGGTGTGGTCGGTTCCCGGGCGCAGCGCCAGGAAGGCTGCGAGTTCGGTGAGGTGCGGGAGGGTCGCCGGCTCGGCCGTCCCGACCGCGCCGAGCACGTCGACCGGGCCGAGCAGGCGGATCCGGGGGGCGGTGCGGGGGGTGTGGGCTTCCGGCGAGCGCAGGATGGCCAGCAGGTCGCCGCTGTCGCTGCGCGTGCCGCCGGGACGGTCCGCCGGGGTCTGCGGGGCGGGCGCGGCCCCGGAATCGGCTGCGGAGTCGGCTGCGGGCTCATGGGTGGGGGTGGGTTCGGGGGCAGGTTCGGGGACGGCCCCCGGGCCGGGCAGCTCGGGCCTCTCGGGCGGCGCGGGCGGCGCGGCGGCCGGTCCGGACGGGCGGACGGCCTGCAGCCCGCGGCCGTTGACGCTGTGCCGGGACGGCTGCGGCACCGCGGGGGCGGCCGGAACGACGGGTACCACCGGTGTCACCGGCGCCGGCGCCGGGCCGGCCGGGACGATGCCCACGAACGGACCGGCGCCGGTCCCGACCACCCGGGCGACCAGCCGCGGGCCGGTCTCCTCGGCCGTACCGCCGCTCCTCGCCCCGGCCCCGGCCGCCGAGCCGGACGCGGACCCGGCAGCGGGCCCGGCGCCACCGACACCGGCCAGCACCGGTACGGGGAGGGGAAGTTCGGCGGGCTCCAGATCGGCGCCGGGCCCGTCCAGGGTCCAGTCCGGCGCCGGGTACTGGCGGGTGTCCCCGGAGCTGCGGACCAGCTCGCCGAGGTGGCCGAGCTCCTCGCCGCTGAGCCGCTGCAGCTCCACCGACAGGTGCAGGCCGGGCAGGGTGGCCTGGCCGGTGCTCGGCAGCGTCCAGCGGGCGACCGGCCCGGCGCCGCGTTCGGGCGCCCTGGTGATCACCGCCAAGCAGGTCCGCGGGCGGCCGTCGAGCAGCCGGCCCAGCTCGGTGGGGACGGTCCCGGCCGGCGGCTGCGCCGACAGGACGATCTCCGGCACCCAGCTCTCGTCGGCGTGACCGCGGCTGCGGGCCTCCCGCGGGCTGGCCGCGTCGGCGGCGACCAGGGTGGCCCGGGCCTTGGCCGTCCGAGGGCCGAGCACGGCCAGCGCGGCCTCCATCGTCTCGTGATGGTGCACCCGTTCGACGGCGGGCCCGGCGATCGGCAGCTCGCCGCCGAAGCCGACCAGGTGCAGGTGGAGCCGGTCCGCGAGCGGGCTGTGGGCCAGCTCGACGGCGAGGGTGCGCAGCACGTCCCCGGCGTCGTCGGGGTGGCCGGACAGGTGCACCAGCCGGACGGTCTCCAGGTCGGCGAGGACCACCGAGCCGTCCGGTGAGCTGCCGAGCGTGACCAGCGCCGGGTACGGCGAGGAGGCCTTGGCGGCCTGGTGCGCGGAGAGCAGCTCGGAGGAGTCCTCCGGGCACCACCAGACGTTCGGGGCGTGCGCGGCCCGGAACGGGGCGATCGGTACGGCCGGCGCGGCGAGGTGGAGTTCGACGGTGCGCCCGGGGGTGACCCGGGCGGCGACCAGGGCGGGCAGCCGTTTGTCGGCGCGCACGGTGTTGCGGGACAGCGTCCGCAGGGCGCGGTTCAGGAGGTCCAGGGCCGGGCTGCTCTGCCGGGCCTTCAGTTCGGCCTCGAAGGCGGCGGCGGGCGCCGCGGGCAGCGCGATCCGGTGCCGGGGGCGGCGGGCGCGCTGCTGGTCGGCGCGGCGGCGGGCCACCGAGCCGATCAGCACGGCGGCCAGCAGCACGCTGACCCCGGAGGCGGCGAGGGCCACCGAGTAGTCGTCGCTGGGCTTGGCGCGGTGCTGGTCGGCCACCGGGACGGGGGCGTTCTCGGCGGGGGCCGGGGACGCGGGGGCCTGCGGGGCGGGGGCCTGGGAGGCCGGGGCCGGGCTGCTGGCCGCGGGGGCCGGGGTGGCCGGTGCGGGGGCCGGGTCCGGCGCGGGCGTCGACTCGGGGGCGGGGGCCGGGGTGGGCGCGGGCGCCTCGGGGGGCGTGACGGGCGCCGGGGCCGCGGGGGCGCCCGGGATCGCCAGGACCATGCCCGGCACCACGACGTCCGGATCGGTGAGCCGTTCGCCGTCCGGCGCCTGGGCACCCTTGTTGGCGTCGAACAGCTGCGGCCAGGCCTCGGCGGAGCCCAGCTCGCGCTGGGCGATGGCGGACAGCGTGTCGCCCTCGTGGACGGTCACCGACCCGCCGGCGTGCGGCGCGGCGGGGGCCGGCTGGGCGGCCGGCGCCCCACCGCCCTGCGGGCCCTGCGCGTCGTCGGCCTTGGCGTCGGCCGGCATCAGCAGCTTCCAACCCGGTTGGATCGGCCGGTCGGCGTCGAAGCGCGCCCCCGAACCGTCCATCACCCGGCCGTGGTTGAGCTTGGCGATCTCCTGCCAGCGCTCGCCGGAGCCGAGTTGGCGTTCGGCGATCGACCAGAGGCTGTCCGCGGGCCGCGCGTCGCGGACGGTGTAGCCGGCCTGCGGTTCGGCGGCGGGTGCGGCCGCCGGTGCGGCGGTCAGCTGCGCGTACTGCGGCGCGGCCGCCAACTGCGCCGGGGCGACCGCCTGGACGTGGGCCGGTGCGGCGGCGAAGGCCGAGCCGGCCACCGGGAGCAGGGCCAGCACCGAGCCGACCAGCCCGGCGGCGATCCGCTGGCTCCAGCCGAGCGCCGGGATCCGGCGGGCCACCCGGCCGCGCAGCTGGGCGGGGATCTCCAGCAGCACCGATCCCGCGAAGCAGAGCCAGGCCGCCCAGCCCACCGCGACCAGCGCCCACAGGAACAGCCGGCCGTCGTCCGGGCTGGTCAGCACGGTGCCGACGCCGCCCTCGACCGGGTCCCCCATGCCGATCACCGCGAGGGTGCCGTAGAGCAGGACGGCCGGCACCGCGCCGAGCAGCCCGACCAGGGCGGTCAGGGCGCCGAACGCGCCGAGGACCGACCCCGCGGTACGCCGCCGGCGGGCCGGTCCGATCCGGACCGGGCTGCGCCCGCCGGGGGCCGAACCGGCGTTGCGGGCGTGGTGGTTGGCTCGTCGCGCGGCCATCAGCCGTTCTCCGCTTCCGTGACGCCGTGCACCAGGACGGCCTTGCCGGTCCCGTGCACCGGGAGGGTGTCGATTTTGACCAGGCTGAGCAGCTTGGTGTCGTACGTGGAGTCGATGCGCACCGAGACGGTCCGGGGGTCGGGGAAGTCGACGTGCACCGTCAGGTTGCGGCCCGCCAGGTAGGCGTTGGCCGCCGCCTCCGCCTCGGCCTGCAGCACCTGGTAGCCGCGGCCCTCCAGCAGGGCGCGGCGGTCCAGTTGCTGGCCGGCCGCGCGGGCGGCCTCCTGCGCGAGCGCGTCGGTCTGCTCCATGGTGCGCAGCCGGCCGCCGAGGTCCAGCACGATGCCGAGCAGCACGACCAGACTGGCGGCGGTGATCGCCACGAACGTGGAGATCGCGCCCCGGTCGCCGTCGCGGCCGGCCCCGCCGTCACCGCCGTCACCGCCGTCACCGCTGCCGCGGCGCCGCGTCCGGTTGGCCCGGACCCTCATCGAAATCCCCCCTCGAACCGCTCAGTTGCCGCGGTACCGGTCGATCACCGAGGTGAACGTTCCGGTCACGGTCGTCTTCCCCGGCACGCTGCCGACATACATCAGGTCACCGAGCGCCACGTCGCAGCTGAGCCGCGCGGTCACCGTGCCGACCTCCCCGGTCGGGGTGCTGATCGTGCCGTACGTGAGCAACCTGTCCGTGTCCACCGTGCATCTCACCTGCCGCTCGTCCAGCATCGCGGCCACCGCCTCGGCGGCGGCCACCCTGGCGCCCTCCTGGTCCCGTGCGAGCGAGGCCGCCCGGGCGCCCGCCCGGGCGGCGGCGTCGATCACCCCCGCGGTGGTCTGCACCCGGCCGGCCGCCACCACGATCAGCACGAACGCCACCAGCACCGGTGCCAGCAGGGCGACTTCGACCGCCACGCTGCCCCGATCGCTACCCCGGCCGGGCCGCCGGATCACGGAGTGACTCCCGGCGCAGTGAAGCGCTCGCGGGGCGCACGGGCCGCGCGGGTGATGGTCCGGCCGTCGACGAAGGGCAGCACCGACTGCGTCCTGACCTCCACGACGACCTCCATGTTCTCCGCGTCCGAGCGGTCGTGCGACACCCGCTCCAACCGCGCCAGGTTGTCGAACCGGCCGAGGAACTCCCGTACCCGCGCGTCCGCGTCCGCCGGCGTGGCACCCCGGACCCGGCCGGCCTCGACCCCCTCGCGCGCGGCGGCGACGGCGGCCTGGCTGGCGTACCACCAGAGCGACGCCTGGACCACCATCAGCACGATGAACATCACGGTGGGGAAGAGGATCGCCAGGCTCAGGGCGACCGCGCCGCGCTCGGGCGGACGCGACAGGCGCGGGCGGTGGATCATCCCGCTTTGTCCGGCAGCGGAAGGTCCTTCGGGATGTTGTCCGTCGCCTTGTCGGCCAGCGCCTTGACCGCCAGCAGCACGGCCCCGGCGATCGCCACCATGACGATCACGGCGAGAGCCAGTTCGATGCTGATCGCCCCCCGGTCGCCGGCGGCCCGGGCGGTGCGCAGCCGGCCGAGCCGGTACCGCAGGACCGGGGCGCCGTGCCGCACGGGCAGCAGCAGCGGGAGCAGCAGGGCGGTGAGGAGCGGTGTCAGGAGGGGTGTCAGGGGGATTCTGATCCGGGTCATGGCGTGGTCTCCGGGACGGGGGCGGGTGCGTGGACGGTGCGTCAGTTCGATTGCAGCATCTGGTACAGCGCGGGGAAGACGATCAGGACCGTCATCAGCAGGGTGAGCGCGGTGCCGGGGGCCACCATCCGTTCGCTGTCGGTGTTGGCCCGGGCCAGTTCGGCGGCGAGGAGTTCGCTGCGCAGCCCCTCGGCGCGGGCCCGCAGGGTGTCGTACACGGCCGCGCCGTCGGTGCCGGAGATCCGCATGATGTCGGCGACGTCCTGGAGGGGGGTCAGGCCGAGCTCGACGGAGAGGGCGTCCAGGCCGTCCCAGGGCGGCAGCCGGTCGGTGGCGGCGCGTTCCAGGGCGTCGCGCAGCCGCCGGAACACGGCGCCCCGGCCGACGGCGGCGGCCCGGCGCAGCGCCTCGGCCGGTCCGCTGTCGGCGGCCCGTTCCAGGGCGACGAGCTCCAGGAAGGCCGCGATCCCGTGCAGGTACTCCGTCCTGGCCTCCTTGGCCTCGCCACCGACGATGCCGTCCGGCACGAACCAGAGCAGCGCGGCCAGCAGCGGACCGACCACCAGCGGCACGGCGAGCGGCAGTTGGAGGTCGGCGAGGGCCGCCATCGCCGAGAGGTAGCCCGGCAGCACCAGGCCGAGCAGGGCGAACAGCAGCTTGTGCGCCATGAACCGGGCCGGGGTGCGGCCGATCAGTGCGAGCTGCTGGTGGGGGATGCGGACCCAGGACAGGCCGAGCGAGCCCTCGCCGATCCGGTCGTACCAGGCGGCGCGGGCGGGCGTGCGCTCCGGCCGGGGGTCGGGGGTGCGGTGCAGCCGGTCGAGGGCCTGCCCGAGGTCCGGCGGGGCGGGGCGCAGTTCGGCGGCGAGCAGCGCGAGGCCGCCCGCCGCGGCGGCACCGGCCAGGACGGCCCAGGGCGAGATCACCGGAACTCCTTGAGCTGTGGCACCTCGTGCTGCGGGTCCCTCGGTCGGGGCTCGGTCGTCCGCTCCGGCTCGGCGGCCGGGCGGCCGTCGAGGGGGCGGCCGGCCTTGCTGCGGCGGTCGGGTTCGAGGATCCGCGGCAGCGGAGCGTGGGCGGCCAGCGAGCGCATCCAGGCGATCACCGCGACGAAGGCCAGGGCGACCACCGCCAGCACCACCTGGCCGAGCGCGGTGCCGTAGGGCCGGGTGTAGGAGGTGTTGAAGCTGCCCGCCACGATGACGAACAGGATGATGCCGACCAGCCAGCGGATGGTGGTCCGGTGCTTGGCCCGGTCGGCCTCGATGGCGCGGCGCTGCCGGACCTCCTCGCGGACCGAGCCGGCCAGGTCGGCCAGCGCGCGGGCCAGGCCCGGGCCGCTGTCCCCGGCCCGCAGCAGCAGCGCGGCGAGCACCTTGTCGGCGGTGGCGTCGGCGAGCTGGTCACCGAAGGCGCGCAGCGCGTCCTCAGGGCGCCAGCGGGCCTGCAACCGGGCGGAGAGGTCGGAGATCTCCGCCTCCAGGGCCGCCGGCGCCGTCCGGCGGCTGGTCAGGATGGCCTGGTTGAGGCCGACCCCCAGCAGCAGCACGTCGGCCAGCCGCTGGGTCCACTCGGCCAGCGCCTCCAGCCGCTCGATCCGGCGGGTGTCGGAGCGGGTGGCGCCGAACAGCCAGGGCAGCCCGAAGACGGCGGCCACCACCAGCACCGCGACCAGCGGGATGCCGGTGTACAGCCAGCCCAGTGGCGCCGCGGCCAGCGCCGCCGCCAGCTGGATCCGGCGCAGCCGGGCGAGCGCCGGCGACGCGGAGCCGGGCGCGCCGTACCACAGGACGTGGGCGCGGCCCGCCAGCGGATTGCGTTCGACCGGCTCCACCGCGGTGCCCCGCAGCCCGATCACCAGGGTCACCAGGCCGGCCGCCACCAGCAGTCCGCACAGCACGTACAGCAGCATCAGCGCAGCCCTCCGATCCGCAGGTTCAGCGGGCTGCCCCAACTGCCGTACGCGGACTGGAGCAGCCCGGCGTCGAAGCCGACCCGGCGCAGGTCGTCCAGGCAGTTCGGCGGGGTGTGCGGGACGGCCCGGGGCTCGCCCAGGTCGGGGCGCGGGCCGAAGACGGTGTTCATCGCGGGGCGGCCGGACTCGCCGAGGCCGGTGACCTCCAGGACGTGCGAGACGAAGCGGTGCCGGCGCCCGCCGACCGCCGTCTCGTCGACCATCGCGACGTGCACGATGAAGTCGACGGCGTTGGCGGTGAGCCGGTACGCCAGGGTGTCCGTCATGTGCGCGCCGTACTCCAGGCAGAGTTCGGCGATCCGGTCGACCACCATCTGCGGGCCGCGGGCGTGCAGGGTGCACATCGAGCCGCCCTCGCCGTTGGTCATCACCCGCAGCATCGGGACGACCTCGGCCGAGCGGACCTCACCGACGATGATCCGGGAGAGCGTCATCCGCAGCGCGGCCGGGATCAGCTCACCGATCGTCAGCTCGCCGGCCGCCCGGCCGTCGACCCGCTCCCCGTTGCCCTCGCGGGCCTCCATCGGGACCACCTGGCGCAGGTGACCGAGGGTGTGCAGCCACAGCTCGAACTCCGACTCCAGGGTGCCGACCCGTTCGTCCGGCGGGATCTCCGCGGCCATCGCGCGCAGCAGGCTGGTCTTGCCGACACCCTGGGTGCCGGTGATCACGACGTTCTTCCGGGCCCGGATCGCGGCGGCCAGGAAGGCCGCCAGGGTCGGGTCGACCGTGCCGAGGCCGACCAGGTCGGCCAGGCTCGCGGAGGCCACCCGGTGCCGTCGGATCGCCACGTACGGCCGGGGGGTGACCTCGGTCAGCGCCTGCAGACGCATCCCGCCCTCCAGCCGCAGGGCGAGCGTCGGGCTCGCCGTGGACAGCGAACGCTCGCCGCCGCCGTGCTGGCGGGCCAGGTCCTGGAGCAGTTCGACCAGTTCCTCGTCGGTGTCGGCCACCGGCGGGACCTGCCGCAGCGGCTGGTGCACCTTGGAGATCCACACGTCGTCGCAGCCGTTGATCAGGATGTTCTCGATCTCCGGGTCGTCCAGGTACGGCTGGAGCCGCCCGGCCCGGAACAGGAGGTCGAAGACGGCCTCGGCGAGCGCCCGGTCCTGCTCGCGGGTGGGCGGGATGCCGTGGGTCTGCGCGTAGGCGTCGGACCAGCGGGCGACCGCCTCCTCGATCAGCGCCCGCCCGCGCTGGCGGCGCCCGGCCCGGTCGACCTCGGTGTCCGCCGCGCCGTCGTTCAACCGGGAGAGCTGCTGGTGCAGTTCGGCCGCCACCTGGCGCTTCAGCTCACGGGCCACCTGAGGGTCGACGGCGGGCCCGACCGCGGCCGGGCGGAGCGCGGCCACCGCGTGCGGAGCGGGCGCGGCGGGCCCTGCGGGCGCGACGTGGGCGGTGGGCCGCACCGGGCCGGTGGGCGTCTGCTGCGGCCTGGGCGGCTGGGGCGGCGCGCCCCAGGGCAGCCCGGCGGGGTCGGTGCCCACGCCGGCGCCCACACCGGGGTTGACGCCGTTGTTGACGCCGGGGTTCAGCGGGCTAGCGCGCACGGAGCACCTCCCCGTACGGCCCGGGCTGCTGCGGGGTCGGGAACGGCGCGGGGGCCGGCGGCTGCGGTGCCGCGGGCGGCGCGATGTGCGGCCCGGCCGGCTGCGGATGGGCGAGCGGCTGCGGGTCGGGCGCCTGCGGGTACCCGGGCTGCGGGTACACCGGCTGGGCGTACGACGGTTGGGCGTACGCCGGCTGGGCGTACGCCGGCTGGGGGTGGCCGGGCTGCGGGTACGCGCCCTGGCCGTACCCGGGCGGCTGCGGCGCCCACGCCTGCCCCGGCGCGGGGACCGGCCCGGGCACCGGGCCTGGGACCGCGGCGCCCGCCGGGGCGGCAGCCGCGTGGCCGAGCCGCTCGCGGCGCCGGGCCGCCAGGTCCTGGATCCGGTCGACGGCGCTGCGCGCGGTACGCATCAGCTCCGAACGGATGAACCGCCGGTCCGCGGTGTCCCCGCCGTCGGAGAGCACCCGGGCGGTCCGCGGGGCGTGCGGCAGCAGCCCGAGTGCCGGTACGCCCAGCTCGCGCGAGATGTCGGCGACCGGGTACGGCCCCTCGGCGATCAGCAGGAGCCCCAGCGCGTCCGCCCCCGCCCCGGCGGCCGCCAGGTCCTCCCGCAGCGCGGCCAGCCGGGGCCGGACGGCGCTCAGCCCGCGCAGCGTCGTCCGGGCGGTGACGGCCACCACGTCGGCCCGCCGGGCCAGCACCGCGCTGGCTCCGGTCGCACCGGAACGGCCGAGGTCGAGGATCACGTCGTACCCGTGCGGTTCCAGCGCGTGCAGCGCCTCGACCAGCGGCTCCCAGGTGTACGCGAGCCCCGGCGCCTGGGCCGGGTCGGTCAGGCCCGGCAGCAGCAGCCGGTCGCCGGTGCCGTCCGGCGACAGGTCGATCAGCTGGTCCCAGATGGACTGGACGAGCAGCCCGCGCCGGTCCGCGACGGCCAGGTTGCGCAGCCCGTACACCGCCTCGACCCGGCCCTCCAGAGCACCCGCCAGCACCGCGCCGCCGTCCGGGTCGCACTCGGCCAGCAGCACCCGCCGGCCGTGCTGCAACGGCCAGGCGAGCAGCAGCGCGAGAGCCGTACTGGTGGCACCCGGCGCGCCGGTTCCACCGACGACGGCGATCACTGCCATCAGGCGCCACTCCCCTTGCCGGCACTGGGGCTGGGGCCGGCACCGGCGCTCGGGCCGGCGCCGCCCTGGGGCTGGGCCGGAGCGGCGCCCTGGCCGCCGCGCGGCGCCAGGATCACCTGGAAGTCCCCGGTCGCCACCCAGGCCGCCAGCCGCGGCCCGTCCGCGGGCCCCACGGCGACGTCCACCACCTGGGAACCGTCGGTGTCCGGCTTGCCCACCGCGGCGACCACCGCGGGCAGCGTGTCCGGGGTGCGGACCCCCGCCTGGTCGGACTTGGCGGGCGTGAAGACGATCAGCACCTGGAGGCCCGGCTGCAGCCGGGTGGCCGGCAGCTGGGAGCGCTTGGCCGCCACGCCGACCGTCTGCTGGCCGGGCTGCACGGCCGGATCGGCCGTCAGGTCGGCCGGCAGCACCAGCGCCCCGCGCCGGAGGTCCGTGGTGGCGCGCAGCCCGACCACCCGCGAACCATCCCGGGCGTCCAGCGACTTGAGCACCGGATCGCCGGCGATGTGCGCCACCACCAGGTCCTCCGCGGTGATGGTCTGCCCCATCGGGATGTCCCGGGCCGCCACCAGCACGGCGATCCGCTGGCCACTGCTGTTGTACAGCACGGCCCCGCCCAGCCCGCCGGCCGCGATCAGCGCCACGGCCATCGCCAGCACGGCGGGGCGCCGCCGCCGGGCACCCAGGTTGCGCGACGGCGTGCGCGGCGCCGGACGCGCGGGCTCAGCCACGAGCCCTGCGGTGCCGGGGCTCGGCGTCGGGATGGTGCGGTTCTCCACCGGGCTTCGGCCTTTCGTACGGAGGCTGGACTGGGCTGTGCCGAGGTTCAGTTGAGGACCTGGACCTCGCCGACCCGCAGCGGCAGCGGGACGTCGGTGGGGCGCTCGTAGTCGAACGCGTTGATCCGGCCCCCGGTGTCGGAGCGGGTGATCTCCACCCGCCAGACCAGGGTGGCCGTCAGGGCGTAGGAGTGGTTCGGCTTCCGGGCCGAGCCGGTCGGGAAGACGTGACCGCAGGACGGCTGGGCGTTCGGGTCGCCGCCCGCCCGGTACGGCGTACCGGGGTCCTTGCAGACCGTTGCGGCGGCGCCGTCGTCGGTGTCCCACCGGACTTCCTTGAGGGTCGCGGTCGCCGTCGCGGTGAGGGTCGGCCCCTTGGCGGTGGCGCTCTGCGGGCCGCGGGTGGTCGCCGTCGGGGTGTACCAGAGCCAGACCGGCAGGCCCACCACGGCGGTGCCCTCGGGGGCTGCGTGCAGTTCGGGTGCATCGAAGTGGATCTTCGCGAAGGCCCGGGCGCCGAGCTGGGCCGGCGTCTCGGGCGGTGCTCCGCCGGGGGCCTGCGGGAAGAAGGTCAGCGGCTTGGTCGACAGCTGGCCCCCGACACCGCGGCAGTTCACCTCGTAGACGGCACCGTCGGCGGGCTGGTGGCCGGCCCAGGCCGGGTCGCCGGCGGGCGGCTGCGGCTGGGAGGCCCGGTAGTAGCAGCCGTCCGAGGAGCTGAACCAGCCGAGGTCGTCGTCCCAGCAGGGCCACTCCTGGCCGTTCCAGCTGCAGGTCTGCACCCCGCCCGAGCCGCCCCCGGAGCCGCCGCCGGTGTGCCCGGGACTCGGTGTCGAGCCCGGCTCGGTGATCACCACGCAGATGTCGCGCACGGTGCAGGGGTTCGACTCCCCGGAGGGGTCGTCGGCCGTGGCCGGGACGAGCCCGGCGGTCAGGAATCCGACTGCGGCGACGAGGCAGACGACCGGCCGCCAGAACGACTTCAACATGTCCGACCCACTTCGCGTTGGAAGTCCACAATCAGCCAGCGGCCGTCGGCCTTCCGTAGACCGACGGTCGCGACATATCGGGAGAGCCGTTCCCGGGGATCCCTGGTCGCTCCGGTGGCGGGATCGGCCTGGTGCCAGCCGGTCACGTCCAGGCAATCCTCGATCACCGCGGTCTGCGGATCCTTCGTCAGATCAAGGCTCTTGAGAACCGGAGAGTTCCGGGGCGCACCGATCATCACAAGTTTTGCCTCGTGCAGCTGGTGCAGGGAGGCCACGGCCTGACTCAACGCTTGACCCGACGAGTAGACCTGGAGCTGGGAACTGTCCGAATCTGCGCGCCCGAACGTCTCGGTCTGTGCCGCCCACCAGCTCTGATACGTCCTCAGGGCGACCCGGCCGATCGCCCCTTCCGGTCCGTCCGTCGGCGCTGCCGACTCCGCACCCGAACCACCCGAAGGGGTTACCCCTTTCACGGTGGGAACAGTCGCCACAGGAGTACCCAGGCGTTCCGCGGAACCGGCGGAACCGCTACTGCCGCACCCGCTCAGCAGTAACAGCAGAGCCATCCCACCAACCCCAACCACCCCAGGGCGCAACACATTTCCGCGCTGCCGCATCGCCCCACCTCGCCGCGGCCGCCACATCCGTGACCATGGCCGCAGAACTCGTCCGCCGTCCCACTGTGTTGCTGCGGGGCCATCGATTCTTCGCCAGCCCACCCCGGCACGGCAACACCCCGGGCCCTCTGACCTTACGCGGAAGGTGGATCCGTTGGGGCACTTTCTCGCCACAGAACTGCCAACAGTTCTTCAGAAAGCGACAATCCGGCCAAGGCGCCCCGCACGGCCGCGCGATTGCGCATCAGCAACCGCCCGCCCTCTCCCGGGGTCAGCAGCCTGGCCGCCGCCGTGCCGCCCGCCATCTCGCCCCACGCCAACTGCGCCTCCACCGGCGCCTGGAGCTCCTGCGGACCGACCGCGGCCGCCGCCCCGGGCACCCCGTGCTCCAGTACCCGGCCGAGGGCCCAGCTGAACGATCCTTCACCGCCGGGCAGGACGGTCTCGCGCCCGCGTCTGCCGCCGACCCACCGGCCGACCCGGCCCCACAGTGGCACCCGCGAGTGGCTCAGCAACTCCCCCGCGCCGTCCTCGCGGCCGAGCGCGGCCCAGGTGTCCTTGTCCGCCACCGCGTCCACCAGCAGCAGGGTCTCCTCCTGGTCCCCGTGCACCATCGCGCTGGTGACCCAGTCCCAGGCGAGCCCGCGCCGGTAGGCGTTGTCCGGCGTGGAACCGGCGGTGACCAGGGCGATCCGGCGCCCGTGCCGGTCGGCGACCAGCTGTCCGAGCAGGCAGACCACCAGCCAGCGGGCCGGCCGCTGGGACGCCTGCCGCAGGACGGTGAGCAGACCGTTGGCGTCGGTGTCGGGTGCCGGCCGGCTGACCCGGCAGCCCCGGGTGCCGGCGTCGAAGGTCCGGCCGGGCAGCACCTGTGCCAGGTGCTCCGCGCCCTGCGCCGCGCGCGCGGACCCGGCGTAGCCGCGCTCGGGCCCGCCGTCCGCGCCGATCACCACCAGCTCGATGCCGCCGCCGGTCATCCGTACCGCCCCCATCCGTGCCGCTCGCCCGCGCCCGTGCGCCCGGTGGTCCCCCCGTGCCCGTCCGGGCCGCGGGCCGGGTGTCCGTCCGCCGCACAAGCTACCGTCGCCGTGACCTCGGCGGGCCCGCATCCACCGCATCGGGTGAGGGGCCGCCACCCGGTCGGCCCCGGGGCCGGCCCGCGCCACGGCACCCGCCACGGCACCGCCACGCCGTGCACCACGGCCGCACGCCGTCACCGCACGCCACCGCACGCCACCGCCGCATGCCGTCACCACCGGACCGGCGCCCGGGACCAACGGACGGCGGCCGCGGGACCATGGTCCCTGTCGCGGACCACCGGTACCCTGCACGATCGGACCATGGACCGTGACGACCGCCTGGAGGCGCTGGGCGAGGCCGAGTGCCGCCGCCTGCTGAGCACCGTGCCCGTGGGACGCGTGGTGTACACCGAGCACGCGCTGCCGGCCGTCCTCCCGGTGGACTTCGAGGTCGCCGCGGACGGGCGGCTGCTGCTGTCGCTGCGCGAGGACGGCGGGGACGGCGAGACCTCCCGGGCGCTGGACGGCACGGTGGCCGCCTTCCAGGCGGAGCTGCTGGACCCGGAGAGCGGGCGGGGCTGGAGCGTCCTGGTGCACGGGCGGGCCGAGCTGGTGCGGGTCCCCGGCCGGACGGAGGGCGGCGCGCCGACCCGGGTGGTGATCACGCCGGAGCTGGTCCGCGGCCGCCGGCTGGACCGGGTCGGCCGGACCCGCCGACCCGGCGGGGACCCCGCTGACAGGTGACCCGCGAGTAGGCATACTCTCCGGAGCCGGTGGTCGACGGCCCGCCCGGGCCGCCCGCCGGCGCCCGGAGCCCCTCTCCCACTGGAGCGCACCTTGACCAGCTTCGCCTCCCTCACCGACCTGGCCGCCGCGGTCGGCACCGAGCTCGGCACCAGTGC
Organism: Kitasatospora sp. NPDC088346; assembly: GCF_044740765.1. Classification (NCBI taxonomy): domain Bacteria; kingdom Bacillati; phylum Actinomycetota; class Actinomycetes; order Kitasatosporales; family Streptomycetaceae; genus Kitasatospora; species Kitasatospora sp. NPDC088346. The sequence continues at coordinate 232,224 of NZ_JBIURH010000002.1, forward strand.
CTGGCACACCATCGACCAGCGGCGGGTGGACCTGTTCGCCGAGGCGACCGGCGACCACCAGTGGATCCACGTGGACCCGGAGCGCGCCAAGGACAGCACGTTCGGCGGCACCATCGCGCACGGCTATCTGACGGTCTCGCTGATCCCGGTGCTGGCGAAGGAGTGCTACCAGGTCGAGGGCGTCCGGATGGCGCTGAACTACGGCTCGGACAAGGTCCGCTTCCCGGCCCCGGTGCCGGTCGGCAGCGCCGTCCGGGCGACCGCACTGCTGCTGTCGGTGGAGGACGTCCCCGGCGGCGTCCAGGCCGTGGTCCGCTTCACCATCACCGGCGAGGGCAGCACCAAGCCGCACTGCGTGGCGGAGACCATCACCCGCTTCTACACGGCCTGAGCCGCCGTCGGAGCACCGTCGCCCCGGCCCCGGACCCGCCTGTGACCGGGGCCGGGCCGGGGCCCTGCGCCGCCGTGTACGCCGAACGGACCGGCGAGCCCGTTTCCACCGCGTGAGTGGGGCATTTGGCCGGTAATGTCCGCAGAGACGGCTGTCGCACGGCTCCTGGCCCACCCGGCTGCCGTACGCGCCTCGGCACGCCGACCCCCGGCCGGACCGGCCGGCGGTGCGGTCGTACGGATGTCCCGACCGTGGAGGTGCCGTGCCCAGCTCCGTCCCCTGGATCTCCCGAGCCGCCGGCCGGGCCGCCGGCCGCACGGTCGACCTGGCCCTCCAGCTCGGCGCCGAACTCGCCAACCCCGGGCGGCTGAAGGCACTCCCCAGGGAGACCTGGCACCGGGTCCGCACCGAGGCCTTCGGCGCCGATCCGACGGGCTACCGCCTCTGGCGGATCCAGAACTCACCGAACTACGCGGACGGCGCGTTCCGCAACCCCGTCCCCACCAGGCGCCTGGTGTACGAGCGTTCGCCGCTGGAGGCGACCCGGGCGCAGTTCACCGGCGACAAGACCCGCCGGGCGCCGGTGGCGGCGGTGCCGGTGCACCGGCTGCTGCCCGCGGAGCTGGCCGCCCCGCCGGCCTCGGGCCTGCGGCTGACCTGGCTGGGCCACGCCTCCGTGCTGGCCGAACTGGACGGCCGCCGGGTGCTGTTCGACCCGGTCTGGGGCGAGCGCTGCTCGCCGTTCCTGGGGATCGGCCCCAAGCGGCTGCACCCGGTGCCGCTGCCGCTGCGCGAACTGGGCCCGGTGGACGTGGTGGTGATCTCCCATGACCACTACGACCACCTGGACATGCCGACCGTGAAGTGGCTCGCCCGCACCGGCACCGTCTTCGCGGTCCCGCTCGGCGTCGGCGCCCACCTGGAGCACTGGGGCGTGCCGACCCGGCGGATCGTCGAGCTGGACTGGTGGCAGTCGGCCGAGGTCGCCGGACTGACCCTGACCGCCGCCCCGGCCCGGCACTACTGCAGCCGGGGTCCGCGCACCAGCTCGCACTACCTCTGGGCGTCCTGGTCGGTGGCCGGGCCGAAGCACCGGGTCTTCCACAGCGGGGACTCCGGGTACTTCCCCGGCTTCACCGAGATCGGCCGGCGGCTCGGCCCGTTCGACGCGACCATGATGCAGATCGGCGCCTACAGCGACTACTGGCCCGAGGTGCACATGACCCCGGAGGAAGGCGTCCGGGCCCATCTGGACCTGGGCGGGGCGGTGATGCTGCCCGTCCACTGGGCCACCTTCAACCTGGCCCCGCACCCCTGGGACGAGCCCGCCGAACGAACCGTCGCGGCGGCCACCGCGCTCGGCGCGGTGCTCGCCGCGCCCAGGCCCGGCAAGCCCTTCGAGCCGGCCGACCCGCCGCCGCTCAAGCTCTGGTGGCGCGCCGTGGCGGCGGCCGCGCCGGAGCAGGCCGGGCTGCGGGTGCCCGAGCACGTCGCCGTCGCCCCGGTGGCGAAGCCGGCCACCGTGGAGGACGGCGGCGTCCCGGTCTGACGACGGCCTCGCGGGGCGCCCCACCGGTCGTACGGCCGGTGGGGCGCCTCGCGTCATCCCGCCGCCAGGACCTCGTGCAGCGCCCGGGCCTGCCTGACCAGCCGCCCGGCGCCGCCGCGGGCGCCGGCCTGCGCCACCTCGGCGATCGGCCCGCGCGCCGAGCAGCGCCGGGCGCAGTCCGCACCGAGCGCCAGCAGCTCGCCCGCGCCGTGCACCGGCCGGTCGCCGAGCAGGCCGGGCAGGGCCGGGGCCAGGACCGACCAGACCGTCCGGTGGGCACCGGCGTCGGCGGCGGAGCGCAGCGCGGCGGCCGCCCGGTTGGCCTTCACCACTCCCCCGCGCACCAGGTCGGCCAGGCCGGCGCCGAGCAGCGGTCCGTCCAGGTCACCGCGGGCCGCGAGGACCAGCAGGGCGTCCACCGCCGCCGCCCGGGCCGCCCCCGCCGGGGCGCCGAGGCCGTGGGCGAGGGCCGCGTGCACCGCCCGGCCGGCCGGGCCGCCGCTGCCGGCGAGCAGCGGCAGGATCTGCGCCGGGCCGCGCCGGTCGGCCGCGGCGACCTCCGCGAAGGCCCACTGGAAGCGGGCCGCGAGCTCCTCGCGGTGGCCGGGCAGCGCGGCGACCCAGTGGGCGGCGCTGCGTTCGAGCCAGAAGCTCTCCGTGCGGTCGGGACGGCCGTCGACCGGCCCGACCAGCCGGGCCGCGTCCGGGGGCAGCGGCTCGTCGGTCCGGGCGCCGGGCAGGGTGAAGGCGGGCCGCCGCAACCGCTCCGGCCAGCGACTGCGGCGCCGGGCCCGGTCGGGCGCCGGCGGCACGGCCTCCTGCCGAGGCAGGCCGCCCGCCCGCAGCCAGCGGGCCAGCCGCTGTCCGGCCGGGGACTCCAGCCGCTCGGCGGCCGGTGCGGCGGCCGGATCGGGGACCACCCGCAGCAGTGCCTGGCCGAGGTCCACCGGGCCCGGGGTCGCGCTGGCGGCCTCGTACGCCGCCAGCCGGTCGATCAGGACCGCCGGGTCCAGGGTGCCGACGGCGTCGGTGGGGACGGCCAGCAGGAACGGTGGCGGCGCGGCGCAGACCTGCCAGGCGGCCTCCTCCAGCCGGGCCGCCAGCTGGGCGCCGAACGGGGAGGTCCGGTTGCCGCGCAGCGGTGAGCGGCCCGGCGTCCGGGCGGACCAGGCCTGCTGGGGCGTCAGTTCGCCCGCCGCGGCGGCCGCGACGTAGCGCAGGTCCCGGGGCGTGCAGTCGGCCCACCGGTCGGCGGCCCAGGGGTGCGGGCGCAGCACCGGCCGCAGGGCCTCGGCGAGGGCGGGCCGGTCCAGGTGGGAGTGGCGGACCAGGCCGTCCAGGGTGCGTTCGAAGGCCGGCACGTCCGGGTCGCCGTGCAGGAGGGCGGCGAGTTCCTCGGCCACCTCGGCGGGGCCGGTGAGCGGGCCGGGCAGCGGTCGCGGGCCGGGGGCCGGCGGCAGGTACTCCCGGTACGGCTCGGCCGCATCGGCCAGGTCGATCCCGAGCAGGTCGGCGGCCCGCACGTGGTGGGCCGGGTCGAGGGCCTCGGCGGCCGTGCGCAGGACGGGCAGGACGGCATCACCGGCTGCCGGCAGGTGCCGGGCGACGAGTCCCAGGGCGCGCTCCTGGGTGGCCGGGTCGGGGTGTCCGAGGGCGGGTGCCAGGGCGAGCAGGACGGCTCCGGCCCGGCTGCCGTCCCGTCGGGCGGCCCGGTCCAGCCAGCTCAGCTGGGCCCTGACCAGTTTCTTCTCGGTGCGGAAGAACACCGCGGCGCAGGCCTCGGCCAGCAGGTCGGAGTCGAGCGGGCCGGTACCGGGCGGGCCGGCGCCGGCCGCTCCCGCGGCGTCCAGCTCGGTGAGGACCTGCTGCGCGTGGGCGGCCACGGTCGACAGGCCGTCCAGCAGGGCCAGGTGGCTGCGCAGGTGGGCGGCGTTCTCGGCCGGGGTCGGCGCGAGCTCTTGGAGGATCCGCAGGAACCCCCGCTGGTCGTTGGCCGGGCCGCCGCGCAGCAGCCGGGCCAGGCACCGGTCGATCAGGGCGGCGCGGTCGACCGCGCCGCCGTCGGCGAGCCGGGCCAGGCAGGCCGGCCAGCCGTCCGCGTCCTGCGGCCGGTCCGCGGCGAGCAGGACGCCCGTCCCCGGCACCTCGAACAGCCGGGGCACCAGGACCGGCACGAACGGGTCGTGCTCCAGCCGCTCCCGGAGCGTCGGGTGTGCGGCACCGAACCGCGGGGCGCTGCGGTGGCGCAGCCACTCGGCCACGAAGGCGTCCGAGGACGGCACGGGCATGCCGGTCGCCAGCACCAGCCGCTCCAGCAGCGGGTACTCGTCCCAGTTCCAGCTGCGGGCCGGCCGCCGCGCCAGCCGGGTGGTCACGGCGATCTGCCACTCCACCGGCCGCGAGCGCAGGACGGTCCACAGTTCGGGCCGGTCCCAGCTGCCGCTCGTACGGAAGTCCTGGCCGCCGATCCAGGCCGCGGCGGCGGACGGGGCGCTGTGGCAGCCCGCCCCGGCGATCAGCAGTGCGGCTCGCACCGCCACCGGCACCCGCCACCACTCGCCGCGCTGCTCGCGGCGCAGGGCCGTCAGCCCGGCCAGTTCCGCACGCCGCTGGTCGGTGGTCAGCTCGCCGAGCTCGGCGACGGTACCGGCGAGGTCGCCGCGGGCGACCCGTTCGAGCAGGCTCACCGGCCCGCCCCCGTCGCGCCGGGGCCGGCCGGCCGGACGGCCGGCGCGTGGGAGCACGGGCCGCGCCCACCACGGTACTTGGCCCACCACAGGCTGGTGCGGCCGAGGCTGCCGTCGGCCGCCGTGCGGACCCGGTGGACGTGGTCGTCGACGGTGACCCTGGTGACCGTCCCGTCCGCCGCGGGCCGGACCGCGCCGGCGGCGACCAGGTCGCGTGCCGCGCGCAGCCGGGGGTTGCGGGCCTCGGCCCGGTCCGCGTCGTAGCCGATCTGCCCGGCGGTGCCGAGGACGGTCGGGGCCGCCCGGACCCGGTCGGGGGTCAGCCCGGGCTGGTCGGCCGGGTCGGCCACCGCGGTCCGGGGTTCCCGGGCGAGCAGCACCGCGATCAGGTCGGCGTCCCGGGCCGCGTCCACGCTCGCCAGCGCCGTGAGCACGCCGCCCTCGGAGGTGGTGACCTCCAGGGCGCCGGGGCCGACCGCGAGGTGCGGCGGGTCGGTGACGTCGACGTCGGTGGTGCCGTGACCGACCGGGGCGCCGTCCGGACCGCCGGCGAGGACGTCGAGGCGGGCGTGCACGCCGCAGCAGCCGGAGCAGGACTCGAAGCGCAGCCGTTCGCCGTCGGCGGTGACCACCGGGTCGAGCGAGGCGCGCAGCAGCGGCTGGTGGTGGCGGGCGGCCGGGGCGGTCAGGAACCCGTCGAGGAACCGGGGGTTGGCCACCCCGCCGACGGGCGTGCGGCCGCCCGAGGTGGCCGGCGCGAGGGCCGGGCCGCCTGGCCGGGCGGTCGGCGCCGAGGGCTGGAGGCAGGCGTACGCCTGTACGGTTCGGGTCATGGCCGGAACGCTAGGGCGGGGCACCGACAGCCGCCCTGTTCTGGAACGCGTTCCAGATCCACTCCTGTCGTCCGGGTCACACCGCCGCCCGCACCGATCTGCCAGGATGGGCCCGTGACGGATGCCATGAACCAGGAGACCGTCGGCGCGGGCCCGGTCCGGCCGTTCGCCGAGCTGCTGCGGATCGAGGAGCTGGACGAGAACCTGTTCCGGGGCCGCTGCCACGCCGGGGCGCCGATGCGTGCCTTCGGCGGTCAGGTCGCGGCGCAGGCCCTCACGGCGGCCGGACGGACCGTCGACCCGCGGCGCCTGGTGCACTCCCTGCACGGGTACTTCCTGCGGCCGGGCGATCCGCAGCGGCCCATCGTCTACCAGGTCGACCAGGTCCGGGACGGCATGTCCTACGCCACCCGGCGGGTGACGGCGGTGCAGCGCGGCGAGGCGATCTTCACGCTCTCCGCCTCCTTCAAGGTGCCGGAGGAGTCCGGCGGGCGGCAGCGCACCATGCCGCCGGTGCCGGGGCCGGACGAGCTGCCCGACCCGTTCCTCGCCTGGGAGCGGGCCGACCCGGAGGACTTCGCCCGGTCCACCGACTTCCGCACCCTGGAGCTGCGCTTCATCCCCGCCGGGACACCCGGCCTCCCACCGGAACTCCCGGGCGTGCCGCAGCAGTTCGTCTGGCTGCGGACCGGCACACCGCTGCCGGCCGACGACCCGCTGATCCAGGTCTGCGCGCTGACGTACCTCTCGGACCTCACCCTGGCCTCCACCACCGCCCTCCACCTGCAGCCGCACCGCTTCCAGCGCACCGGGCCGCCGCTGATCACGCTCGCCTCGCTGGACCACGCGATGTGGTTCCACCGGCCGTTCCGGGCCGACGACTGGCTGCTGTTCGCCCAGCGCAGCCCGTCCGTCTCGGACGGCCGCGGCCTGGCGCTCGGCGAGTTCTACGACCGGGACGGCCTGCTGGTCGCCTCCGCCGTCCAGGAGACCCTCGTGCGCGAACGGCGCGGCACCCCCCGCTAGGCCCGGCGTTCACGCCGGCGCGCCGGAGCGGGCCCGCGCCACGCCACAACCACCGCTCCCCCAGCAGCAGTTGACACCCCGGCGTGGCCGCCGCGCCGACCGCGGACACCCTGCCCGCCCCGGACGCCCACGGCGACCGGACGGCCGGACCGGCGCCGATCAGGCCGCATACCGGCCCGGCTACCCGCCCCGTATCATGGGCGGGTGACCAAGGTTGACCTGTCACCACGGCCGGTGGAGGCGATGTCGCCCCGTCAGCTCGAACGGCGCCGAAGCCTGATCCAGGCCGCCCTCGCCCTGGTGACCGAGATCGGCGTCGAGCGGCTCCAGATGAAACAGGTGTCGGAGCGCTCCGGGGTGGCCCTCGGCACCGCCTACCGGTACTTCTCCTCCAAGGACCACCTGCTGGCCGCCGCGATCGCGGACTGGCACCGGCTGCTGCTCGCCGATCTGGTGGCCGAGCAGCGGGGTCCGCGCTCAGGCCCTTCCGGCACCGACCGGACGGTCCGGTTCGTCCGGCACGGGATGCGGGCCTACCAGCGCCAGCCGGAGCTGGCCCGGCTGCGGGTCGCGGTCGCCACCTCCACCGACCCGTTCGCCAGCGAGGCGCTCCAGGGCATGGCCCGGGCCGACCGGGCCGCGCTGGACGAGGTGATGTCCGAGGTCCCGTCCTCCGCGGGGGAGTTGGTCCGGCACATCGTCGGCCACGCCTGGCAGGGCGAGCTGACGGCCTGGGTGACCGGCCGCACCACGCTGGACGACGCCCGGCGCCGCCTGGAGGACGTGGTACGGCTGGTGCTCACCCCGTACGAGCCCCGCTGACCCGGCCCCGGGGACGGTCGCCCGCAGGCCCGCACCGGCCGCCCCGATCACCCGTTCGGGCGAACCGGAACCCCCCTCGCCACCTGCGCGGACATCCCGTCGTCAAGCTCCTGTCCAGACTTAACCCGGACGTATCGGCCGTTAACACCGCACTGGCATGCTCACCGTCATGAACGCCCAGTCGTCCCCCGCCCCACGGGCACCACGGGACACCGCCTTCCCGCTGCCCCAGCGCCACCGCCGCCTGCTGGCCTGCACCGCGGTGGCCGCCTCCCTCGCGCTCGGCGCCCTGGGAGTGGGCGCCACCGTGGAGACCTTCCGGCCCGCCGGCCCCGCGGCCAGCGCCGCCGCCCGCTGAGTGGTGGGGCCCGGCCGACGAGCGGATACTGCAGGTGACCATAGGTCGTCGGCCCGAGGAGGCACCATGGCTACCGGCACCGTGCGGACGTACTACCCCGAACACGGACACGGCTACATCGTCCCGGACGACGGCGGCCCCGAGCTGACCGTCTACTACGACTCGATCATGGGCATCGAGGACCACCAGCTGGAGAGCGGACAGCCGGTCGAGTACGAGCCCACCGTGCAGGAGCTCCGCCCGGTCGCCGAACGCGTCCGGCCCACCTAGGCCCCAGGGTCCGTCCGCACCCTCCCGCCCGTCCGGCGGAGCCGCAGGACCGCGCCCCGGCCCCGGGTCAGCCCGGGCGGCCGGGGCCTTCCGCCCCCGGGGCCAGCCGGTCCTGCGGACGCGAGTGCCGGCCCGGGCCGGTCGTCGGCTCCGGTTCGGCCTCCGGGGCGTAGCGGGCGGCGGGCGCCCGCAGCAGCCAGGCACGCCCGGCCGGGGCGATCAGCCCCATCCGTTCGAGCAGCGCCAGCACGTCCCGGCGGAAGGCCGGACGGTCCGCCAGGTACTCGGGGCTCCACCCGGCCCGCAGGCCGTGGTCGTCGGTGACGTCGCCGAGCGCGCCGTCTATCAGGGCGTCCGGTATCAGCACGGCCGGCGGAACCGCCTCCTCGGGCAGCGGCCGCAGTTCCTCCACCAGCTGCCGCACCAGCAGCAGGGCGGCCTGCGCCAGGGTGCCGGTGCCGGGCAGGGCGAGGTCGGTCAGTTCGTCCGCCGGATCCAGCAGGGCCACGCCCTCGGCCCGGACCTCGGCCCGCAGCCCGAGGAACTCGGCGAACAGCGCGGCCTCGGCCGCCCCGTTGCGCCGCAGCCACTCCCGCTCGCCCGGGGAGAGCTCGTCCAGCAGCACCACCGGTGTCTCCACCAGCAGCCGGCGGACCGTCAGCTCCGGTCCCGCGGCGGGCAGCTCGGGCGCCGGGGCCAGCGCGGCGGCCAGCTCCCGGTCGACCGTCGGGGCGCCCTCCCGGTCCCGGTCGACCACCTGCCAGTCGCGCAGCACCGCGAGCGCCTGCGGCTGGTCGAGGTCGGGCGCCCGGCCGTCGGCCAGCGCGCCGAGCGCCAGCACCAGGCAGGCGTACGAGGCTGGGGTGAAGCCCGCCAGGGCGCGGCCGGGCACCGGGGCCTTGCGCAGCCGGGCGTGCCGGGCGGCCACCGTCAGCCGGTAGCCGAGCACCCGCTGGAAACGCTCGGCGAGCCAGTCGGCGTGGCGGTGGATCAGCGCGAAGCCCGCCGCGTGCGGTCCGGTGTCGGTGACCAGCGGGTGGGCCAGCAGCAGGCGGGCGGCGGTGCGGCGTTCGACGGCCGCGGCCGGCTCGGCGGGGCCGCGCGGGCGCTCCGGCTTGCGGTGGCGGCCGGCCGTGCCGTGCGGGCCGTTCGCGCCCTGGCCGGCGGCGTCGCGCCGGCCGCGGCGGTAGTGCAGCGGGCGGGTGCGCAGCGCGGCCGACTGGTGCGCGGACGTCCCGTGCCACCAGCTGGTGCCGGCGGGTGTCGGGTCGTCCGGGTCGAGCGCGCCGCCGAAGTGCCGGGCTCCGTAGAGGCCGAAGGCGGCGGTGAACAGGTCGTGGGCGGCCTCCGGCGAGGCGTCGGCCAGCCGGGCGGCGAGCTCCTGCGCGGCCGGGTACAGGTCGGCCGACGGCTGGGCCGTGAGCTGCCCCGCCCCGCCCGCGCGCCCGGTCCCCGTGCGATCCCGCGCCTCCCCGGCGCCGGTCGCGTGCTCGTGCTGCTCCATGTCGCCCACCAGAGTAGACGGTGGCCCCCGCCCGCCGCAGGCTCGCCCGCCCGCCCGGCCCGGCCGCGCACCCCGCGGCTACGCGCCGGTAACAACCCCTTCCGCTGGTCCTCGGCCGTCGCCTATCGTCTCCGGCATGCCGAACCTGCCCGACGTCGTGCTGTGGTCGATACCCGCCTTCGTGCTGCTCACCGTCGTGGAGATGGTCTCGTACCGGTTCCACCCGGACGACGAGGAGCAGGGGTACGCGGCCCGGGACACCGGCACCAGCCTCGGCATGGGACTGGGCAGCCTGCTGTTCGACGCCGGCTGGAGGATCCCGGTCCTGGCGATCTACTCGGCGCTGTACGAGCTGACCCCGCTGCGAGTGCCGGTGCTGTGGTGGACGGTGCCGCTGATGCTGCTGGCGCAGGACTTCTGCTACTACTGGCAGCACCGCGGCCACCACGTGGTCCGGATCCTGTGGGCCTGCCACGTGGTGCACCACTCCAGCCGGCACTACAACCTCTCCACCGCCCTGCGCCAGCCCTGGACCGGCGCCACCAGCTGGGTCTTCTACGTGCCGATGGTCCTGGCGGGGGTGCACCCGGCCGCGCTGGCCTTCTGCTCCTCGGTCAACCTGGTCTACCAGTTCTGGATCCACACCGAGCGGATCGACCGGCTGCCCCGGCCGTTCGAGTTCGTCCTCAACACCCCCTCGCACCACCGGGTGCACCACGCGTCCCAGGGCAGCTACCTGGACCGCAACTTCGGCGGCATCCTGATCGTCTTCGACCGGGTGTTCGGCAGCTTCGCGCCGGAGACCACCAAGCCGGTGTACGGCCTGACGAAGAACCTGGACAGCTTCAACCCACTGCGGGTGGCCACCCACGAGTACGTCTCGATCGCCCGCGACGTGACCCGGGCCACCGGCTGGGGCGACCGGGTCCGCCACCTCATCAACGGCCCGGGCTGGCAGCCCGGCACCATCGACCGCCCGGAGGGCACCGCCGCATGACCATCACCCGACGCCTGCGCACCGCCCGCGGCCTGCTGGCCGGCTTCGCCGCCACCTCGGCCGCCCACCTGGGCGCGATCGCGACCGGCGCCACCGTCCTCCAGCACGCCACCAAGCCGGCCCTGATGCCGCTGCTGGCCGCGCACACCCTGGCCCGCAGCCCCCGGGCGCCGAAGCTGCTGGCGCCGGCCCTCGTGCTGAGCGCGGGCGGGGACGTGGCGCTGCAACTGGACAGCGACACCGCGTTCCTGGCGGGGATGGGCTCCTTCGCGGCCGCACACGTCTGCTACGTGACGATGTTCGTGCGCCAGGGCGCGCTCGACGACCGGCGCCGGAGCCTGCTGGTCGCGGCGGCGTACGGGGCTGCCTGGGCCACGATGATCAGTCAGCTCTGGCCAGACCTGGGCGACCTGAAGGCCCCGGTGGCCGTCTACAGCCTGCTGCTCGCCTCCACGGCGGTCACCTCGGCCGGCCGCGGCTGGCGCACCGGGGTCGGCGGGGCGCTGTTCCTGCTGTCGGACTCGCTGATCGCCACCCGGATCGCGGGCTGGAAGCAGCTCCCCGGCCACGGGCTGCTGATCATGTCGACGTACATCGCCGCGCAGTACCTGCTGGCCTCCGGCACCCTCGCGGCACTGGAGTCGGACGGGCCGGACCCGGCGGAGAAGCCCGCCGACGGCTACACCGCCGGCCGGGCCGCGGTACGGCTCAGCGCCCCGGCGTGACCACGGGGCGCTGAGCGGGGGCGGACGTCCGGGGCATCAGGACTGCTGTCCGTCGCCGGTGCGGCGGCGCAGCAGCCAGAACCCCGCGACACCGGCCGCGACCAGCACGCCACCGGCCGCCAGCTGACGGCCGTCGGTGTCGATGGAGCCGCCGAGGCCGGTGCCGACCGAGCCGTGCGGGCCGCTCGGCTCGCCCGACCAGGCGGGCTCGGCCGGCTCGGTCGACGGCTTGGCGGGCTGGGTGGACGGCTTGGCGCCACCGGTGGCGCCGCCCATCACCCAGGAGCCCGATCCCGTGACGCCGACCGCGCCGGTGAAGGTGTCACCGTTGGGGCACTTGCCGTCGATGCCCCAGGAGTTGCCCTGGGGCGCCTTCTTCACGGCGCCGGTCAGGTCCTGCTGGGCGACCAGCTTGGCCGGGCCGCTGTACTTGCCGTCGGGGCCGACGGTGAGGGTGGCCGAGCCGCCGACGAAGGCCTGGGAGTTGGCGGTGACGGTCTTCACGGAGCTGGTGTCACAGGTGACGCTGACGGTGACGGTCTGACCGGACGCCGCCTCCGCCGGGCTGACCCACGCGGGCGCGACGTCCTTGGCATGGGCCGCCGGCCCGGCGAGACCAAGCAGGGTGGTCGCGCCAAGCAGGGCTGCGGCGGCCGTACGCGTGCGACGCATGCCGTACCTCCAAGGTTCTCGGGTGTAGCGGGCGGACGCCGACGTCCACGTGATCGAACAGCTACACCCGGTTACCCGCGACGCTAGGCAGCGCCACGCCGTGCGGCCACCCGGTAGGGCCCGTTCGGGTCCCTCCGGCTACCCTGCGTCACCAACTCTCCGGGGGCGAACGGCCGCTCAGAGATCCAGATCGACCACCACGGGCGCGTGGTCGGAGGTGCCCTTGCCCTTGCGGGCCTCACGGTCGACGTAGCTGTCCGTCACCGCGTCCGCGAAGGGCTTGTTGGCGAAGGTGAGGTCGATCCGCATGCCGCGGTTCTTCGGGAAGGCCAGCTGGCGGTAGTCCCAGTAGGTGTAGGGGCGGTCGTACTTGAGCGGGCGCGGCACCACGTCCTGGAGGCCCGCGGCGGTCAGCGCGGCGAGGGCGGCGCGCTCGGGCTCGGTGACGTGCGTCAGGCCGGCGAAGGCGGCGGGGTCGAAGACGTCCTCGTCGGTGGGGGCCACGTTGTAGTCGCCGAGCACCGCGAACGGGCGGGGGCCGGCCGCGTCCTCCAGGACGGCCCTGCGCAGTGCCTCCAACCACTCCAGCTTGTACTGGTAGTGCGCGTGGCCGACCTCGCGGCCGTTGGGCACGTACACCGACCAGACCCGGACGGGCCCGCAGGTCGCGGCGACGGCCCGGGGCTCGACCTCGGGCAGCAGCGCGCCGTCGGCGAGGTAGCCGGGCTGCTCGGGCAGGCCGCGCACGACGTCCTCCAGGCCGAGCCGGGAGAGCACCGCGACGCCGTTCCACCGGCCGACGCCGTGGGCGGCCGTCTCGTAGCCGAGCTCCCTGACCTCCTCGTACGGGAAGGCGTCGGCGGCGCACTTCAGCTCCTGGAGGCAGAGCACGTCCGGCCGGGCGCCCTCCAGCCACTCCAGGAGCTTGGGCAGCCGGGCGGTGACGGAGTTGATGTTCCAGGTGGCGATGCGGACTGTCACGGCTGGCGGCCTTCCGGGTGCTGCGGACGAGGGGCGGGCGCCCCGGCGCGCACGGACCGCTTCCGGACCGCACGGACCGCACCTGGGCACCCACCCCGAACATACCGTCCGGCACCGACAACCCCGGAAGGCTCAGCGGCCGGGCACCACCACCGCGGCCGACCCGCCGCCGCGCCGGACCGGCTCCGCGGCCGCGCGCCAGCGGCCGTCCGGCAGCCGCTCCACGCCGGTGGCCGCACCGATCTCGCCGCCGTCCACGAAGACGTGGCCGAGCGCCTCCAGCCGGGCCCGCTCGGGCAGTGCGAGGAAGGCCGGTTCGGCGGTGGTGGCGGCGGTGTTGCGCTGGCTCGCGCGCGGGGCGGCGATGGCCTGTTCCAGCGTCAGCCCGCGGTCGATCCGGCCCAGCACCACCTGGAGCGCGGTGGTGATGATGGTCGAGCCGCCGGGCGAACCGGTGGCGAACAGCGGCCGGCCGTCCTTGAGCACGATGGTCGGCGAGATCGAGGACCGCGGGCGCTTGCCCGGCCCCGGCAGGTTGGGGTCGGGCACACCCGCCGTGGCGGGCGCGAAGGAGAAGTCGGTCAGCTCGTTGTTGAGCAGGAAACCGCGGCCGGGGACGGTGATGCCGCTGCCGCCGGTCTGCTCGATCGTCAGGGTGTAGGAGACCACGCTGCCCCAGCGGTCGGCGACCGTCAGGTGGGTGGTGCTCGGGCCCTCGTACGTCTCGGCGACGGCCGGGCCGTTGCTCGCGCAGGCGGCCGGGTGGTACGGGTCGCCGGGGGCGAGCGGGCTAGTCAGCGCGCGGGCCGGGTCCACCAGGCAGGCCCGGGCGGCCGCGAAGGCCGGCGAGAGCAGCTGCGCGGTCGGCACCTGGACGAAGCGCGGGTCGCCGACCCAGCGGCCGCGGTCGGCGAAGGCGATCCGGCTCGCCTCCAGGAAGCGGTGGTAGTACTGGGTGTCGTCCAGCCGGGAGAGGTCGCTCTGCCGCAGGATGCCCAGCGCCTCGCCGCCGGTGGTGCCGCCGGAGGAGGAGGGCGCGATGCCGTTCACCTCCAGGCCCCGGTAGGCGACCCTGGTCGGCTGCTGGAGCAGCACCTGATAGGCCGCCAGGTCCGCGGTGGTGACCTGGCCGGGCCGGGCGTTGCGGCCGGAGGCCGGGTCGACCGGCGGGTGCTGGAGGGTGCGGACGACGTCCGCGCCGATCGGGCCGCGGTAGAGCGCGTCGACGCCCTTGCGGCCGAGCTCGCGGTAGGTGGCGGCCAGTTCGGGGTTGCGGAACCGGGAGCCGACCACCGGGAGCGCGTCGTTCGGCAGGAAGAGCCGGCGGGTGGCCGGGAAGTCCTTGAAGCGGCTCTGGTTGAGCGCGGTCTGGTCCTGGAAGGTCTGGTCGACGGTGAAGCCCCGGTCGGCGATCCGCTCGGCGGGGCGCAGCACCTCGTCGAGGGAGCGGCTGCCCCAGAGCCGCAGCGCCCTGTCCCAGGTCGCGGGGGCACCGGGCACGCCGACGGACAGGCCGCTGGTGACGGCGTCGGCGAACGGCAGCGGCTTGCCGCCCTCCAGGAAGAGGGTCTCGTCGGAGCGGCGCGACGCGGTCTCCCGGCCGTCCAGGGTGGAGACCCGGCCGGTGCGGGCGTCGTAGTAGACGAAGTAGCCGCCGCCCCCGATGCCGGCCGAGTAGGGCTCGGTGACGCCGAGCGCGGCCGCGACGGCCACGGCCGCGTCGACGGCGTTGCCGCCGCGGCGGAGCACCTCGATGCCGGCCGCGGTGGCGTCCGCGTCCACGCTCGCGACGGCCCCGCCGTATCCGGCGGCCTCCGGGACCTTGGGCGGGGGTGCGGCGGCCCGGGCGGGCACGCCTCCCGCACAGACCAGGGCTGCGGCGATCGCCAGAGCGGGAACCGAACGGGCCAGGACTCTCATACGGACCTCCTGAGGCAGCGTCAGTTCCCGTTGTTTCACAGGTGTGGTGGACAGGACAACCGCGCATCGACGCACTACCGGCCGGTAGGTTCCCGAGGCCGGCACCCCGACCGCTCCGTACGGATCGCCACCGCGCACGTCCTGGCGGCCGCCTCCACCGATGCCTGCGCAGCCTGCCGGATCCCGGGGCGTCCGGCCTTCCGTGACGGGACCGGGCCGTGTCCGACGAACCGGCTCCGTCGGCGGGAACGACGAAGCGGTGCTTCCCACAGCGACTTCCGCCGCTGTGGGAAGCACCGCTTCGTCGGTACTTCGTGGTGCGCGAGGGGGGAGTTGAACCCCCACGCCCTTTCGGGCACTGGAACCTGAATCCAGCGCGTCTGCCTATTCCGCCACCCGCGCCCGAGTGATGAGGAAATCGTACCCGATCCTCGGCGCCCCTCCGACCAGCTGGTCGGGGGCCGGCTAGCGGAGCGAAGCGCGCTCGGCGCGGCGGCGTTTGACGGTGCGGAAGCGGCGGGCGACCTGACGGGCCAGGTCCGCGGCGCCGACCAGGCCGGCCTCGTTGCCGAGGGCCGCCGGCACGATGCCCGCCTCGGGGCGGAAGCCGCGGCCGGTGAGGGTGCGGCGGAAGGCGTCCTGGGCCGGGGCGAGCAGCAGTTCGCCGGCCTCGGAGACGCCGCCGCCGATCACGAACCGTCCGGGGTCCAGGGCGGCGGCCAGGTTGGCGATGCCGACGCCGAGCCAGTGACCGACCTCGTAGAGCAGCTCGACCGCGATCGGGTCGCCGTCCCGCGCGGCCTGGGTGACCAGCGGGCCGGTGATGCCCGCCGCCGTACCGCCGGCCCGGGCCAGCAGCGGCTGGACCACCGGGGACTCCTCCTCGACCAGTCCGCGGGCCTCCCGGACCAGCGCGTTCCCGGAGGAGTACTGCTCCCAGCAGCCGCGGTTGCCGCACGGGCAGCGGTGGCCGGCCGGGACCACCTGCATGTGGCCGAACTCGCCGGCCAGCCCGTACTTGCCCCGGTCCACGTAGCCGTCGCGGACCACCGCGCCGCCGATGCCCGTCCCCAGGGTGATCATCACCATGTGGTCCTCGCCGCGCCCGGCACCGAACCGCCACTCGGCCCAGGCGGCGGCGTTGGCGTCGTTCTCGACGATCACCGGGAAGCGCAGCCGCTCGCTGAGCGCGTCCCGCAGCGGTTCGCCGCGCCAGTTCAGGTGGGGGGCGAAGAGCACCGTGGAACGGTCCGCGTCCACCCAGCCGGCCGCGCCGACGCCGACCGCGTGGACGTCGTGCTTGTCGGCGAGTTCGAGCACAAGCTCGACGATGACGTCCTCGACCACCCGGGGGCTCTTGCTCTTGTCGGGGGTCTCGGTGCGCACCCGGTCCAGCACCCGGCCCTCGCCGTCGACCACTCCGGCGACCACCTTGGTGCCGCCGATGTCGACACCGATGGTGGGCAGCCGCAGCACCCCGGCCGGCAGGGTGCGCCTGCGGCGGTCGGCGCCGCGCTGGCCGATGCCGAACAGGGTGGGCAGGGCCGGCGGCCGCGCGCTGTCGTTCGGGCTGGTCACTGGGGTGGACGCTCCTTCGGGTCGGGGCGGCGGAGCTCGTGGCCGAGCGCGGCGAGTTCCGAGCCGCCCGCCATCGCGGTGGTGAGCCGTTCGAGGCCGATCTCCGCGCGCGGGTGGCTACCCGCCATCCTCCCCCGTCGCAGCGGTGGGACGTGCTCACCCACCGGATGGGCGTGGTGCGGGCTGCGGGTGATCAGCACCACCCCGGGCCCGGCGTCCCGGGCGGCGGCGCCGTCCACCCGCTGGTCGATCGCGGTCCGGACCGGCCGCACCTGGTTCCTGGTCCGCGCGTCGTCGGAGTGGAGGAGGGTGCGGTTGCCCTTCACCGCGGCGCCGCGGCCGCCGGTGCCGCTGCACGCGTCCGTCAACAGGAACACCCCGTGCGGCACCACCGTCGTGCGTGCTCCCACTGTGACGCTCCCCCCTTCGCCGCGGCCCGTGGAGACCAGTGTCGGCGCCCGGCGGTCCCCGGTCGAGATCGCGTACGGCCGCCCGGGTGAGCCGCTCTGACGGCACGGCAGTTCGAGCGGCGGTGTCCGGCCGGGTCGGGATATGCCTGGGAACAGGTCGGGCCCGCACCGTGCGGCCGTCCGGTCGGGTGGCAGACTTGGGTCGGCGCTCGACCGGGACTCACAGAAACGTGATGTTCCTCTCAGGTTTCCTTCAGTTCGGCGAGCAACTGATCACCCGTTCCACCCCGTCTGATCCATTGGAGCACGCCCTGGGCGCCCTGAGCCCCGGGCGACCGCAACCCGGATACGAGAAACAATCCATGCAACTGACTGGCACACCATTCCTCGTCGTCACGATGATCCTCGTGCCGATCTCCATCGCGGCGGCGCTGCTGCTCTGGGGGCGGGTGCGCGGGCCCAGGCCCGTGCAGATCCTGTCCAGGCTGGTGATGATCCTCTTCTGCCAGGTGACGGCCGTGACCATGGTCTTCGTCATGGTCAACAACGCCAACCTGATCTACGGGAACTGGGACGACCTGCTCGGCACCGGCGACCACGTCCGGGCCGTCCCGAAGGTCGCGGCCGACAGCGCGGGCAACGGCTCGGACGGCAAGACCCGCGCCAAGGTGATCCAGTCCTTCAAGGGCGTCGGGGATCCGAAGGTGCCGAACGACGTGCAGCACACCGAGCTGAAGGGCGAGGTGTCCGGCGTGGACGGCGAGGTGCTGGTTTGGCTGCCGCCCCAGTACAACGACCCCGCCTACAAGGACAAGAACTTCCCCGTGGTCGAGCTGCTGCCGGGCTGGCCGGGCTCGTCCAAGACGTGGTTCGGCACGCTCAAGGTCTCCGACCAGCTGAAGCCGATGATGCAGCGCGGCGAGGTCTCGCCGTTCATCCTGGTCTCGCCGCGGACCAACCTGCTGGGCGACGACGTCGACACCGGCTGCGCCGACGTCAAGGACAAGGTCAACGCCGACACCTGGCTCTCGCGGGACGTGCCGCAGATGATCCTGGACAACTTCCGGGCCGACCCGTCGGCCGACCGCTGGGCGGTGGCCGGGTACTCGGCCGGCGGCCACTGCGCGACCAAGCTCGCGGTGGAGCACCCGAACCGCTACCGGGCCGGCGTCAGCCTCTCCGGCTACAACGACCCGGCGCAGGAGTCGCACTCGCTGACCGCGAAGGACCCGGTCCTGCGGGAGAGGTCCAACCCGCTCAACATCCTCAAGGCCGCCGCCACCCCGCCGAAGACCGCGCTGTACGTCAGCGGCAACAAGGGCGACGGCTACGAGGCCGCGGTGGCACTGCGGGACGCGGCCAAGGCGCCGACCACCGTCACCCCGGTGGAGACCACCGGCCCGCACGCCAGCGACGTCTGGAAGCCGATGGTTCCCGACATCTTCAAGTGGCTGTCGGGCGTCATCCCCGCCCAGCACTGACCGCACCGGGCGGCCGCCGCCCGGACGCATACCGATGCCAAGGGGCCCCCGGCAGCTGCCGGGGGCCCCTTGGGCATCGGTGCGGGTGGCGGGTCAGCGGCGGTGGGCGGCCGAGCGTGGCTGGCGCGGGTACGGGAACAGCCGGGGCCGGCGCTTGGCGGCGACGTCCTCGATCCAGCCGAAGGCGACGATGCACAGGCCGATCAGCGGCCAGGCCAGCAGCATCGGCAGCCACTCGCTGTCCAGCAGCCACGGCACGTTCTCGGCCAGCAGCGGCAGGCCCCAGGTGAGGCCGATCAGGCTGATCGCCGCGGTGATGGCCAGGTTGTGCCAGAGGTAGACGGTGACGGCCCGCGAGTTCAGCAGGCTGATCAGACCGCCCCAGCGGCGCAGCCTCGGCGGCCACTCGTCCCAGGACGGGCTGGCGTTCAGCAGCAGCAGGACGAAGCCGAAGGACCAGACCGCCTGTCCGAGGGTGCTGTCCTCCAGGGTCGCCGGGCCGCCCTGGTCATTGGTGCCGTTCAGCGTCCACCACAGCGCCGCGGCCATCACGAAGGGCACCACCGAGGGGGCGAGGTAGCGCGGGAAGCGGTTGAGCATGCCCTCCTGGTACGCCATGCCGAGCAGCCAGCAGGAGCCGTAGATGGCCAGGCCGTCGACGATGCTGTACAGCTCGGGCCGCAGGTCGACGTAGCCGAGCTCCAGGACGACGCAGAACAGCATCGGCGCGGGCACCACCAGCCACGGCACCCTGCGCATCAGGCGCAGCAGCATCGGCGACAGCAGCACGAACCACAGGTAGGCGCGCAGGTACCAGAGCGGGCCGGCGGCGTGCTCGCCCCAGGCGTGGTCCAGCAGGCCGTGCAGGCCGGGCAGCGGGTCGCCGTACGGCGGGTCGCTCAGCGGCAGGATCCACAGCAGCATCCGGCCCCAGAAACCCGCGGTGCTGTGCCCGGAGGAGGCCGCGGACCACCCCTGCAGCAGCATTCCGGGCACCGCGATGACGCCCATCAGCCACAGCGGCGGCAGCAGGCGGCGCAGCCGGCCGCGGATCACCGAGAGGGTCGGCCGGGCCAGCGAGCGGGCCATCAGCGAGCCGGCCAGCGCGAACATGACGCCCATCGACGGGAAGACGATGGGCAGCCAGGACCACGCGAACATGTGCAGGAACACCACGCGGACGAGCGCCAGCGCCCGCAGCAGGTCGAGGTAGCGGTCGCGGCCGGGCGCGGCCCGGACCGGCTGGACCGGCGCGGGCTCGGCGGCCGCCGGCGCGGGAGCGAACGGCCCGCTGCCGGGGGGCGCGTACCCGGGGTGGGCTGGCGCGGTCATGGTGGCCTCTCGGTGGTGGGTGTGGTGGTGGGGCCGGGGCTCAGGCGTTCACGGGGACGTCGACCTCGCCGGTGCGCTGGAGCTTCTGCCAGCGCAGCCGGCCGCCGGTGAGCGCCGTGATCCAGGACTGCAGCAGCACCAGGTACATCAGCTGGCGGTAGACCAGCTGCTGGAGCGGCAGGGTGATCAGGTGCCACGGCTTCTCGCGGTCCAGCCAGAACGCGTACCCGGCGCAGACCAGCTGGACGATCAGGACGGTGAACCAGGCGGCGAGCGTCTTGGGCGCGTCCACGAAGAAGATCCCGTAGACCAGGAAGACGTCGAAGAGCGGGGCCAGCAGCGGGGCGAGCACCATGAACAGGGCCACCAGCGGCAGGCCGACCCGGCCGAACCGGCCGGCCGGCCCGGAGGCCAGGACCGCGCCGCGGTGCTTCCACATCGCCTGCATGGTGCCGTAGCACCAGCGGTAGCGCTGGGACCAGAGCTGGGCCATGCTGCCGGGCGCCTCGGTCCAGGCCCGGGCGTTCTCGGCGTAGACCACCTGCCAGCCGTTGATGTGCAGCGCCATGGTGAGGTCGGTGTCCTCGGCGAGGGTGTCCTCGCTCATCCCGCCGGCCTGCTCCAGCGCCTCGCGGCGGTAGGCGCCGACGGCGCCGGGGACGGTGGGCATGCAGCGCAGCTCGTCGTACATCCGGCGGTCGAGGTTGAAGCCCATCACGTACTCGATGTGCTGCCAGGCACCGATCAGGCTGTCCCGGTTGCCGACCTTGGCGTTGCCGGCGACCGCGCCGACGCCCGGGTCGGCGAACGGCTGCACCAGCTCGCGGACGGTGGAGGGCTCGAACACGGTGTCGCCGTCCATCATCACGATCAGGTCGTGGGTGGCGTGCGCGATGCCGGTGTTGAGTGCGGTGGCCTTGCCGGAGTTGGGCTGGCTGATCACCCGGACGCCGGGCAGGTCCAGCTCCTCGACGATCCGGACGGTGTCGTCGGTGGAGCCGTCGTCGATCACGATCACCTCGATCGGGTGCTCGCTGTCGATCAGGGAGCGCAGGGTGTTGGCGATGCACTCCTGCTCGTTGTAGGCGGGGACCAGCACGGTGGCGGTCTCGGTGACCGGCGGGCCCCAGCCGAACCTCTTGCTGCGGGTGCGCCGGGCGTGCTTGACGGACAGGAAGAGCATCAGCGCGAACCGGCCGAACACCAGGGTGCCGACCAGGGCGAGCAGCACGATCAGGACCGGCATCACCAGCACCGCCGCGTGCGCGAGGCCGAGGAAGAGCTTGCCCTCCCACAGCTGGAACCCGGTGACCTTGGACATCGAGGTCTCGGCGCCGATCGACTCGCTGACGGTGCTGAAGCGGTAGCCCTCGGCCTGGAGCCTGGGCATCACCACCTTGAGCGCGGCCACGGTCTGGGCCCGGTCGCCACCGGCGTCGTGCATCAGCACGATGTGGCCCTCACCGGCCTTCTTGGGCATCGCGGCGGCGACGATCGCGTCCACGCCCGGGCGCTGCCAGTCCTCGGTGTCCTCGTCGATGAACGCGGTGACGTACCCGCGGTCGGCGAGCTTCTTCAGCACCGGCCAGGTCAGGTCGTCCAGCGCGGACGCGTCGGAGGAGTACGGCGGGCGGAACAGCGCGCTGTGCACGCCGGCGACGCCGGCCAGGGCCAGCTGGGTCTGGGCCATCTCCCAGGTGATCCGGCGGTCCGACTGGAGGGTGAAGTCCGGGTGGGTGAAGGAGTGCAGACCGATCTCGTGGCCGTCCGCGATGATCCGCCGGATCAGGTCCGGGTGGCGGGTCACCATCGAGCCGGTCACGAAGAAGGTGGCCTTGGCGTGGTACTGGGCGAGGACGTCGAGGATCTGCGGCGTCCACTGCTCGTCGGGGCCGTCGTCGAAGGTCAGGGCCATGGTGTGGTCCTGCGCCCGGTAGTTGCGCGGGGCGCCCGGCCCGCGGGCGTCGATGACCGGGCCGCCGGTCAGCAGGTCGGGCGGGACGGTGGTCTTGTCGACGGACACGTTGATCCGGGCGTCGTGGAAGACCTCGTTGGTCACCAGACCGCGCAGCAGCAGGGTGGCGAGCAGGGTGAGCAGCACCACCGTGGGCAGGCTGAATCGCAGGGGCGGGACGGCGCGGCGGCGCGGGCGGCTGGCCGCTCGCCTGCCTCGGGTTCGCAGCATGGCTGTGGTCCTTGGTACGGCAACCTAGCGGGGCTTGGCGGCGGAGCTGGCGGATCGGGGGGTGACCGCGGTGTTGGCGGCACCGGCACCGGTGGACGCGGTGGCGGGCTTGGCCGAGGCGGTCGCGGGCTTCGCCGCGCCGGTCGGTCTACCGGTGGCGGGGGCGGTCGCCGCGCCGGTGGCGGGGGCGGACGCGGTGGGCTTGCCGGTGGTCTTCGCCGGGCCCGCGGACGGGGAGGCGGTGGGGGAGGCCGTCGCGGCGGCGGTCGGCGCGGCGGTGCCGGACTCGGCCAGCACCTTCTGCTCGCCGCTGCCCGCTGTGCGGGTCGGTATCGGCATGGCGGGCGCCTGCGCGTTGGACCCGGCGACGGTGGTCAGGGCGGTGACCGCGAAGCCTGCGCAGGCCAGTCCGGCGATCCAGCCCAAGCCGCGCAGCGCGCGGCCGCGCCGCCCGCTCTGGTCGACGAAGACGGCCTTCGGGATCTCGGTGTGCACCTGGACCCGCTCGACCCGCCGGGCATCCGGTTCCACCGCAGCCGGGACTGTCACCCAGGGTGACCGAAGCTGGAGCGTTTCCTCATGCCGCAGATACGCGTCGGGCGGGTCCTCGGGTATGCGGTAACGCGGATTGGTCACGGTACGCAGTCAACTTTCGCAGCCGCGCGCCGGATCGAAAGACGTCGACCGCGAGCGGAAAGGGTACGGGTGCGCACGGAGGCCCCCGCACCCCGGCGGCATCGCGGGGCGACTCGTCCGCTTTTCGGACGGCCCCCCTTCGCGCTGCGGTCGAAAGCTACCTCACAAACCTGGGAATATTCTGTGAGAGTTGGCCCTATTTGCCCGCTTTTGGAATCGATCGCAATGAAGTCGTGACCGATTTCCTGGAACTTTTACGGGCCCCCGTCAAGCGCTAGGCGAGCTCCAGTGCGAGGTAGAAGTCGACCCGGTCCTCCAGCCGGGAGAGATCACGACCCGTCAACTCCTCGATGCGGCCGATCCGGTAACGCAGGGTGTTCACGTGCACGTGCAGCTGGGCCGCGCAGCGGGTCCACGAACCGTCCGAGCGCAGGAAGGCCTCCAGCGTCCTGACCAGATCCGCCTGGTGCTCGATGTCGTAGGCGATGACGCGGTCCAGCAACCGGCTGCGGAACGCCCGGCGGACCTCGTCCGGCACCGCGGCCAGCAGCAGGACGTGCGAGGCGAGCTCCTCGGGGCCGGCCACGCAGACCCGGCCGATCCGGGCGGCGGCGATCCGGCGGGCGTGCCGGGCCTCCTCCAGGGCGCCGCGCAGACCACCCGCCTCGCCGGCCGGGGCGCAGACACCCACGGTGATCCGGCCCTCCGAACCGAGGCCGGCCTCCAGCGGGGCGAGCAGTTCGCGCAGCGCCTCCGCGGGCACCGCCGCGTCGAGAGCGGGCAGGACGCCGACCGCGCCGTTGCCGGAGCCGGCCACCAGGGCGCGGTCCGAGGCGTCGCCGAGCGCCTCCTCCAGGATCGTGCGCAGCACGCCGTCGGGCAGGCCGGTGCTCTCGGCGCTGAGCACCAGCCAGGTGCCGCCGCCGTTCGCGGGCTCCGCCCCGGCGCCCTCGTACCGGACGGCCATCGCCGAGGAGGCGTGCAGGGCACGGCTGATCTCGGCCGGATCGGCGTCCCGCTGCAGCAGGGTCAGCACCTCGTCGGCGAGCCGGCGCCGCAGCCGGCGGCCCTCGTCACGGCGGGTCCGCTCGGCGGCGACCAGCCGGGCCAGGTTCTCGGCGAGCTGCTGGCGCTTGCCGGTCCACTCGGTGACGTCGCCGGCGACCGCCAGTACCCAGTCGGCCAGCGGGCTCTCCTCGGCCGGGTCGACGGCGGCGGGCAGCAGCGAGTACGAGCCGGAGATCAGCCGGGCCCGGTGCGGGGGCCGGCGACGCTGGCGCTGGGCGGCCAGGTGGGTGCGGGCCAGCTGGTCGCGGTCCTCCGCGGTGAGCCGGTCGGCCGGTCCCGCGATCACCCGGCCGGTGGGCGTGAGCACCCAGCAGTCCAGGTCGAGGTCGCCGCCGAGCAGGTCGAGCACGGCGTCCAGGCCGCCGCCGCCGGCGGCGGAGACCAGCATCCGGTGACGGTCGACCAGGGCGGCCAGGTCGGCGGCGCGGTCGGCCGACACCTGGCGGCCGACGAACTCGGTGACGGCGCCGAAGGCGATGTGGTCGGGGACGGCGAGCAGCGGCATCCGGTGCCGCGCGCAGGCGTCGATCAGGTCCGCCGGCACCGGGCCGACCTCGGCCTCGCCCGCCGCCAGCGCGACCGCCCCACCGGCCACGATGGTGCGCACGAAGCGCTCCGAGTCCTCGGCGGAGGTGCGCCACAGCATGCCGGTGAGCACCAGTTCGCCGCCGTGCAGGTACCGGCCCGGGTCGTGCAGGTCGGTGGTCATGACGCCGCTGACCTGCCGGTCCAGCTCGTCCTCGGCGGCGAGCAGCCGGAGCCCGAGGGTCCCGGGGGCGAGCAGGTCACGGACACGCATCCGCAGACTCCTTCGTCTGGAGGGTGGGGGTCTGGTGGGTGTGGGGGCTCACAGTGTGCCCCAGCCGACGGCCTCGGCGTTACGTCTCAAGAGGGACCCGGGTCACAGGGTCGTAGCGCCGCCGTCACGGCCGGATTACGGTCGTACTGAGCGGTCCGCAACCGCTTGGACTGGGCCGTTGCCCTCGTTAGAGGAACGTACAGGATGCCGGGCGGCACCACCGCCGGGGCTTCATGCCATCGGTGACTGCCTACGGGTGGGCGGTCGGAGGTTCACTGGCCACACGCCGCCGGACACACCCCGGTGACCAGGACTCAACGCCTCGGCAACGGGGCGGTAGCAGAGTCCGAGATCCGCGGGCAGGAACTCCGTGCAGCCGCCTCCGAACGGGCGAGCGACCGGGTTCCGGGCACTGTGCCCAACCGTTCTGGTAGGCGACGACTTGAGGAGACACCCGCATGGAGTTCCTTCGGCCCGCTACGTGGGACGAGGCACTCGCGGCGAAGGCTGAGTACCCGACCGCGCTGCCGATCTCGGGTGGCACGGACGTCATGGTCGAGATGAATTTCGACGTGCACCGGCCATCCGCGATTCTCGACCTGAACCGCATCACCGAGCTCACCGAATGGTCGAACGACGGCGATGTCGTCCGCCTCGGCGCAGCCGTGCCGTACACCCGGATCATCGACGAGCTGTCCGGGCCGCTGCCCGGGCTGGCGCTGGCCTCGCACACCGTGGGCTCCCCGCAGATCCGCAACCGCGGCGGCGTGGGCGGCAACCTCGGCGGTGCGTCCCCCGCCGGCGACGCGCACCCCGCGCTGCTGGCGGCCGGCCGTGACGTGTTCGTCGAGGCCGCCTCGGTCCGCGGGACCAGGATGATCGCGATCGACGACTTCTACGTCGGGGTCAAGCGGAACTCGCTGGAGCAGGACGAGCTGATCCGCGCCGTCCACATCCCGGTGGCGGACGGCCCGCAGCAGTTCTCCAAGATCGGCACCCGCAACGCGATGGTCATCGCGGTCTGCGCCTTCGGTTTCGCGCTGCACCCGAAGAACGGCACCGTCGGCACCGGGATCGGTTCGGCCGCCCCCACGCCGCGCCGCGCCGTGGCGGCCGAGGAGTACCTCCAGGGCGTGCTCGCCGAGCGCGGGCTGTGGGAGTCGGGCGAGCTGCTCGGCGCCGAGGTGATCCAGCAGTTCGGCGAACTGGTGAAGGCCGCCGCGTCCCCGATCGACGACGTCCGCGGCACCGCCGACTACCGCCGGCACTCGCTGGCCGTGATGGCCCGCCGCACCCTGACCTGGACGTGGAACGACTACAGCAAGCAGATCAGGAGCGCGGCATGAGGGTCACTTTCACCGCCAACGGCAAGCCGGTCGAGGCCGACGACGTGTGGGAGGGCGAGAGCCTCCTGTACGTGCTGCGCGAGCGCGTCGGCCTGCCGGGCTCCAAGAACGCCTGCGAGCAGGGCGAGTGCGGTTCCTGCACCGTCTACCTGGACGGCATCCCGGTCTGTTCCTGTCTGGTCGCGGCCGGCCAGGTGCAGGACCGCGAGGTCCGCACCGTCGAGGGCCTCGCCGACGAGGACGGCGAGCTGGGCCTGGTCCAGCAGGCGTTCATCGACGCCGGCGCCGTCCAGTGCGGGTTCTGCACCCCCGGCCTGCTGGTGCAGACCGACGCGCTGCTGGAGCAGGACGCCCAGCCCAGCGACACGGACATCCGTGAGGCGCTGTCGGGCAACCTGTGCCGCTGCACCGGTTACGAGAAGATCATGGACGCGGTGCGGCTCGCTTCCGCCCGCACGTGCGCGAAGGCGGCCTCCGAATGAGCACTCGCACCATCCAGGGTCAGAAGAACCTCCAGGACATCCGGCAGGCGAGCAAGGACGGCATCGGCGGCTCGCCGCTGCGTCCGGACGGCACCCTCAAGGTCAGGGGCGAGTTCGCGTACTCGTCGGACCTGTGGCACGAGGACATGCTCTGGGGCACCGCGCTGCGCTCGCCGCACCCCCGGGCCAACATCCTCGGCGTGGACATCTCGGAGGCGCTCAAGCTGCCGGGCGTCTACGCGGTGCTGACGCACGAGGACATCCCGGGCTCCAAGTTCTACGGCCTGGAGATCCAGGACCAGCCGGCGCTGGCGATCGACAAGGTCCGCTACCACGGTGAGGCGATCGCGCTGGTCGCGGCCGACCACCCGGAGACGGCCCGCCGTGCGGTGAAGAAGATCAAGGTCGAGTACGAGGTGCTCACCCCGATCGTCACCGAGGAGCAGTGCCTCGCGCCCGAGATCCACGGCTACGTGCACGAGCCGCACGAGTTCAAGTCGCACGGCTACGGCAACATCTGCCACGAGCAGCGGCTGGTCTCCGGGCTCGGGGTGACCGACGAGGTACGGGCGATGGCGGACGTCGTCGTCAGCGGCACCTACGAGGTCGGCATGCAGGACCAGGCCTTCCTCGGCCCGGAGTCCGGCCTGGCGGTGCCCGCCGAGGACGGCGGCATCGACCTCTACGTCGCCACCCAGTGGCTGCACGTGGACCGCCAGCAGATGGCCCCCGTGCTCGCCCTGCCGGAGGAGAAGGTCCGCCTCACCCTGGCGGGCGTCGGCGGCGCCTTCGGCGGCCGCGAGGACCTGTCGATGCAGATCCACGCCTCGCTGCTGGCCCTGCACACCGGCAAGCCCGTCAAGATCGTCTACGCCCGGGACGAGTCCTTCTTCGGCCACGTGCACCGCCACCCCGCGAAGATGTTCTACGAGCACGGCGCCACCCGCGACGGCAAGCTGGTCTTCGCCGACTGCCGGATCGTGCTGGACGGCGGCGCGTACGCCTCCGCCTCGCCCGCGGTCGTCGGCAACGCCGCCTCGCTCGGCCACGGGCCGTACGTGATCCCCAACGTGAAGATGCACGCCATCGCGCTCTACAGCAACAACCCGAGCTGCGGCGCGATGCGCGGCTTCGGCGCGGTGCAGGCCGCCTTCGGCTACGAGACCCAGATGGACCGGCTGGCGGCCGAGCTCGGGATGGACCCGGTCGAGCTGCGCCAGCTGAACGCGATGGCCGAGGGCGACCGCCTGCCCACCGGCCAGCAGATCGACTCGCCGGCCCCGGTCGCCGAACTCCTCCAGCGGGTCAAGGACATGCCGCTGCCGCCGCCGCTGGACCTCGACAACCTCGACGTCCGCACGCTGCCCGGCGCGCTGTCCAACACCTCGCACGGCGAGGGCATCGTCCGCGGCATCGGCTACTCGGTGGGCATCAAGAACGTCGGCTTCTCCGAGGGCTTCGACGACTACTCCACCGCCCGGGTCCGCCTGGAGGTCATCGGCGGCGAACCGGTCGCCATGGTGCACACCGCGATGGCCGAGGTCGGCCAGGGCGGGGTCACCGTGCACGCCCAGATCGCCCGCACCGAGCTGGGCGTCGAGCAGGTCACCATCCACCCGGCCAACACCGAGGTCGGCTCGGCGGGCTCCACCTCCGCCTCCCGGCAGACCTACATGACCGGCGGTGCGGTGAAGCTCGCCGCCGAGGCGGTCAAGCAGGCGCTGATCGCGAAGGGCCGCCGGCGCTACGGCTGGACCCAGAACGACATCGACCTGGCCGGCGGCAAGGTGGTCTCCGCGTCCGCCGGTGCGCTGATCTCGATGGTGGACCTGCTCGGCGACGAGGCGATCGACCTCACCCGCGAGCACCACCACCGCCCGACCGTCCCCTTCGACAAGGAGACCGGGCAGGGCTTCGGCCACGTCCAGTACACCTTCTGCGCCAACCGCGCGGTGGTCGACGTGGACGTCGAGCTGGGCCTGATCAAGGTGGTCGAGCTGACCGCGGCCCAGGACGTCGGCAAGGCGCTGAACCCGCTGTCGGTGGTCGGCCAGATCCAGGGCGGCTGCACCCAGGCGCTCGGCCTGGCCGTGATGGAGGAGATCATCGTCAAGGACGGGAAGGTGCGCAACGCGTCCTTCACCGACTACCTGATCCCCACCATCCTGGACACCCCGCCGATCCCGGTGGACATCCTGGAACTGCCCGACCCCAACGCCCCGTACGGGCTGCGCGGTGTCGGCGAGGCCCCCACCGTCTCCGCCACCCCGTCGATCGTCGCCGCGATCCGACAGGCCACCGGCATCGCCCTGAACCGCATCCCGGTCCGGCCCGAGCACCTCACCGGGACGCTGTAGCCCCCCACCACCAGACCTCCCCGGGGCGGCGACCGTCTTCCCCACCGCCCCGGGGCAGCACCACCACGGACGGCTCCACAAGAGGAACCCAGCGCACCACCCACCGGCGCACCACCCACACGCGACCGACGTGCACCATCCCGCTGCCTCTCCCACGCCGGGGCTCTGCAGCGGTGCGCACCACCCCGCGCCGCAGCCCACCGCACGTGCACATCGTGAGTCGAACAGTCCCCCTGCGCCTGCTCCTATGCCCGGCAAACAGGTCGGCTCGCCCACCCCAACCCCCTTTGAACCTTGGGAGTGGACATGACCCGGATCCCCACGGAGCCCGGCACCACTGAAGAAGCACCCGCCGCCGACGAGCCCCTCACCTCGCCACCGGCAACCGCCCCGCCGAGAAACGCGCTGGACGCCTACTTCAAGATCTCCGCCCGGGGCTCCAGCCTCGGCAACGAGCTCCGCGGCGGCCTGACCACGTTCATGGCGATGGCGTACATCGTCCTGCTGAACCCGATCATCCTGAGCGGCGCCGACGTCAACGGCCTCAAGCTGGACCACGCGCAGCTCACCACGGCGACCGCGCTGGCGGCGGCGGTGACCACGATCCTGATGGGCGTGGTCGGCAACGTCCCGCTGGCGGTGGCGGCGGGCCTGTCGGTCTCCGGCGCGATATCCGCGATGGTCGTCCCGCACACCACCTGGCCGCAGGCCATGGGCCTGTGCGTGATCTACGGTCTGCTGATCGTACTGCTGGTCGTCTCCGGACTGCGCGAGAAGATCATGAACGGCATCCCGCTGCCGCTCAAGCACGCCATCACCATCGGCATCGGCCTGTTCGTGGCGCTGATCGGCCTGGTCAAGGCGGGCTTCGTGCACACCGGCGGCCCGACCCCGGTCTCGCTCGGCGCGTTCGGCGAGCTGTCCGGCTGGCCCGTCCTGGTCTTCTGCCTCACGCTGCTGACGATCTTCGTCCTGCTGGCCCGCAACGTCCGCGGCGCGATCCTGATCGGCATCGCCGGCGGCACCGTCGTGGCGTTCGTGGTCAACGCGGTCGTCGACCTGCCGGCCAGGACCTGGAGCAGCTCCGCCCCGGTGTGGCCGGGCAGCCCGGTCTCGGCCCCGGACTTCGGGCTGTTCGGCAGCGTCGACCTGTTCGGCGCGTTCGGCAGCCACGGACTCGGCGCGATCAGCGCCACGGTCGCGGTCTTCACCCTGGTGCTGGCCGGCTTCTTCGACGCGATGGCCACCATCATCGGCGTCGGCACCGAAGCCGGGCTCGCGGACAGGCAGGGCCGGATGCCGGGCCTGTCCAAGGCCCTGTTCATCGACGGCGCCGGCGGCGCGATCGGCGGCCTGTCCGGCGCCTCCGGCCAGACCGTGTTCGTCGAGTCGGCCACCGGTGTCGGCGACGGCGCCCGCACCGGTCTCGCCTCCACCGTCACCGGCGCGATGTTCGCCCTGATGCTGTTCTTCTCGCCGCTCGCGGCGATCGTCCCGGTCGAGGTCGCCTCCGCCGCCCTGGTGGTGATCGGCTCGATGATGATGAGCCAGGCCCGGCACATCGACTGGTCGGACCGCGAGGTCGCCATCCCGGCCTTCCTCACCTGCGTCCTGATGCCGTTCACCTACAGCATCACCGCCGGTGTCGCCGCGGGTGTCATCTCCTACACGGTCATCAAGGCCGGTACCGGCAAGTGGCGCGAGCCCGGCCCGCTGATGTGGATCCTGACCGGGGTGTTCGTGGTCTACTTCGCGCTCGTCCCGATCAAGGACTGGCTGGGCGTGCACTAGCCACCGCCCGCCCACCCGCCGCGGTACGGGGGCCACCGGCTCCCGTACCGCGGCACCTCCCGTACGACCGTGCACACTGGACTGGTAAGGAGCACCGGACATGCAGGACATCGCCGAGCAGCTGCACGCCTGGCACGCCGCCGGGCGGTCCTTCGCCGTGGCCACCGTGGTCGGGGTCTCCGGCAGCGCGCCGCGGGATCCCGGTGCCGCCCTGGCCGTGGACGCGGCCGGCGAGGCGATCGGCTCGGTCTCCGGCGGCTGCGTCGAGGGCGCGGTGTACGAGCTGTGCCGGGCGGCGATCGAGAGCGGCGAGCCCGTCCTGGAGCGCTTCGGCTACAGCGACGAGGACGCCTTCGCGGTGGGTCTGACCTGCGGCGGCGTCCTGGACGTCTTCGTGCAGCCGGTCGTCCCCGGCACCGACGAGGCCCTGGACGCCGGGATCGCGTTCATCGCCTCCGGCACCCCGGTCGCGCTCGCCCGGGTGGTCGCCGGACCGGCCGGACTGCTCGGCGCCACCGTCGCCGTCACCGCCGACGGCCACCACGGCGCGCTCTCCCCCGCCCCCTCGACCACCGCGCAGCTGGAACGCGCCGTGGTCGCCGAGGCCCGCGCGATGCTGGACGCCGGGCGCACCGGCCGGCTGGTGCTCGGCCTCGACGGCCGCCCGTGCGACGACGGGCGGCAGGGCACCGTCACGCTCTTCGTCGAGTCCTACGTCCCGGCCCCCCGGATGCTGGTCTTCGGTGCCATCGACTTCGCCGCCGCCGTGGTGCGGATCGGCAGGTTCCTCGGGTACCGGGTGACGGTCTGCGACGCCCGGCCGGTGTTCGCCACCGCGCGGCGCTTCCCGGACGCCGACGAGGTCGTGGTCGACTGGCCGCACCGCTACCTGGACTCCCAGCTCGACCGGATCGACGGCCGCACCGTGCTGTGCGTACTCACCCACGACGCCAAGTTCGACATCCCGCTGCTGGAGCGCGCACTGCGGCTGCCGGTCGGCTACGTCGGCGCGATGGGCTCCCGCCGGACCCACCGGGACCGCAACGCCCGGCTGCGCGAGGTCGGTCTGACCGACGCCGAGATCGGCCGGCTGCGCTCACCGATCGGCCTGGACCTCGGTGCCCGCACCCCCGAGGAGACCGCCGTCTCGGTCGCCGCCGAGATCGTCGCCCACCGACGCGGCGGCAGCTGCCTGCCGCTCTCCGCGGGGCACGGCCCGATCCACCACGACCTGACCCGCGCCGAGGCCGCCGAGCGGCCGCGCGAGCGCTCGCACGCGGCCTGACGCCCGGGCCGGGCCGCGGCCTGATCGACATGTGCCGGGCCGGGCCCGGCGGGAGACCGGGAGGCGAGGACCGGTCCGCCGCCCGCCCCGGTGCGGCCCGCCGGTCGCCTTTCCCGGGCGGCCCCACCGGTCCGCACCGGCACCGGGTGCCCGCCCGTGCCGGAAGGACGGCCCGACGATGCGCACCATGATCCAGGTCGAGTTCGACACCGAGACGATGAACCGTCTGATCTCCGACGGCAGTCTGCCCGGGATCATGGAGTCGGTGCTCGGCACCCTCAAGCCGGAGGCCGCCTCCTTCCACCCGTACGCCGGCAGCCGGGCCGCGACGATCGTGGTGGACGTCGCGGACCCGGCCGCGATCGTCGCCGTCTGCGAGCCGTTCCGGCTCCGGATGAATGCCGAGGTGACCCTCACCCCGTGCATGAACGCGGAGGACCTGACCACCGGCCCGAGCCGGATCGACCGCACCTGACGCTTCGTCATCTGCCCGACGCCCCGGTGGCGTCGGGCTCTTCCGTCGGTCCGCACCCCATCCGCACCCCCTCCGGACTCCCTCCCCTCATGATCGGAGATGAAACATGGCGACATCTCCATTCACATCCGTTGACACGCTTGATTGGCCACCGCCATGCTGAGCCAGCTGAAATGACGACCCGTCACCCAGGTGTTCATCTCAGCGATCCTTCACCGCTGCCCACTTGCTCAAGGGGGTGATTCCGCATGAAGAAGATCGCCATCCGCAAGGCCGGCCCGGTCCGCATGACCAGCGCCGCCAAGGCCCTGTACGCGCCGTGGGACTGCATCGTCGTCGCGGTCTGACCCGCGCGGCAGCCCACCGTCGACACCTGTGGAGGGGGGTGCTCCCGCATGAAGAAGATCGCCATCCGCAAGGCCGGCCCGGTCCGCATGACCAGTGCCGCCAAGGCGCTGTACGCGCCGTGGGCGTGCGTGCTCGACGCCTGACCGGCGCCGTTCCGTGGTCCGTACCCGTGAGCCCGTACCCGTGAGCCCGTACCCGTGAGAAGGGGTGTTCCCGCATGAAGAAGATCGCCATCCGCAAGGCCGGCCCGGTCCGCATGACCAGCGCTGCCAAGGCCCTGTACGCGCCTTGGGACTGCATCGTCGTCGCCCAGGCCTGATCCAGTACCGCACCGGGTCGTTCGCGCCTGCCGCGGACGGCCCGGCTCGGTGGTTTCCGCACGCAGGAGGTTCCCTTGCCACCCCGTCCGGACAGCGACACCGCCCGGCACCCGCTGGACCTTCCCCAGCCGATGCACCCGCTGGTCTTCCACGCCGAGGGGGACGACGTCGTGGTGGGCCGAGCCGACACCGACACCTACGTGGTGCTGCCGGTCGACGGCGCCTACCTGGTCCACCTGCTCGCCGAGGGCACGCCGCCCGACCGGGCCGCCGCGGAGTACCGCGAACGCTGGGGCGAGGACGTCGACATCCGGGACCTGCTCGACTCGCTGGACGAGCTGGGCTTCCTGCGCGGCGCGGACGAGAGCGCCGCCGAGGCCCGCCCCGTCCGCCACCAGCGGCTCGGCCGCGCCCTGTTCAGCGCCCCGGCCTGGGTCTGCTACGCCGCCGTGACCGCCCTCTGGCTGGTGGAGAGCATCCGCACCCCGGACCTCCTCCCCGACTACCACCACATCTTCTTCACCCCGTACTACAGCCTCATCGTGCTGTTCCTGCTGGTCGGCCAGACCCCGCTGATCGCCCTGCACGAGGCCTTCCACGCCCTCGCCGGCCGCCGGCTCGGCCTGCACTCCCGGTTCAGCCTCGGGCGCCGGCTGTACTACGTGGTCGCCGAGACCTCGATGGACGGGCTGGTCGCCGTCCCGCGCCGGAAGCGGTACCTGCCGATCCTCGCCGGGATGCTCGCGGACGTGCTCGCGACGGCCGTACTGACCCTGGTCGCCGACCTGCTGCGGCGGCCGGACGGCGGCTACCCCCTGGTGGCCGCGCTCTGCCTGGCCCTGGCCTACGCGACCGTGCTGCGGCTCGCCTGGCAGCTGCTGTTCTACCTGCGCACCGACCTGTACCTGCTGATGACCACCCTGCTCGGCTGCGTCGACCTGCACAGCGCCGCGACGTTCGTGCTGCGCCGGCGGATCCGCCGGCTCGCCGGCCGCCCGGCCGAGGACGACTCGCACCTGCACCCCACCGACCTGCGGGTGGCCCGCTGGTACAGCTGGTTGATGGTGTTCGGCTACGCGTTCACCATCCTGCTCGGCGTCACCACCGCCGTTCCGATGGCCTACCAGGTGGTGGCCGGCGTGCTCGGCCGGTTCACCGGCGGCGGCTCCACCGTCGGACTGCTCGACTCCGCCACCGTGCTCACCCTCAGCATCGCCCAGCTCGCCGTGGCCGGCGCCATCGCCCTGCGGGACCGCCGCGCGGCCCGCGCCACGCCGGCCGCCCGGGCCGTCTGACCGGGCCGTCCGGCCCGACCGTCGGCCGTCCGAACGGCGTCCCCTCCCGTCCCCGTCCCCGTCCCCGTCCTACGAAAGGCAGCACCGACATGGCCGAGCACCGGCACCACTGGATCCGGGCCACCCACCGCAGCGACGCGGCCGACGCCCGCACCGGTCTGGGCCTGCCCGAGGTGCTGGCCACCGTGAGCGCGCACCGGCGGCTGCGCGGACCGTACACCGCCGTCGGCAGCATCCTGCGGGCCGTCGTCCCGGACGCGCTGGAGCGCTGTCCCGAGGCGGTGGCCCGGCACGACGTCGAGATCCTCTCCACCGCGCCCGAGCTGCGTCCGGTCGTCCGGGCCACCCGGGAGACGCTGACCTCGCTCGCCATCCCCAAGGAGCGCACCCGGTTCTACTCCCGGCTGCGCACCCTGCGGATCACCCACGGCCTGGTCGAGTTCCTCACCGCGTACGTCCGCTCGCTCGACGACGGTCCGCGCACCCTGGTCGTCGAGGACGTGCAGCACGCCGACCCGACCGACCAGGAGTTCCTCGCGGTCCTGCTGCGCCGCGCCGACCCCGCGCTGATCACCGTCGTGATCGGCACCGGCCCCGACGCCCCGGCCGGGCCCGACGGACCGGTCGAGACGCCGCTGGCGCCCGCCCTCGCCACCCACTGCGCCGCGCTCGACGTGCCCGACCGGGACGCCGACGCGCGGCCGCTGCCCGCCGACCCGGCCCGCGCCTGGGTGGACGGCGACGGCACCTCGGACGACCCCCGCACCGAGCAGGCCTACCTGGCCCTCCCGGCCGAGCGGCGGGCCGCCCTGCACGACGAGCGGTACCGCGAACTCGCCGCGCTCGGCGAGGAGTCCCTCGCCCGCGGCGCCCTCACCTGGCACGCCCAGCACGGCGGCGACCCGACGGGCACCGGCATCCCCGCCCTGCGGCGGGCCCTGGACACCTGCATCGACCTCGGCTTCTACCACGCCACCGTCGAGCTCGGCGAGCGCGGACTGACCCTCACCGGGCCGGACCAGGACCTGGACGCCTGGTGGGCCTTCACCACCAAGATGACCACCTCGCTGGCCGCCCTGGGTCTGCCCGAGCGTTCGCTCCCCTTCTACACCGAGGCCCGCGCGCTCTCCACCCACCCGCTGGTGCACATGCAGGCCGCCTACGCGACCTCGATGCTGTACACCCGTCACTTCGGCGCCGAGGAGCGCGACCACCTGGTCGCCCGGGGCTGGATCAACCTGGCGATCGCCCTGGCCGAACAGCTCCCCGACGCCAAGGAGCGGGTCGCCCGGGCGGTCTTCAACCGCAACGGGCTCGCCCTGATCGAACTGCACCAGGGCAACCTGGCGGGCGCGCTCACCCTGCTCGACAGCTGCCTCGCCAAGCTGGACGAGACCCTGGACCCGGACGAGCACGCCCTGCACCGCTCGGTCCTGCGGCACAACCGGGCCCAGGTCACCGGGCAGCTCGGCCTGCACGAGGAGTCGATCGCGGACTTCACCGAGGTCATCGCGCTCGACCCCAACTACGCCGAGTACCACTTCGACCGCGGCATCGCCTTCCGGGGTCTGGGCCGCCCCGTCGAGGCGCTCGCCGACTTCGAGCAGGCCGTCCGACTGTCGCCGCCGTTCCCCGAGGCCTACTACAACCGAGCCGACGTCCGCGCCGAACTCGGAGACCTGGAAGGGGCGGTGGACGACTTCGGGTACGTCCTGGAACTCGACCCGGCGTTCCCCGACGCGCATCTCAACCGGGCCGGCCTGCTGCTCGCGCTCGGCCGCCTCCAGGACGCCTGGCAGGACGCCGAGACCGGCCTGTCGCTCGCGCCGAACAGCCCCGAACTGTGGTGCCTGAAGGCCCAGTTGCACATCGAGGCCGGGGCCGCGGACGAGGCCGTCCGGGCGCTCGGGTTCGCCCTGGCCGCCGTCCCCGACTACGCCCCGGCCTGGGCGCTGCGCGGCGGACTCGCCTACGAGCAGGGCGATCTGCCCGCCGCGCTCGACTCGCTGGAGCGGGCCGCCGAGCTCTCCCCCGACCCGGAGATCCGCTTCAACCTGGCGGTCGTCCTGCGGGAGTCCGGCCGGGCCGGGCGCGCCGTCGAGCTCCTGGACGCGCTGCTCGCCGAGGACGAGGACCCGGACGTCCGCGCCGAACGCGACCGCTGCCTCGCGGCGGGCTGACGGTCCGCCGGGCGGCGCGCCCGGCACCGCTCGATCCGCACCAACTGTGCACCGAGCCCGCACCACCCCACGGTATCCGCGCCAGGTCGGCGCCAACTACGATGTCCCGGGAACAATCCCGACTCCAGCTGTGCTCACCCGGCCGGCGTGGGACCGTGAGGGAGGCGCTTTGACTGGTCCGGACCTTGACCCGCCCACACTCAGCGACCGGATCGACCGTCTGTTCCAGGTCGTCCGTCGGCCGAGTGGCGAGCCGTACAGCCACGAGGAGGTCGCCCGCGCCTGTCGCGAGGCCAGCGGGGAGACGTTTTCGGCCACTTATCTCTGGCAGTTGCGCACCGGTCGCAGGGACAACCCGACCAAGCGTCACCTGGAGGCGCTGGCCCAGTTCTTCCAGGTCCCGCCCTCGTACTTCTTCGACGACGAGCAGAGCGACCGGATCACCGAGGAGCTCGCGCTGCTCGGCGCGATGCGCAACGCCGGCGTCCGGGAGGTCGCGCTGCGCGCCGTCACCCTGTCCCCCGAAGGGCTGGGCACCATCAGCGACATGATCGAGGCGATCGCGCGCAGAGAGGCCAGATCACAGCGGTCGGAGTGATATCTCCCGTCCGGCGCCCGCGCCTAGGATCGGGGGCTGTTGGTCGGACGGCAGGGTGGGAGTGGCGATGGCAGCAGCGGACCGGCACGGCAGAGGGCTCTGGCGGCGGTGTCAGCAGCTGGTCTCCGACGCCCCGCTGCCCGTGCCCTTCGAGATCACCGGCTTCCTCCGCGCGCTCTCCGTACAACTGGACCGGCCGATCGAGCTGATCCCGCTGCCGGCCGGGGTCCGGGCCCCGTGCGGGCTGCTGGTCAGCACCGACCGGGCCGACTACATCGGCTTCCCGACCGACACCACCCCGCTGCACCAGCAGCACATCGTGCTGCACGAGGTCGGCCACCTGCTCTGCGGCCACCGCGGCGGGCTCGCCGCGGCCGACGACGCCACGGCCGGGCCGCTCTTCCCGCATCTGTCCGGCGAGCTGATCCGGCGCGTGCTGGGCCGCACGGTCTACAGCGAGGTGCAGGAGCAGGAGGCCGAACTCTTCGCCTCGCTGGCGCTGCACCGCACCAGCCGGGCCCGGCCCGCCTCCCCCGCCGGGCGGGCCCGCCAGGCCGACCGGCTCGGTTCGATCTTCGACCGGCCGGCCCGATGGGGTTCCTGTCCGTGATCGACCTCGCGGCCGTGGTGGCCTGCCTGGTGACCCTGCTCGGCATCGTCGTCCGGCTCCACCAGGTCCGCGGCAGCCGCCTGCGCGCGGGCACCTGGTACCTGGTCGCGTTCGCGCTGTGCATGGCCCTCGCGATGGCCTCGCTCGCCCCCTCGGTGTCCGGGAGCGCCCGCGAACACCCGCCCTGGGCCCTCGGACTGGCACTCGCGGGCGGTGAACTCAAGCTCGCGGCCCAGGGGTTCCTCGCCCTGCTGGCGCTCTCGGTGGAACCGCCCGAACGCGGACGCGGACTGATCAGGCGTCAGGCCGCCGGAACGGTCGCGGTGATGGCGGTCGCCGCGGTGGCCTTCCTCAACGCGGGAGCCGTACCGGCGGTCGGCGGCCTCTACGTCGCCGTGTCCGGCCGGCCCGCGCTGACCTGCTACAACGCCCTGTTCACCGCGCACTCCGTCTGGTGCCTCGCGGTCTTCCTGCTGCTGATCGGCCGGGCCGCCCGGCAGGTCGACGACCGCCTGCTGCGGACCGGTCTGCGGCTGGTGCTCGCGGGCGCCTTCGTCGGGCTCGTCTGGGCGGTCCTGAGCATCGGGCCGCTGCTGGACGCCCTCACCACCGGCCACCAGCTCACCCGCGAGGACCGGATCTCGGCCACCGCCAGCGTGCTGGCCCTCACCCTCGGCATCGGCGGTGCCACCCTCACCGGCTGGGCGGGCCTGTCCGCCCGGCCGTTCCGCTGGCTGCGCGCCTGGTACCGCTACCGCAGGCTGACCCCGCTGTGGTGCGCGCTGCACTCCGCCGTCCCCGGGATCGCCTTCGACGCCGCCGCCGGCCGCCGCCGGCTGCCCAGGGACGCCGAGTTCGCGCTGTACCGGCGGATCATCGAGATCCGGGACGCGCAACTCGCCCTGCGGCCCCACCTGCACCCCGAGGCGGCCGCCTGGGCGGCGGCCGAGGCCACCGCGCGGGAGCGCGCCGACCCCGTCCGGCTGGCGGCCACCGTGGAGGCGGCGGTCCTGGCCACCGCCCTGGAGGCGGCGGCCGCGGGCCGGAGCAGGACGGCCGCGGCGGGCGGCGGTTACGTCCCCCGGGAGACGCCCGCCGACCCGGACGCGGAGGCCGCCTGGCTCTGCCGGGTCGCGGACGCGTTCCGGTGCTCGGCCACCGTCCGCCGGCTGCGCGGCCGCGCCCGCGAGGAGCTCACCGGTCCCTGAGCCTGCCCCCGAGGCCCCCTCAGCCGACGTCGAGCCGGGCCGCGCGGCGCAGCAGTCCCGGCGAGAGACGGCCGAGCAGGCGGGCCGCCTTGGCCTCGACGGTGACCGGGACGACCGGCTTGCCGGTGCGCACCGCGCGCAGGATCTCGGCGGCGACCTTCTCCGGGGGGAAGCCCCGGCGGGCGTAGAGCTTCGAGGCGCGTTCCTGCTTGGCGGCCTGCTCGGCGGCGCCGACGCCCGAGAAGGTGGAGGTGCGGGTGATGTTGGTGTTGACGATGCCGGGGCAGATCGCCGAGACGCCGATGCCGTGCGGCGCCAGTTCGGCGCGCAGGCAGTCGGAGAGCATCAGGACGCCCGCCTTGCTGGTGGCGTAGGCGGCGAGCAGCTTGGACGGCAGGTAGGCGGCGGCCGAGGCGAGGTTGACGATGTGTCCGCCCTCGCCGCGTTCGACCATCAGGGCGCCGAACGCCCGGCAGCCGTGGATGACGCCCCAGAGGTTGACGTCGAGGACCCGCTGCCACTCCTTCTCGGTGGTCTGCAGGAAGGTGCCGGAGTGGCCGATGCCGGCGTTGTTGACGACCACGTCGGGCACCCCGTGCTCGGCCGCGACCTGCCGGGCGAAGGCGTCGACCGCCGCGCCGTCGCTGACGTCCAGCCGGTAGGCGTGGGCGGGGGTGCCGATCAGGGTGCAGAGTTCGGCGGTGCGGCGGGCGGAGTCCAGGTCGAGGTCGGCGGCCACCACCCGGGTGCCCTGCTCGGCGAAGGCGAGCGCGGTGGCCCGGCCGATGCCGCTGCCGGCGCCGGTGACCACGGCGAGCTTGCCGCTGTCCGGCGCCCCCTGGCTCTCCCCGGCGGCGGTGCGGGCGGCGAAGTCCCGGACGAGGGCGGCCACGGCGGGGCCCTTCTCCAGGAGCGCCGACCAGTGGGTGGCGTTCAGGGTCCGCCTGGTCAGCCGGGGGACCCAGCGTTCCAGGCCTTCGGAGAGGAAGTCGGAGACGTAGTGGTCGC
The DNA here is from genome assembly GCF_044740765.1 of Kitasatospora sp. NPDC088346. Classification (NCBI taxonomy): domain Bacteria; kingdom Bacillati; phylum Actinomycetota; class Actinomycetes; order Kitasatosporales; family Streptomycetaceae; genus Kitasatospora; species Kitasatospora sp. NPDC088346. Next base: position 271,751 of record NZ_JBIURH010000002.1, read on the forward strand.
GTTCCAGCGTGACGAGTTGGACGGGCACCTCGGTGGGCCGCTCGCGGGGCCGGCGGATGGTGGGCCGCATGTTCGCCCGGTAGAGCTCGATCCCGCGGACGGCGTCCTGCTTGAGCGTCGCCTGCGGGTGCCCGGGCCGGGGCCGGACGGCCTCCAGGTCGCGCAGCACCCGGGGCCAGGCCCGGGCGAGCCAGAGCCGCCAGGTGGCGGGGGCGAGCACCGGCAGGTGGAAGGCGGTGATGTACCAGGAGTGCACGCCCTGGACCAGCAGCTGCCGCAGGTGGCGCGGGGTCGGGCGGCGCAGCCGGTGCCGGATCCAGAAGCCGAGGTGGTCCAGCGAGGGGCCGGACATGGTGGTGTAGGAGGCGATCCGCCGTTCGGCCCCGGGCTCGGTGACGGCCTCCCAGGACTGCACCGAGCCCCAGTCGTGGGCGACCACGTGCACCGGCTCGTCGGGGCTGACGGCCTCGGCGACGGCGAACAGGTCGGCGCCGAGCAGTTCCAGCCGGTACTCGCTGCGGGCGGCCGGGACGCCGGACCGGCCGGCGCCGCGGACGTCGTAGCGGACCACGTGGTGGTCCGTGGCGAGGTCGGCGGCGACGTCGTCCCAGACCGTGTGGGTGTCGGGGTAGCCGTGGACCAGGATGACGGTGGGGTGGGCCGGGTCGCCCTGCTCGAACACGGCGAGCGGCAACCCGCCGGAGTGGACGGTGCGGCGGCGGACGGTCATCGGGACTCCTCCAGGCTGTGCTGCGTGGTCCAGCGCCGCACGTGCGGCAGGTCGTCGTCGAGCCAGTAGGCGTCGTCCTCGGTGACCACCAGCAGCTCCTCGAACTTGATGCCCACCTCGCGGAAGCCGATGTGCGGTTCCACCGCCCACAGTCCGGGGGTGGGCGCGTGCCGGGAGGCCCGGCCGTCCGCCCACAGCGGGGAGCGGCCGTGCAGCCGTTCGCTGATCAGCTCCCGGCCGAGGGTCTGGAGTGTACGCACCCCGAACCCGAACAGGTTGACGCCGGCCGGTCCGCGCGCGGTGGTCCGGGTGACCTGGTGGCCGATCACCCGGCCCGGGTAGACCCGGTGCCGGTTGTCGTAGCCGTGGGCGGCGATCTGGGCGTCGACGGCGGCGTACACCTCGTCGAGCGGCTTGCGGGCCCGCACCTCCCGCAGGATCAGCTCGCGGTAGACCCGGAGGTCGGCGGCGAGCCGGTCCCAGACCGGGTTGTCGCCGACCTTTCCGCCGTAGCCGATGTCGGCGGTGTAGCCGTCCACCACGGGGGCGCAGTCGAGCACGTACGGCATGCCCTCGGCGAGCCGGCGGTTGCCGGCGAAGAACTGCAGCGGGGTGTGGAAGTGGCGGAAGGCGGTGCGGTCGCCGAACCAGGCGAACGGGACGTGGAAGAAGTCCTGCACGCCGGCCGCGACCAGGCGGCGGCGCAGCTCGGCGGTGGCCTGGCGTTCGGTGACGCCGGGTTCGATCCAGGCGGCGACCTGTTCGGCGCAGTGGTAGGCGAGCTGCTGGGTCTCCCGGAAGCGGGCGAGGTCGTGGTCGCTGTAGCGGAAGGCGGGTGCTGGCATCGGTCGGTCTTCTTCCTACACGTCGAGGACGAGGGTCTCGCCCTCGGCCGCCCGGGAGACGCAGGGCAGCAGGGCGCCGGCGGCCCGGTCCCCGGGGGTGAGGCGGCGGTCGCGGTGCTCGGGGGTGCCGGCCAGCAGCTGGACCCGGCAGGTGCCGCAGAAGCCCTGGTGGCAGGAGTACGGCAGGTCGGGGCGCAGCTCGCGGGCGACGTCCAGGGCGGAGCGGTCGGCGGGGACGGTCAGCTCGGGGCCGTCGGCGCCCAGCCGGAGGGTGAACGGGCGGCCGTCCAGGACCGGTGCGGCGCCGAAGCGTTCGAAGTGCAGCGAGCGCGCGGGCGAGGCGTCCAGGGCACGCTGGACGGCGGCGAGCATCGGGGCGGGGCCGCAGCAGTAGACGGCGGCGCCGCGGGGTGCGCGGGCGAGCAGGTCGGCGGCGTCGGGCGGGCCGTGGCGGTCGTCCGTGCGGATCTCGACGCGGTCGGGGCCGAGCGCCCGCAGCTCCTCGGTGAAGGGCAGGTGGGCGGCGGTCCGGCCGGTGTGCACCAGCCGCCAGTCGAGGCCCCGGCGGGCGGCCTCGCGGGCCATCGGCAGCAGCGGGGTGATGCCGATGCCGCCGGCCAGCAGGAGCACCGCGGGCTCGGCGCAGAAGGCGAAGCCGTTGCGGGGGCGGCGGGTGGTCAGCCGGGTGCCGGGGCTCAGGTCGTCGTGGACCTCCACCGAGCCGCCCCCGCCGCCGGCGATCCGGCGGACGGCGATCCGGTAGCCGTACCGCTCGGCCGGGTCGCCGCAGAGCGAGTAGTGCCGCTCGCGACCGGAGGGCAGGGTGAGCAGCAGCCGGGCACCGGGCTGCCAGGGCGGCAGCGGGCCGCCGGAGGGGTCGGCGAGCAGGAGTTCCGCCACGTCCTCGGCGATCCGGCGGTGGCCGGTGACGACCAGCCGCAGCGGGGCGGCCGGGCGGGGGGCCGGGCGGCGGGGGTTGCGGCGCAGGCCGGGGCGGCCGAGGGCGGGGGTGTACCAGTCGCTGAAGGCGGTCAGCCGGCGCAGGAAGCGGTCCGGCCGGGGGCGGCCGTAGAGGTCGGGCGGCGGGGTGAGGAGGTCCATCGGGGCGGCTCCGGACGGGGGGTCGGTTCGGTCGCTGGGGCGGGCGCCGGGCGGCGGGGTCAGTGCTGCGCCGCCGCGCGGGCGGCCGGGGAGCCGGCGAGGTAGCCGAGCGCCTGGCTGGAGGAGCCCTCCTGGGTGGGGTGGTAGCCGGGCCTCAGGTAGCGCAGGGCGGAGCGGACCATCCGGGCGGGTTCGGGCAGCATGCCGCGCCGGGCGATCTGCCGGGCCTGGCGCCAGGTGGGACGGACGCGGCCGTCGAGGGTGGGGTCGGCGGCGAGCAGGAAGCGCACGCCGCGGACCCACAGGTGGGTGAGGAGCGGGCCGGAGAGGGCCATGCCGCGGATCCGGCGCCAGTAGCCGGGGTCGAGGTGGACCATCAGGTCGTAGGCGACGCTGCGGTGTTCGACCTCCTCGGCGCCGTGCCAGCGCAGCAGGTCGAGCATGGTCGGGTCGGCCCCGGCCTGGTCCAGCCCGGGGGAGTTGAGCGCCCAGTCGCCGAGGAAGGCGGTGAAGTGCTCGATCGCGGCGACGTAGGCGACGCGTTCGACGATGCTCTCGCGGCGGCGGTCGGCGGTGGGGGCGGGCCGCTCGCCGAGGACGCGGTGGAAGAGCCAGCTGACCTGCCGGACGTACGGGCGGGGGTCGAGGCCCTGGCCGAGCAGGTGGTCCAGGACCTCCTGGTGGGCCTCGGCGTGGATGGCCTCCTGGCCGATGAAGCCGAGGACCTCCTCGCGCAGCTGCTCGTCGGTGACGTACGGCAGGGCGTCCTTGAAGACCTCGACGAACCAGCGCTCGCCCTCGGGCAGCAGCAGGTGCAGGACGTTGATGGTGTGGGTGGCCATCGGCTCGTCGGGGATCCAGTGCAGCGGCAGCTGCGACCAGTCGAAGCGGACGTCCCGGGGCTCCAGCACCAGGCTGTCGTGGACGTCGGTGGGACGGGGCATGGAGTGCCTCCTGACCTGCGGTGGGGGCGGCGACCAGCAGCAAACTACTCGCGGGTAGGGCGGCCGACAAGGGTTTCGGCGATTCTTATCGACACTGAGTCTAATAAGACCGCGAGGTGCCGGGAAGGGGGCGTGTGAGGACCAGTAGGGTGGAACCACCGACGCTCGGGACGGACCCGACCGACGAGAGGAGCGGCGCCGTGCTGGAGCAACCGGACGGCCTCGGCCCGGGCACCGTGGCCGGAGTGCTGAGGGAGCGCCCGCCGATGGACCGCGAACTGCCCGGCTTCGACCAGGCCGCCGCCCCCGCCGCCCCCGGCCCGCTCTTCGTCGAGTGGCTGCTCGGCGCGCTCACCGCCGGCGTTCCGGACGCCCAGGTCGGCGCCCTGTCCACGGTCGACGCCGACGGCCTGCCGGACGCCCGGATGCTGGTCCTGCGGGACGTCGACGCCGAGGGGGCCGGCTGGCTCTTCGCCGGCGACCGCGGCAGCCCCAAGGGCCGCCAGCTGACCGCCCACCCGGTGGCCGCGCTGACCTTCTACTGGCCGCCGCTCGGCCGCCAGGTCCGGATCCGCGGCACGGTCGAGGCCGCCGCCCCGGAACTGTCCGCCGCCGAGTTCCTGACCCGCTCCCCCGCCGCCCGCGCCGCGGCCCTCGGCGGGCCGCAGAGCGGGCCGATCGACTCCACGGACGCGTACGCGGCCGAACTGGCCGCCGCCCTGGAGCGGTTGGCCGCCGACCCGGGCCTGGTCGCCCCGGGCCACACGGTGTACACCCTGCGGGCCCTGGCGGTGGAGTTCTGGCAGGGCGACCGGGCCCGCCGGCACGTCCGGCTGCGCTACGAGCGGCCGACGCCCGGGGCCGAGTGGACCCGCGGCCTGCTGCGCCCCTGAGGGCCGTACGGGCACGGCAGGCGCGACGGGCGCGGCGGCGCGCGGACCGGCGGGGCGGGCACCGGCGGGACGGGCCCGGACCCGCCGGATGGGCCCGGACCCGCCGGGTGGACTCAGACCGCCATCGCCAGCATCAGCGGCGCCGCCTGCGCGGCCAGCAGTTCGGCGGCCCCCTTGAGGTGGTGGATCCGTTCCACCGGCATCGAGGTGGCCAGGCAGCCGACCGTGGAGCCGGCCGTGACCGGGACGGCGGCGCAGACCGTGCCCAGCGCGTACTCCTGGATGTCCAGCACCGGCACGGTGGCCGGCTGCCGCTCCAAGCGGTGCATCAGCTGCTCCGGGTCGGTGATCGTCCGGGCGGTGAGGCGGGCGATCGGATGGCGGGAGAGGTGGTCGCGGCGGCCGTCGTGGTCGAGCTGGCCGAGCAGGCACTTGCCGATCGCACTGGCGTGCGCGGTGGCCCGGAAGTCCACCCACTCGTCGACGGCGGGCGCGTGGTCGGCGGCCGAGACCGCCTCGACGCACAGCTCGCCGTCCTGGTACCGGCCGAAGTAGACGGCGGCGCCCAACTGGTCGCGCAGCTCGGCGAGTTTGAGGTGCAGTTTGGCCCGGATGAGCTGTTCGCGGTTCTGCCGGCCGAGCAGGGCGAGGGTGCCGCCGAGCGACCAGGTGCCGTCCGCGCAGTGCAGGTAGCCCTCGGTCTCCAGCTCCTCGGCCAGGCCCTGGACGGTGGCGGCGGGCAGCGAGAGGTCCCGGCCGAGCTCGGCGAGGGTGGCCCCGTCGGGGTGGCGGTCGACCGCCTCCAGCAGCCGCAGGGCGCGGCGCAGCACCCCGAACGGACCGGGCCCGCCCTGCCCAAGCGTGGCCTGGTGGCCCCGGGTCGGTGCCGACATGGCGTCCCCTCTCCGTCGCTGCGGCGCGGACCGGCCGCGCTGTCCAGACTAGCCAGCTGAGTGCCCGTCAGGGGCGGCTCTGCCGGATATCGTCGCAGGTGAGGCCGGAAAGTGCGGTTGGCATATGCGTGCCGTCCGCGGGGGCGACCGGGACGCGGGAACGCGACGGACCCCTCCCCACTGCCCGGGGGAGGGGTCCTCTCCCGGGCCGGCCGGCCCGGGGGCGAGGGTTGGTCGGGTGGCGTCGGGGTCAGCCCTCCTCGCCGGCGCGGAGCTCGGCGACGGCGGCCTCCAGGCGGGCGCCGTACTCCTCGTCGGCGGCGTGGAAGTGGGCCAGGTTCTTCTCGATGACGTCCTCGCGGCTGACCTGGGCCAGGAAGCCCGCGATGTTGTCGATCAGACGGGTCCGCTCGCCCGCCGACATCAGCCGGTAGAGCTCGCCGGCCTGGAAGAAGTCGTCGTCCTTGGTGTGCGCCGGCGTGGTGTAGGTGCCGGTGTGGCCGTCCAGGCGCAGCGGCGCGGCGAGCGCGCTGTCGGTCTGGGCCGGGCCGCCGAAGGAGTTGGGCTCGTAGTTCTTGGCGCGGCCTGCGGTGTTGAGCGCCGAGTGGCCGTCCCGGCCGTAGTTGTTGACCGCGGTCGCCCGCGGGGCGTTGACCGGCAGCAGGGTGTGGTTCACCCCGAGGCGGTAGCGCTGGGCGTCCGCGTAGGCGAACAGGCGGCCCTGGAGCATCTTGTCCGGGGACGGCCCGATGCCGGGCACGAAGTTGTTCGGCGAGAACGCCGCCTGCTCGACCTCGGCGAAGACGTTGTCGGGGTTGCGGTTCAGCACCAGGCGGCCCACCTTGACCAGCGGGTAGTCCGCGTGCGGCCACACCTTGGTCAGGTCGAACGGGTTGAAGCGGTAGTCCGCGGCCTCGGCGACCGGCATCAGCTGAACGTACAGGGTCCAGGACGGGAACACGCCCCGCTCGATGGCCTGGTGCAGGTCTCGCTGGTGGCTGTCGGCGTCCGCGCCGAGCACCTCGGCGGACTGGGCGCTGTCCAGCGAGCGGATGCCCTGGTTGGTCTTGAAGTGGTACTTGACCCAGAACGCCTCGCCCTGGGCGTTGACCCACTGGTAGGTGTGCGAGCCGTAGCCGTTCATATGACGGTACGAGGCCGGGATGCCGCGGTCGCCGAACAGCCAGGTGATCTGGTGGGTGGAGGCCGGCGAGTGGGTTTAGAAGTCCCAGACGTTGTCGGCCTCCTGCACGCCGGTGAAGGGGTCTCGCTTCTGCGAGTGGATGAAGTCGGGGAACTTGATCGGGTCCTTGATGAAGAACACCGGGGTGTTGTTGCCGACCAGGTCGTAGTTGCCCTCGCCGGTGTAGAACTTCAGCGCGAAGCCGCGCGGGTCGCGCACCGCGTCGCTGGCACCCAGGTTGCCGGCCACGGTCGAGAACCGCAGGAAGACCTCGGTGCGCCGGCCGACCTCCGCGAGGAAGTCCGCCCGGGTGTACTGCGCGACCTCGTCGGTCACCTCGAAGTAGCCGTAGGCGCCGGAGCCGCGGGCGTGCACCACGCGCTCCGGGATGCGCTCGCGGTTGAAGCGGGCCAGCTTCTCCAGCAGCTGCTGGTCCTGGATCAGCAGCGGGCCGTACTCGCCGGCCGAGGCGGAGTTCTGGTTGTCGGCGACCGGGGCGCCGGACTCGGTGGTCAAGATCTTCGACATGAGGGTCCTTCAGTTACGGCGGTGCGGGGTGAGGTGGAGCGGCGTCAGACGCCGAGCAGGCGCCAGACGGCCGAGCGGCGGCGGGAGGTCTGCTCGCCGTCGGGGCCGTCGGTCGGCTGCAGGGCGGCGACCGCGGCGGTGGTCGCGGCGGCGTCCGCGAGCGGACGGGAGGCGGTGAGCGCGGCGGCCTCGGCCGCGTTCAGACCGGCCCCGGTGAGGGCGGCGACGGCCTCGGCGGCCGGCAGCGCGTCGAACCAGCGCAGCGCCAGGGCGGCACGGCCGTCGTCGGTGAGCCTGCCGGTCAGCCGCAGACGGGCCAGGCCGCCGTCGGGGTACACGTTGATCCGTACGTGGGTCACCGGCCGGCCCGCGGGGAGCCGGAAGCGGTGCCGGGTGTCGGGCTGCAGGCGGGTCCTGGGGAGGATCTCGAACCAGCCGGACGGGTCGGTGGAGGGGTCGCCGCCCCGGGAGGCGTCGTAGCCCACCAGGTCGGCCCAGCCGGGGGCGTTGGCGACGAAATGGGTGGTGTCCACCTCGGCGGCCAGGACCTCGCCGCCCCCGGCCAGGGCGATCTGCACCCAGTCGTTGGCCTTGTCGCGCCGACGCCGGGTCTCCCAGCCCTCGCCCATGACGGAGGCGCGGCCGGGAGCGTTCAGGTTGTGCGGGGAGGAGAAGTAGCGGTCCGAGGCGGCCTCGGCCACGCCGCCGAACTCCTGGGCCGCCAGGTCGAAGGTGAGGCCGTCCAGGTCGCGCGGGTCGGGCCGCACCTCGCCGTGCACCCGCAGGCGGGCGACGCCGCCGTCCGGCCAGATGTTGAGCCGGACGTGGGTGTAGCGGGTCTCGTCCCGCACCTCGAACGCGTGGGCGGTGTCGCCGCGCAGCGCGGTGCGCGGCACCAGGTCGACCCACTCGGCGGCCAGCACCTCCTCCGGCGAGGGCTGCCCGGGGACGGAGGCGCCCTGCACCGAGCCGGTCTCCGGGTAGTTGCCGGTGAAGTGGGCGGTGTCCACGATCACGCCGCGGATCACCCCGGCCGCGCCGAGCCGGACGACCGCCCAGTCGTGGTCCTCGTCGGTGGGGTGCGGTTGCTCGGCGCTGACGCCGCGGCGGCGCTTGCTCTCCCAGCCGTCCATGATCTGGCCCTTGTGGCCGAAGGTGTGCGGACGGAACTCGGCCGGCTCGGCGACCAGCAGGTTCTCCGCGTCCGCGAAGGTGTCCTCGTTGGTGGCCACGACGCCGGCGCCGAGCAGCCGGGAGGCCAGGTCGACCAGCTCGGTGAAGGGAGCGCTCGGGGTCTGACTGGTGCTCAACGGAGGTCTCCTTCTATCGGCGGGTGATCTGGCGGCCGAACGGCTCGGCGGCGGTGTCCACGACCCGGCCGCGCAGCCAGGTGGTGCGGACGGCGCCGGTGAGGGTGCGGCCGGCGTACGGGGTGACGGGGTTGCGGTGGTGGAGCTCCTCCGCGCGGACCGCGAACCTGCCGTCGGGGTCGAAGGCGACCAGGTCGGCGTCGTGACCGACGGCGATGGCGCCCTTGGTGCCGGTCAGGCCGACCAGCGAGGCGGGGCCGCTCGCCATCCAGCGCACCACGTCGGACAGGGTGTGGCCGCGGCGGCGGGCCTCGGTCCAGATCGCCGGCAGGCCGAGCTGGAGGGAGGCGATGCCGCCCCAGGCGGCGGCGAAGTCGCCGCTGCCGCCGTCGCGCCGGAGCAGCTTGAGGTCGGGGGTGGACGGCGAGTGGTCGGAGACCACCGCGACGAACTCACCGGCCGCCAGGGCCGCCCAGAGCAGGTCGCGGTTGGACTCGTCCCGGATCGGCGGGCAGCACTTGAAGGCGGTGTCGCCGTCCGGCACCTCCTCGGCCGACAGGGTGAGGTAGTGCGGGCAGGTCTCGGCGGTCACCCGGACGCCGTCCGCCCGGGCCTGCCGCAGCAGCGGCAGCACGGCGGCGGAGGACACGTGCAGGATGTGCACCCGGGCGCCGGTCCGGCGGGCGGTGTCCAGCAGCCGGGCCACGGCGGTGGACTCGGCGTCGTCGGGGCGGGAGGCGAGGAAGTCGCGGTAGTGCACGCCGGGCTGCTGCGGGGCGGCGGCCAGGACGGCCGGGTCCTCGGCGTGGATGATCGCCAGTGCGCCGATCCGGGCCTGCTCGGTGAGCGCCGCCTCCAGGTCCGCCTGCTCGACGTGCGGGAACTCGTCCACGCCGGAGGGTGCCAGGAAGCTCTTGAAACCGAAGACGCCGGCGTCGTGCAGCGGTTCGAGGTCGCCGGTGTTGCCGGGGATCGCGCCGCCCCAGAAGCCGAGGTCGACCCAGGCCTGGCCCTCGGCGGTCTTCCGCTTGGCGATCAGGCCGTCCACGGTGGTGGTGGGCGGGACGGAGTTGAGCGGCATGTCGATGACGGTGGTGACGCCGCCGGCGGCGGCGGCCCGGGTGGCGGTGGCGAAGCCCTCCCACTCGGTGCGGCCGGGCTCGTTGACGTGGACGTGGGTGTCCACCAGGCCGGGCAGCAGGGCGAGCTCGCCGAGGTCGGTCAGGTGCCGGTCGCCGGCGAGCAGGGAGCCGTGCTCCGCGATCTGCTCGATCCGGCCGTGCCGGACCAGGACGTCGGCGGGACGCTCGCCGTCCGGCAGGACCACGCGGCGGGAGCGGATCACCGCCGTGCTGGGCGTCTCGCTGAGGGACATCTGGACCTCCGGGCCGGGTGCGTCTGGTGGGGCCGCTGATGACGGGCTGGCCGTGCCACCGAGGGAAGTTGAGGTCTGACCATCAGACTTTCACCCCGAGTGCTCGGAGCCTAGGCCCGCCTTCAACAAAACGTCAATGTAGGAACCTACGAGTGGTCGAACGGGGTCAGTCGGCCAGCAGATCGGCCGCCAGCCGCTCCCCCGCGACCTCCGCCAGCTCGGCCGCCCTGGTCATGCTGTCGCCGGGCTGCTCGGCCAGGTCGGTGAGGGCGACCGCGGCGGTGAAACCCGCCGCCCGCCACTGGTCCTCCGACAGTTCGAGCCGCCCTGCCACGGCAGCCACCCGAACCCCCGCCCGGGTGGCCGCCGCGGCAACGCCGGCGGGGGCCTTGCCGTGGAGCGTCTGTGCGTCCAGGCAGCCCTCGCCGGTCACGACGAGGCGCGCCCCACGCACAGCCTCGTCGAAACCCAACAGTTCGAGCAGGAGCTCGATGCCGGGTCGCATGGTGGCGCCGAGCAGGGCCAGGGCGGCGAAGCCGACCCCGCCCGCCGCGCCGGCACCGGGTGCGTCCCGCAGGTCCCGACCGGTCACCGTGCGGACGGCGTCCGCCCAGCGGGTCAGCCCCTCCTCCAGGACCACCAGGTCGTCGCCGTCGGCCCCCTTCTGCGGGCCGTACACGGCGGTCGCGCCGCGGGCCCCGAGCAGCGGGTTGTCGACGTCGCAGGCGACCACGACCTCCACCCCGGCCAGGCCGTCGGCGAGCGACCCGAGGTCGATCCGGGCCAGCCTGCGCAGGGCGGCCCCGCCGGGCGGCAGTTCGGCGCCGTCGGCGTCCCTCAGCCCGATGCCGAGCGCTTGGACCATGCCGGCGCCGCCGTCGGTGCAGGCGCTGCCGCCCAGCCCGAGCACGACGCGCTCGACCCCGAGGCCCACGGCCCGGGCGATCAGCTGGCCGACCCCGTAGGAACCGGCCGCGAGCGGGGCGGTCCGGCCGCCGGGGAGCCGGGCCAGGCCCGAGGACTGGGCCAGCTCGACCACGGCGGTGTCGCCCCTGACGGCGATCGCGGCGTCCACCGGCAGGCCGGTCGGACCGGCCACCTTCACCGGGACCCGGGTGAATCCGGCCGCCAGCGCGGCGGCCAGGGTGCCCTCGCCGCCGTCGGCGACCGGGAGCTCCCGGACCTCGACGCCGGGCCGGGTGCGACGGATGCCGGCGGCGATCCGGGCCGCGACCTCGGCGCCCTCCAGCGTGCCCTTGAACTTGTCGGGGGCGACGACGACATGGCCCTGAGCGGGGGTGGCGGGCATGGCGTGGGCCTCTTTTCCGGGTCGGGCTGACGAGCTGCGAACGGGTGCGACGTGGGGCAACCACAGCATGTGCTTACCCGGATTCCGGTACCCACGGGGTGCGACCCCCTCCCCGCCGTTCCCCACTCGTCCCGCTTCCGACGTACGAATGGGGCTCCCCTCGGCGAGGGAGGGGGCCGGGCGGCGACGCGCAGGCACGACCGAAGTGCCCCCGGGAGGGAGTGCGCGTGCCGCCGGCCCGGCCTCCTGGTGGCGCGGGCACGACCGGACAGGTACACGCCACCAGGAGGAGTCTGGATGCTCGCCGGGGGACGGTTGTCAGGGCACGTCCCCCGGCGAGGGGTCTTACTCCGCCCCGCGGCCGGAGAGGCGCTCGACGCCCCGGAGCAGGGCCGAGTGGTCGAGCGAGCCGTCGCCGTTGGCGCGGGCCGAGGCCACCAGCTGGGCCACCACGGCGCCGACCGGCAGTGCCGCGCCGACGGCCCGGGCGGCGTCGGTGACGATGCCCATGTCCTTGTGGTGCAGGTCGATCCGGAAGCCCGGGGCGAACTGGCGGTCGATCATGTTGGCCTTCTTGCGGTTCAGCACGGTCGAACCGGCCAGCCCGCCGCCGAGCACCTCCAGCGCGGCCGGCAGGTCGACGCCGGCGTTCTCCAGGAAGACCACGGCCTCGGCCAGGACCTGGATGTTGACGGCCACGATCAGCTGGTTGGCGGCCTTGACGGTCTGGCCGGCGCCGGCCGGACCGACGTGGACGACCGTGGTGCCGAGCGCATCGAAGAGCGGCTTCGCCTCGGCGAAGTCGGCCGCGTCGCCACCGACCATGATCGACAGGACCGCCTCGACCGCGCCGGCCTCGCCGCCGGAGACCGGGGCGTCCAGCGTGCGCACGCCCTTGGCGGCGGCGGCCGCCTCGACCTTGATCGAGGTCTGCGGGGTGATCGAGGACATGTCGATCACCAGGGTGCCGGCCGGCACGCTCTCCAGCACACCGCCCTCGCCCAGGATGACCTCCTCGACCTGCGGGTCGGCGGGGACCATGGTGATGACCACCTCGGCGCCCTCGACCGCCTCGGCGATGCTGGTGGCCCCCCGGCCACCGGCCGCCACCAGGGCGTCGATCGGCGGCTGGGTGAGGTTGAAGCCGGTCACCCGGTGGCCGGCCTTGACCAGGTTGGCGGCCATCGGGCTGCCCATGATGCCGAGGCCGATAAAAGCGATCGTGCGGGAGGCGCTCATCGCGTCGCGTTCCTTCGTACGTGGTGGGCCGGGGTGGTCCCGGCTGGGGGTGTGGACTCAGCTGGCGGCGCGCAGCTCGCGCGGGAGCCACCCGAAGCCGTCGGCACTGACGCCGTTCGCCGGGCGGTACTCCAGCCCGATCCGGCCGGTGTAGCCGGCGGCGGTGAGCCGGGCGAAGAGGTCCTCGAAGTCGAGGTCGCCGGTGCCGGGCTCGTTGCGGCCCGGGGTGTCGGCGATCTGCACGTGGCCGAAGCGGTCGGCGTGGGTGTCGATGACGGCGGCCAGGTCCTCGCCGTTCCGCGCCAGGTGGTAGAGGTCGCAGAGGAATCTGGCGTTGCCGAGTCCGGTGGCCGCGTTGACCCGGTCCACCACCTCGACGGCGGCGGCCGCCGAGACCAGCGGGTAGTCAGGGGACTCGGGCCGGTTGAGGGCCTCGATCAGCAGGACCGCCCCGATCGAGTCGGCCGCGCGGGCGGCGAGCACGAGGTTCTCCAGCGCCAGGTCGTCCTGCTCGGCGGCGGTGACCCCCTCGACGCGGTTGCCGTAGAGCGCGTTGAGCGCCGTGGCGCCGAGCGACTCGGCGAGGGCGGCCGCCACCGGGACGTTCGCCCGGAAGCGCTCCTTCTCGGCGGGCACCGAGACGGTGCCGCGGGCGCCCTTGGCGAGGTCGTCGAGGAAGTTGAGGCCGGTGAGCCGGACCCCCGCGTCACCGAAGGCCTTGCGGAGGGCGTCCAGCTCGGCGGCGGCCGGGGTGTGCTCGGTACCGAAGGGCCACCACAGCTCGGCGGCGGTGAAGCCGGCGGCGGCCGCGGCGGCGGGGCGCTCCAGGAGCGGGAGCTCGCTGAACAGGATCGACAGGTTGACCGTGTAGCTGTGCTTCGCGGCGGCAGTCACGTCGTTCACCTCTCATCTCTCTCTTCCATCTTCCGCAACTTCCACGATCCGGAAGAGCGATTCTGCTTGGTGGAAGCTTGTCCCGCGGTCCGCGGAGTGTCAAGGCTGCCGCAACAATTTGTTGAAGCATCCGGAACCCGGCCGCCGCACGCCCGCCCGGTCGTCCGATCGACCAGCCCCTGTCATCCACGGACCCGCTCGCTACAGTGAGCGGGTGCGATTGATGGTGGAGTTCACGACAGAACCGTTCGAGCTGGACAGCTTCCCGGACCACGCCAAGGCGGCTCGCCGGGTCGTGGACGAAGCCGGCCTCGCCGTCTCGGTGGGCCCCTTCGGCACCAGCGCCGAGGGCGACGCCGAGCAGACCCTGGCGGCCGTGACCCGGCTGCTCCGCGAGACCCTGGACGCCGGGGCGACCCGGATCTCCGTCCAGGTCAGCGTGCTCGACGACAACCAGACCCCGGAAGGAGTGGGTACGCAGTGAGCAACTCCCTGGAACACCCGCTCACCGCGGCGATAAAGCCGCTGCTCGACGCGGTCGGCGCGACCGCCGTCGAGGTCCGCGAGGCGCGGCCCGACGACGTCCTGCTGGAGTGGGACGGCGCGCCGGCGCTGGCCGTCCGGCTGCCGCACCTCAGCAGCGCACTGGACCGGCTGCTGGCCGAGATGGCCCGCCAGTTCGACGGCCGCCCGCTGGCCGAGCTCGACCGCGCCGACAAGCAGCGCGTGGTCGCCCTGCTGGAGGAGCGCGGTGCGTTCACCGTGCGACACGGCGTCGAGACGGTGGCCTCGGCGCTGGGCGTCAGCCGGTTCACGGTGTACAACTACCTGAACCGCCAGGACGGCAGGTAGGAGCGGGCCCCGGCCGGTTTCGCCCCAGTCTGTCCCGCCGCCGCGCCGGGCACACTTGGCGAATCGCACACGACGTGCGGCGGTATCGGGCCCCGGCTCGAAACGTAACCACCAACCGTTCAACAAAGTGTTGACGGGCCGGGGTGGTGGATCTAGCTTGTGCGGGTGGCACCACTCTTCAGGAGGTCCACCCGTGACCAATCACCCCCATCCGTCCCCCGCGGCGCTCGGGACACTGTCGGCGGCCCCGGCCGCCGAACTGCGTGAGACGCTGCTGGAGATCTGCTCCAGCCCCGGCTGGGCCGCCTCGGTCGCGGCCACCCGGCCGTGGTCCGACCGGGACGCGCTGCTGGCCGCCAACGCGGCGGCCATGGCCGCGCTCACCCCCGCCGACCTGGCCGACGCGATGGCCGGCCACGCCCGGATCGGCAAGCCCCGGACGGGCGACGCCACCTCCGAGCGCGAGCAGGCCGGCATCCGGGGAGTGGACTCCGCGCTCCTCGACGACCTGCACGAGGCGAACGCCGCCTACGAGGCGAAGTTCGGCCACGTGTTCCTGATCTGCGCGACCGGCCGCACCGCGGCCACCATGCTCGCCTCCCTCCGTGAGCGGTTCCCGAACGACGCCGCCACCGAGGCGGAGATCGTCCGCGGCGAGCTGCGCAAGATCAACGACATTCGCATCAACCGTCTGCTCGACGAGTCCTGAGCCCGTCGACGGCGAGTCAACTCCTGCCATCAGTAAGGTCATTCAACCCATGACTGGCATCTCCACGCATGTACTCGACACCAGCCTCGGCCGCCCGGCCGAAGGTGTCCCGGTCGAGCTCGCACTGCACACCGAGGGTGGCTGGAAGGTGCTCGGCACCTCCGCCACGGACTCCGACGGCCGGGCCAGGGACCTGCCGGCCGTGGAGGCGGGCTCGGTCGTCCGGCTCCTGTTCGACACGGCCGCGTACTACGCCGCCACCGCCGACCAGGCGCCGTTCTTCCCCGAGGTCTCGATCGTCTTCACGGTCGCGCCCGCGCAGCACCACTACCACGTGCCGCTGCTGCTCAGCCCGTTCGGATACTCGGTCTACCGCGGAAGCTAGACCGCTTCAAGCTTAGGAGCCAGCCATGGCCCACGTGCTCGGACAGAACCAGTACGGCAAGGCGGAGAACCGCATCGTCCGGGTCTACCGTGACTCGACCCGTCACGAGATCAAGGACCTGAACGTCTCGGTCGCCCTCTCCGGCGAGTTCGACGACGTCCACCTCACCGGCTCCAACGCCAACTGCCTGCCCACCGACACCACCAAGAACACCGTGTACGCCTTCGCGAAGGAGCACGGGATCGAGTCGGCCGAGGCCTTCGGCATCACGCTGGCGCGGCACTTCGTCGACAACACCCCGCCGGTGCACCGGGCCCGGATCCGGATCGAGGAGTACACCTGGGACCGGATCAGGACGCCGGACAGCTCGGCGCGCTTCATCGGTTCCGAGGAGGTCGGCCACTCGTTCGTCCGCAACGGCGGTGAGGTCCGCACCTGCGAGGTCGTCTACGACGGCGAGAGCGTCCAGGTGATCTCCGGGCTCAAGGAACTGACCGTCATGAACTCCACCAACTCGGAGTTCTGGGGCTACATCAAGGACAAGTACACCACCCTCCAGGAGGCGTACGACCGCATCCTGGCCACCCAGGTCACCGCCCGCTGGAAGTACGCCTACAGCGGTCGCGACGGCGAGGCCCAGCCCAACTGGAACCGCTCCTACACCCACGTG
Source organism: Kitasatospora sp. NPDC088346 (assembly GCF_044740765.1). NCBI lineage: Bacteria > Bacillati > Actinomycetota > Actinomycetes > Kitasatosporales > Streptomycetaceae > Kitasatospora > Kitasatospora sp. NPDC088346. Next base: position 287,611 of record NZ_JBIURH010000002.1, read on the forward strand.
CGGCGCCACATGCTGGAGGCCTTCGCCGAGACCTACTCCTACTCGCTGCAGCAGACCCTGCACGCGATGGGCACCCGGGTCCTCAACAACCGCGCCGAGGTGGACGAGGTCCGCCTGGAGCTGCCGAACAAGCACCACTTCCTGGTCGACCTGGCGCCGTTCGGCCTCAAGAACGAGAACGAGGTCTACTACGCCGCCGACCGGATGTACGGCCTGATCGAGGGCACCGTGCACCGCGAGGGCGTCGTCCCGGTCATCCCGGTCGCCTGAGGCGCCCCCGTGACCGCCGTCCGTCGCCGCAGCACCCTCCGGCCCCCGCGGGCCGGACGGTCCCGGACGGCATGCACCGCCCGTAACGCCAGTACCACCTGCACGACCGCTTTCTCCACCCCCACCCACCGGAGATCGTGCCCGCCTCACGGCGGCCGCCCCGGGGAGCTGGAGGGACCGGCCGAGGGACCCTTGCACCGCCGTCCCGCCCTCGGCCGAGGCGAGTTCCGCCGGTCCACTCCAGCGCCACGGGCGCGTCGGGAGCCACGGGCACAAGAGGGGCTCGACATGGCACTGCGCTCGACCAGCACCGCAGACGGCGGTTCCACCCCTGACAGACCTTCGCGCCCGGACGGCACGTCCGGCCTCCCCGGCACCCCGTCCGGCCCGAAGGCCGTCCACCCCGTGGACGAGCTGCTGCCCCCGGTGAAGCTGTTCAGCACCGGTCTGCAGCACGTCGCCGCGATGTACGCGGGCGTCGTCGCGCCCCCGCTCATCGTCGGCGCCGGCGTGGGCCTGTCCCCCGCCGAGCTCGCCCTGCTCATCTCGGCCAGTCTGTTCACCGCGGGCCTGGCCACCCTGCTCCAGACCCTGGGCATCTGGCGGATCGGCGCCCGGCTGCCGTTCGTGAACGGCGTCTCGTTCGCCGGCGTCGCCCCGATGCTCGCCGTCGCCAAGGAGGAAGGCCCGCAGGACGCCCTACCGGTGATCTTCGGCGCGGTGATCGTCGCGGGGCTCCTGTGCTTCCTCGCGGCGCCGTACTTCTGCAAGCTGATCAGGTTCTTCCCACCGGTCGTGCAGGGCACCGTGATCACCCTCATCGGGGTCTCGCTGCTTCCGGTGGCGGTCAACTGGGCCCGCGGCGGAGCGCCCGGCGCACCCGGCTACGGGTCGGTGCGGGCGATCGGCCTGGCCGCCCTCACCCTGGCGGCGGTCGTGCTCTGCACCAGGCTGCTCCGCGGCTTCTGGCAGCAGCTCGCGCTGCTGATCGGGCTGGCGCTGGGCACCGCCCTGGCCTTCCCGCTCGGCCTGGCCGACTTCGGGCCGGTCGGGGACGCGAAGGTGTTCGCGCTCCCGTCGCCGTTCCACTTCGGGGCGCCGGTCCTCGACGCCGCGGCGATCGCCTCGATGTGCATCGTCATGGTGGTCTCGATGACCGAGTCCACCGCCGACATGCTGGCCCTCGGGAAGATCGTCGACCGCGAGGCCGACGAACGGACCCTGGCCGCCGGCCTGCGCGCCGACGGTCTGGCCACCGCCGTGAGCCCGGTCTTCAACGGCTTCGCGGCCAGTGCCTTCGCCCAGAACATCGGGCTGGTGGCGCTGACCAACATCCGCAGCCGCTTCGTGGTCGCGGCCGGCGGCGGGATCCTGATCCTGCTGGGCCTGTTCCCGGTCCTCGGGTCGCTGGTCTCGCTGGTGCCGCAGCCCGTCCTCGGCGGCGCCGGGATCGTGCTCTTCGGCACCGTCGCGGCGAGCGGCATCCGCACCCTCGCCGAGGCGGGCATGGAGTCCGGCGCCAACACCGTCCTGGTGTCGGTCTCGCTCGGGGTAGGCATCATCCCGATCGCCGTGCCCACCTTCTACGACGCCTTCCCGGAGGCCGTCCGGACCCTGATGCACTCCGGAATCTCGGCCGGCTGCGTGATGGCCGTCCTGCTCAACCTGCTCTTCCACCACGTCGGCGATGCCCGCCGGTCCCCGACCGCCGAGCCGCCCGGCGCGGCGGTGTCAACGGCGACACCGTCCTGATCGGTGGGGGGCGCGCACCGCTCGCCCGCGCGCCCCCCACCTCGCCCCCATAGGAGTCACACCATGGCAGTCCAGCCCCCGCCCGCCGACCAGCGGATCGTGATCGAGAACGTCGCCGTCGCCACCGTCGACGCGAACGACACCGAGTACGCCCGCGGCCACGTGGTCATCCTCGGCAACCTGATCGAGTCGGTCGGCGACGGCCCCGCGCCGCAGTGGCTGGACAACGTGGTGCGCCGGATCAACGGCGAGGGCCACCTGATCACCCCCGGCCTGGTCAACACCCACCACCACTTCTACCAGTGGATCACCCGCGGCCTGGCCCAGGACACCATCCTGTTCGACTGGCTGGTCGCGCTCTACCCGACCTGGGCCCGGATCGACGACCGCCTGGTGCACGCCGCCTCCCAGGGCTCGGCGGCCGCTCTGCTCAAGTCCGGCTGTACGACCGCCAGCGACCACCACTACGTCTTCCCGAAGGACGGCGGCGACATCCTCGGCGCCTCCATCGAGGCCGTCCAGGAGCTGGGCCTGCGCTTCACCGCGCTGCGCGGCTCGATGTCCCGCGGCAAGAGCGACGGCGGGCTGCCGCCGGACTTCGCCGTGGAGCGGACCGAGGACATCCTGATCGCCTCCGAGGCCGCCGTGGACACGTACCACGACTCGTCCTTCGGCTCGATGCTGCACGTGGCGATCGCGCCCTGCTCCCCCTTCTCGGTCACCACCGACCTGATGCGCGAGGCCGCCGAGCTGGCCCGCCGCAAGGGCGTGCGCCTGCACACCCACGGCTCCGAGACGGCCGAGGAGGAGGAGTTCTGCAAGGAGCTCTTCGGCATGGGCCCGACCGACTACTTCGAGTCGGTCGGCTGGCTCGGCGAGGACGTCTGGATGGCGCACTGCGTCCACATGAACGACTCCGACATCGCCAAGTTCGCCGAGACCGGCACCGGTGTGGCGCACTGCCCGTCCTCCAACGCCCGTCTCGCGGCCGGCATCGCCCGCGTCCCCGACATGCTCAGGGCCGGCGTGCCCGTCGGGCTCGGCGTGGACGGCACCGCCTCCAACGAGTCCGGCGAGCTCGGCACCGAGCTGCGCAACGCGCTGCTGATCAACCGGCTGCACGGCCGCCCCGACGCACTCACCGCGCGCGGCGCGCTGCGCCTGGGCACCATGGGCGGCGCCCGCGTGCTCGGCCGCCAGGCCGAGATCGGCTCCATCGAGGCCGGCAAGCTCGCCGACCTGGCGCTGTGGAAGGTCGACGGCATCATGCACTCGTCCATCGCCGACCCGGTCGCCGCCCTCACGATGGGCGCCCTGCCGCCGCTGACCGCGCTGTTCGTCAACGGCAACGCCGTGGTCGAGCAGGGCACCCTGACCACCGTCAACGAGGACCGGATCGCGCTGGCCTGCGCCCGCGCCGCCAAGGAGCTCGCCTCCCGGGTCTGATCCCCCACCGACTCCGGTGCCACGCCCGGGACGGCACGGCACCGGATCCTCGACCGGCCCCACCGGCCGGCGAGGGCGCGGCCCCGGACCCACGGCGAGGGTCCGGGGCCGCGCTGCACCGCCACCGCCCCGCGCATGGAAACCGGCCAGATTCGGGCTCTCGGGCCCGCGCCCCTGGCGAGCGCCCGGTACACGATGCCGTTCACGCTGGCGGAGCAGCAGGCCCGCAGCCGCTGGCAACGCTTCCAGGACTGCGTCGATGCGGCCAAGGCCGGCGGGTACACCGTTCCGGCCGGCCACCGCACGGTGGTCGTCACCAACGTCTCGATCGACTGGTGGGGCAGCCCCGGCGCCGTCTACCTGGACGGCACCGGGCTGGGCTCGGTCTCGGTCGCCCACGAGCTGCTGCACGGCTACGGCCTCGGTCACTCCTTCTCCAACGACACGGGCTACCGGAACGCGCCGTGGTCCCAGCCCGGCGAGTACGACGACCCGTGGGACGAGATGAGCGCCGCCAACGTGTACGGGAGCGGCTGGAACGGCACGTACGGCAGCACGCTGCCGGTCGGGCTGGTCGGCTACCAGCTGGACCGGCTCGGCTGGACCGACCGCACCCGGGTCGCCACCGCCGGGTCGGGCTGGAGCACGCGCACCCTGACCTCCTTCCAGAGCCCGGACGCGAGCAGCCCGCAACTCCTGCGGGTGCCGATCGGAACGGACCCGTTCCACTACTACACCGTGGAGTTCACCCGGAAGCTCGGCTACTCGGCCGGCATCCCCGCCGACCTGGTGCTGATCCACGAGATCGTCAACGGCACGCCGTACCTCCAGCGCACCCTGGACGGCGGCGCCCGGCTGCCGCTCTCCGCGCTGAACGCCAACGGCGTCTCGATCTCCGCCACCATCAGCGGTGCCACCGCCTCGGTCACCGTCTACACCGCCTCCTCGACCCCGGTCTACGGGCCCAACACCTGCGTCGGCGGCTACGTCTGGCGCGAGGGCGACGTCCGCGACTACGCCTGCGTGACCGGCGCGACCCGGTTGCAGACCGCTGCCGACAACGCCGCCCGGACCAGCCGCTGGGTGAACGGCCCCTATGGCCCGCACACCTGCGTCAACGGCTACGTCTGGCGCGAGGCCTGGCCCGGTGACGACGTCTGCGTGACCGGCGCGGTCCGCGCCCAGGCCGCCGCCGACAACGCGGCCACGGCGTCCCGGGTCCTGCACCCCTGAACACGCCGCCTCCCCGGACCCGTCGAGGGTCCGGGGAGGCGGCCTGCGGGCCTTCGGCCTCACAGCCTCGTCTTTCCGCCCTCCTGGTACTTCGGGACGACCGGCGCGATGCCGCCCGGGCCGGTGACGGGTCCGGTGTGCCACAGGGTCGGCGAGCCGGCCAGCTCGCCGAAGTCGTAGGCGGTCTCGGCGTGGAAGGCCTGGTCGACCCCGGAGGTCTCGTCGTCCTCGCTCGCCCGGAAGCCCACGGTCAGGTCGACGACCTTGGCGAGGATCCAGGAGACGACGAACGAGAAGGCCATCACCGAGAAGGCGCCGACCGCCTGCCGGCCCAGCTGGCCGAGGCCGGCACGGCCGCCGGTGGCCAGCACGCCGACCAGCAGGGTGCCGACGACGCCGCCGACCAGGTGGACGCCGACGACGTCCAGCGAGTCGTCGTAGCCCAGCCTGAACTTGAGGCCGACCGCCGTCGAGCACAGGACGCCGGCGACGAGGCCGATGAGGATCGCCCCGAACGCGTTGACGTGGGCCCCCGCCGGGGTGATGGCGACCAGGCCGGACACCGCGCCGGAGGCGGCGCCCATCGTGGTGAACGCGCCCTGCCTGAGCCGCTCGTACGCCAGCCAGCCGATCATCGCGGCGCCCGTCGCCACCTGCGTGTTCATCGCCATGTTCGCGGCCGTTCCGTTCGCGGCGAGGGCGGATCCGGCATTGAACCCGAACCAGCCGAACCAGAGCAGTCCGGCGCCCAGCATCACCAGCGGCAGGCTGTGCGGCCGCATCGGCTCCTTGGTGAAGCCGATCCGCCTGCCGACCACCAGGACCGCGGCGAGCGCGCCGACGCCCGCGTTGATGTGGACGGCCGTACCGCCCGCGAAGTCGATCACGTCAAGCCTGAACAGCCATCCGTCCGCCTGCCACACCCAGTGCGCGACCGGGAAGTAGACGAAGGTGACCCAGAGCGCGACGAACAGCACCCAGGCGCTGAACTTCGCGCGGTCGGCCAGCGCACCGCTCATCAGCGCGGGCGTGATGACCGCGAACATCAGCTGGAAGAGGGCGAACGCGAAGACCGGAATCCCGCCGTCGGCCAGCAGGCTCTGCGGCCCGAAGCCCCGGAGGCCCACATGGCCGAGGTCGCCCAGCAGCCCGCCGCCGAGGTCGTCGCCGAAGGTGAGCGAGTACCCGTAGAGCACCCACAGCACGCTGACGACACCGAGCGAGACGAAGGACATCATCAGCATGCTCAGCGCGCTCTTCACCCGCACCATGCCGCCGTAGAAGAACGCCAGGCCCGGCGTCATCAGCATGACCAGTGCGGCACTGATCAGAACGAAGGCGGTATCTGCGCCGTTCACTGTCGAAATCTCCTCAGGGACAGGCCCGCCCGGATCGTCCGGTGCGGGGTCGGGGTGGTGGTGGGCGCCGGCCGGTCGCCCGGGTGCCCGGCGGCGCCGGTGGGACCGGCCCTACCGGCCGGCGCGGGCCGCAAGTGCCTGCCTCGCACCGGGGTTCAGCGGGACCGGTCCGGTCTCCGCTGCCGTGTCGGTGCCGATCTCCCTGGCCGCGGCGTTCGCCCGCTCCAGCTCGGCCCGGTGGTCGAGGACCAGGTCGACGATCCTCCCGGCCAGTTCGGGGTCGAAGCCCTTCTTCACCAGCAGCAGGTTGGGCACCGCCACGGTCGGGACGTCGGCCGGCTGCCGGTAGACCGAGGCCGGCACGGTGCCGGGTCGGTAGACCTCGCCGTACTGCTTCTGCAACACCCCCAGCTGCGGGGAGACGTCGAGGAAGCGGACCTTGTCCCCCAGCGTGGTGGTCAGGTCGGTGATCCCGCCGGTGGGCAGACCGCCGGACCAGAAGAGGGCGTCCACGGTGCCGTCCTTCATCGCGTCGACCGTCTCCGGCAGTCCGAGGCGCTGCGCCTTCACGTCCTTGTCGGCATCGAGTCCGGCCGCCTGAAGGATCCGACGGGCGATCACCTCCGTGCCGGATCCGGGCGAGCCGGTGGAGACCCGCCGGCCCCGCAGGTCCGCCACGGAGGCGATGCCGGAGTCGGTGCGGACCAGCACCTGGGTGTAGTTCGGGTAGAGCCGGGCGAGCGCCTCCACGGGCTGCCGCTGCGAGAAGGAGCCGGAGCCGTTCACCGCGTCGCCGGCGGTGTCCATCAGGGCGAAGGCCACGTCGTAGCTGCCCGACACGAGACCCTGGACGTTCTGCACGGACGCCCCCGTGGCCGTCGCGGTCGCCCGGTAGCCCTTGATGTCGTCCGAGATCAACTGAGCCAGGCTGCCGCCCAGTTGGTAGTAGACGCCGGTGGTGTTGCCGGTCGCGACGGTCAGCCGGCCACCACCGGCCGAATCACCCCCGCGGGCCGCCGCACCGGACTGTCTGCCGCCGCAGGCCGCCACGGTCAGGACCACCACGCAGGCGGCGGCGAAGCGAAGGGCACGGTGACGGACGTACTTCATGAGGAGGTGTTTCCTTTCGGGAGGGACGACGGGTCGCGCGGGCCGTCGGCGGCGCCCGCCGTCGAGCGGCGGCGCAGCAGGTGACCTCCGACGGCGGCGGCGAGCAGCAGCGCACCGGCGGTGATCGAGACCGGCTCCAGGTAGAGCAGGAGGAGGGCGGCGCCCGCGCAGAGCCCGCGTTCGGTCACGGAGGCCGGCCCGAGCAGCCGACCGCCGGTCGCCGCGGCCAGCGCGGCCACCGCGACGGCGGAGACGGCCGTGGTCCAGGCGATGTCGACGAGCGGGCCCTGCCCCAGCAGGTGCGCTCCGTTGTCGGTCAGGACGAAGGAGAACGGCACCAGGAAGGCGGGCAGCGCGTACTTCCAGGTCTGCGTCATCGTCCGGATCGGGCTGCCGCCCGTGATGGCGGCGGCCGCGGCGGCGGCCAGTGCCGTGGGAGGCGTCACCTCGGACAGCACGGCGTAGTAGAAGATGAACATGTACGCCTCGGGGGTGGCCACCCCGAGCGAGGTCATCGCCGGTGCGATGATCACCGCGGAGATGATGAACGAGGCCGTCACCGGCACCGCCAGCCCCAGCACCGACACCGCCACGGCGGCGAGCAGCACCGTCAGGGTGAGCCGCACCGTCGGGTCGCCGCCGAGGACGCCCGCGGCGTCCACGATGATCGCCGCGAGGTTGAGGCCGAGCCCGGTCTGGGTCACCACCGCGACGACGATCCCGGCCGCCGCGCAGGTCGCCACCACCGGCAGCACCGACCTGCAGCCCTCGGCGAGCGCCGTGTAGAGCCGTCTCGGGGTCAGCCGGTGCCTCGGGTCGAGGAAGGACAGGGCGAACTGCAGCACGGTGGCGCCGACCACGGCCTTGAACGGCGGCAGGCCCGCGGCCATGAAGCCGATGATCAGGAACAGTGAGAGGAAGTGGTAGCCGAACCTCGCCAGCAGCCGCAGCACCGGCTCACGCTCCACGTCGACCGCCCGGGTGAGGGACCTGCGGGCGTCGATCTCGACCGCCAGCAGGATGCCCAGGTAGTACAGGACGGTGGGGATGGTGGCGTAGAGCAGCACCGTGAGGTAGCCGACCCGCAGGTACTCGGCGATGACGAACGCCGCGGCGCCCAGGGTCGGCGGGGAGAGGATCGCCCCGATCCCGGCGGCGGCGAGGATCCCGCCGCCCTGCTCCCTGCTGTAGCCGGCCCGGCGCAGCAGCGGCCAGGCGACCGAGCCGAGGCTCACCGCGGTCGCGGCGCCGGAGCCGGAGACCGTGCCGAGCAGGAAGCCCGCGACCGTCACGGTACGCCCCGGGGCGCTCCGCGAGCCGCGGAAGGCGGCGAACGACAGGTCGATGAAGAACCTGCCCGCGCCGGAGAGTTCGAGGACGGAGCCGTAGATCGTGAACAGCACGATGTAGGTCGCCGCCACGCTCAGGGGCACGCCGTAGAACCCGTCGGTGCCCATGAAGAGGTTGGCGACGATCGCGTCGACGTCGAACCCGCCGTGCGCCAGCGACCACTCGTACGGGAGCAGCCCCCCGTAGTAGGCGTAGAGCAGGAAGGCCACGCAGAACGCCGGGAGCGTCCAGCCGGTGGTCCGCCGGCACGCTTCCAGGACCAGGAGCAGCAGCAGGAACCCGGCCACCGTGTCGGTGGTGGTGGGCAGTTGACGCCGCTCCAGGAAGCCGTCGAAGTCGGCCAACGGGTAGAGGCAGACGGCCACCGCGACGGCGGCCAGCAACCAGTCGCACACCCCCGGGTCGTCCCGCTCCGGACGGCCGCCGCGGGCGGCCGTCCGGAGCCAGGGGAGCCTGGCCGCCGGCGTCCGCAGCCCCGCGCGGTGCGTGAGGAAGCACAGCGGCAGCGCGGCGGCCAGGAAGACCGTCAGGTAGTACTGGGTGCCCCTGGCCGGCGGGAGGAAGACCGACAGGAGCACGAAGACCGACAGCGCCGCGCAGATCGCCGACACCGCCGCGAGAACGGGCGGCGAGAGCCTGCGCATCGGGCGCTCCTGGTCGTACGCGGCGACCAGCTCCTCGACGCTCGGCCGGCCGGTGCCGGGCTCCCCCGCCGGGTCGGCCGGATCCGGCGCCCCTGCGGTGGGTGCGCGTTCGTGCGGGCGTGGAATTCGATCGGACAACGGAATTGGTCCTTTTCTCTCCGCAGGCCCGGCGGAACCGATTGCGGACGCCGGCGTGCTGCGCCAGCCCATCAGCAGAGGATTGTGATCGGCAAGCCGACAATCCACCGGGGCCTCGAACTCTCGGTCCACCGCCGGTATGTCTTCGGTACCCGGGACCGAAACACATCGGCCTCCCCGGGCGACTGTCGGCGGCCTCTCGGGGAACCGATCACCGTGCCGCCGGTAACGCGGAAGCCTCCTCAGGTGCCCTTGTGCCGCAAGGCGCTGCCGCCCGATCGGGCGGACGGACGGAGGCGTCCCGCTGCGGTGACGACCTACCGAAAGAATTGTCGGGGAGAGCCGGAATCCCCCGGCCGATTCACCCGGAGATTAGGATCGGCGGCCCGTTTCCGGTTTCTTCCCGGCTTCCGTCCTGATGGAATCGGCCCTGCCATCGGGCCGTCCGAGGGGAAATGAGCAGCAGCATGGGAACGACATCAGGAGCCGCCGCGGTGAAACCGCGGAAAGAGGTCGCAGCGGCGGGTGGGGGCCCTCCGGCCGCCGACCGCGTCCGGTCGGCGGCCGGGACGAGCGGGCCGGACGACGCCGGGGAACACCGGGCGCTCTTCGACTCCTTCACGAAGGACGCGCAGGGCCGGATCTCCCGTACCGAGATCACCGAGCGCCTGCGGCAGGCGGGCATCACCCTCGACGACCCTCGGTTCAGGGACGTCGGGGACGTGCCCGGCGAGGCGCCCGCGGACGGTCAGGGCCTGGACCTCGCCGGGTTCACCAGGCTCTGCCGGCGCAACCAGGGGCTGCTCGCCCGCGCCGTCACCGGTGAGCTCGTCATCCCGGACTTCCCGTCCTTCGTGGCCGACCTCACCGGGATCTACCAGGATCTGCTGTCCGACCGGCGGGGATCGGTGGCCGACTACATCCCGCAGCTGAAGCGGGTGCCGCCGGACCGGTTCGCGGTCGCCGTCTGCACGGTGGACGGGCAGCGGTTCAGCATCGGCGACGCCGGTGTGGGTTTCTGCGTGCAGTCCGTCTGCAAACCGGTCAACTACGCCCTCACCCTGGAGGAGCACGGCGCGGACCTGGTCCACCGGCACGTCGGCCGGGAACCGAGCGGGCGGGGTTTCAACGAGCTGTCGGTCAACGGGGACGGGCTTCCGCACAACCCGATGATCAACTCCGGTGCCATCATGAGCTGCGCGCTGATCAAGCCGGAGCTCGCCATCGCCGACCGCTTCGACTACGTCGCCGACACCTGGCGCGCGCTGTCGGGCGGCAGCCCGGTCGGCTTCAACAACGCCGTCTACCTGTCGGAGCGGCAGACCGCCGACCGCAACTTCGCGCTCGGCTACTTCATGCGCGAGCACGGCGCGTTCCCGGACGGCACCGACCTGATCGAGACCCTGGAGTTCTACTTCCAGTGCTGCTCGGTCGAGCTCGACGCCGGCGGGCTGTCCTCGGTCGCCGCCACCCTGGCCAACGGCGGGGTCGTGCCGCTCACCAACGACCGGGTCTTCTCGAACGGCTCGGTCCAGAAGTGCCTCTCGCTGATGTCCTCGTGCGGCATGTACGACTACTCCGGCGAGTTCGCCTTCACCATCGGGCTGCCGGCCAAGAGCGGGGTGTCCGGCGCGCTGATGCTGGTGATCCCGCAGGTCATGGGCATCGCCATCTGGTCACCCCGGCTGGACCAGCTGGGCAACTCGGTGCGCGGCATCGAGTTCTGCCGCCGGCTGGTCGAGAAGTACAACTTCCACATCTACGACTCGCTGGTGGCCGGCGACCGTGACGGCCGGCGGGACCCCCGTCTGCAACGGAACCAGAGCACCGCCGACGGCACGGTCCGCCTGCTCTGGGCCGCGAGCACCGGCGACCTGGACGGCGTCCGCGCCTCCCTCGCCTCGGGCGTCGCCGTCCGCGCCGGCGACTACGACGGCCGGACCGCGCTGCACCTGGCCGCCTCCGAAGGCCACCTCGACGTCGTCGGCTACCTGCTGGAGCAGGGGGCCGACACCACGGCCACCGACCGTTGGGGCGGCACCCCGCTGTCGGACGCCGAACTGGGCGGTCACACCGCCGTCGCCGAGGCGCTGCGCCGACCCGCCGACCGGCCCGCCGGATCCGTGCGGGCCGCCCGGCGCAGCGCCTGAGGGTGCCTTCCGCGCCCGACCCGAGACCAACCGCACACCTGCCGCGGCACATCCGTGCCGTCGGCACCACCTTCCCGAAGGGACCCACCATGAGTCACCGCGCCGAGTACATCTGGATCGACGGCACCACCCCGACCGCCAAGCTGCGTTCCAAGACCCGGATCCTGTCCGACTGGGACAACCTGCCGCGCTGGGGATTCGACGGCTCCAGCACCGGCCAGGCCGAGGGGCACGCCTCCGACCGGGTGCTGCAGCCGGTGTTCTCCTGCCCGGACCCGATCCGCGGCGGCGACAACCTCCTGGTGCTGTGCGAGGTCCTCGCCACCGACCTCAGCCCGCACGAGTCCAACAGCCGCGCGCGGCTGACCCCGGTCGCCGAGAGGTTCGCGAAGCAGCAGCCGCTGTTCGGCATCGAGCAGGAGTACACCCTCTTCAAGGGCGCCCGCCCGCTCGGCTTCCCCGAGGGTGGCTACCCGGCCCCGCAGGGCGGCTACTACTGCGGTGTCGGCGCCGAGGAGGTCTTCGGCCGCGAGATCGTCGAGCAGCACCTGGAGTACTGCCTCGCCGCGGGCCTCGGCATCAGCGGTATCAACGCCGAGGTCATGCCCGGCCAGTGGGAGTTCCAGGTCGGCCCGCTGTCGCCGCTGGACGTCGCCGACCAGCTGTGGATCGCACGCTGGCTGCTGCACCGCACCGCCGAGCAGTTCGGCGTCCGGGTCAGCCTCGACGCCAAGCCGGTCCCCGGCGACTGGAACGGCGCCGGCGCCCACACCAACTTCTCCACCCGGGCGATGCGGGAGGGCTACGACCCGATCATCACCGCCTGCGAGGCGCTGGGCACCGGGGGACGGCCCCTTGAGCACGTCAGCTCGTACGGCGTGGGCATCGAGTCCCGTCTGACCGGCCTGCACGAGACCGCCCCGTGGGACGCGTACAGCTACGGCGTGTCCGACCGTGGCGCGTCCGTCCGCATCCCGTGGCAGGTGGAGGTCGACAAGAAGGGCTACATCGAGGACCGCCGTCCGAACGCGAACGTCGACCCGTACGTGGTGACCCGGCTGATCACCGAGACCTGCTGCACCGCACTGGAACGCGCCCTCCAGGCCTGAGGCCCGCCGCGGCCCCGGCCCCGGTCCGGCTGCCCGGCCGGGGCGGGGCCGGGCGGGCGGGCGGGCGTGGACAGCCCCGGCGGGATGTCCTATATTCGGCCGATCCCTGCGCGTGATCAGCACCGCAGGCATCCCCGGGGGCGCTCCATGCACGATCTCACCGGCCGTCAACCCACCGATCCCCGACCGACGGCACCGGTCGTCCAGCCGGTGGAGCGGTCGTGAGCTACGGCACCTTCGCCCGGCTGGTCCGTGACCCCGCCCTCCCGTTCGGGAAGCGGGTGTCGAAGCTGCGTTCCTGCGTGCAGCTGTACCGGCCGCTCGGCTTCCACGCCACGCTCGACTTCCTGGAGTCCCGAGCCGGGCACTTCCAGCGGGACGAGGACGCGCTGCTGCGGGCCCTCGCCGAGCTCGACGCCAGCCGCGCCGCCTGGCACCGCGAACTGCACGCCTACGCCCTGGTGCGGCGGGCGGCGAAGCGGGCCGGGCAGCGCACCCCGCGGCGCGACGAGCGCAATCCGCACCTCTGCGACCGCTGGCACGCCGCCCCGAGGGAGGGTGCCCTGCACGCCGTCCGGTTCGCGCACCGCCGGCTGGCCGGCCCTGCGGCGCCCGGGCTGGACCACCTCGTCGCGACCTGCCTGGCCGGCGGGGGACGGCTGGACGGCGAGGGGCTGGCGGCGCTCGCCGCCCACCGGTCCGCCCTGCTGGACGACCGGTCGGCCGCGGAGTACCAGGACGCCGCGGCCTGGCGGCGCGCCAACGCCGAACTGACGCTCTGCCGACGGCTCTCGCTCGCGGCCGAGCTCTCCCACCCGACCGTGCCTTGAGCGGGCCGAGTCCGGGAGCGGGCCGGTCCGGCGTCCGCCTATGCTGGCCGCCATGTCGGACGGGCGCAGCACCTTCAGGTACTCGGACGGCGAACGCGTCCCCGGCACGGCGCGTCAGGTCTTCGTCCACCACGCCGGTGTCCACTACCTGACCGAGCTGACGGTGTACGCGGACGGACTGCTCGACTGCTGCGGGCTGCTGACCGTCGAGGAGTTCGCCGAGCGGGTCGGCTACGGCTGGGTGGCGTCCCGGATCGCCGAGGGCTCCCGGGGCGCCGCGGCCGGGCTGGTGTCCTGGCGGTTCGCCGCGGTGCACACCCTCCTGACGCCGGAGCGGCTGCTGACGGAGATCCGGGCGGAGATCGAGCGGCTGAACGCCGAGCAGGAGCCGCCCTTCGAGGCCGCGGTGGTGGTGGACGAGCTGTCCCTGTCCGACCTGTACAACGAGAGCCCGGGGCAGGTCACCGTCGACGGGGTCGACTACCCGTGCGCGGCCGAGGCGTTCCGGGCGCTGGACGGGCTGCCGGGGGCCGCGCCGGCCGCGCGGCCCGCGCTGATGGCCCGGGTGCTGCGCGCGAAGTTCGCCCAGCATCCGGCGGCCGCGCGGGTCCTGCTGGCCACCGGGGAGGCTCCGATCCGCTACGGCGATCCCGGCTCGGCGTACTGGGGCGAGCAGGGCCGCTCGGGCCGGAACTGGATGGGACGGCTGCTGGAGCTGGTCCGGGCGGAGCTGGCCGACGTCCGCGACGGCGGGTGACCGGCCGGGTCAGGCGGTGCGGCCCAGGGTGGCCAGGTAGGCGCGCCAGCCACCGTGCTCGGTGATCTCCTTGTGCACCCCGCGCTCCAGCTCGCCCCGGGCCAGCACCATGGACAGGCAGGCGGAACCGTCGGCCAGCTCGATCACGCCGAGTTCCAGGGCGCGGGGCTCCCCGGGGAGGATCACGTCGCGCAGGTGCTCCAGCGGGACGTCGTACAGCTCGCCCTCGATCGCGGTGTCCACGGCCGGGTCCGCCAGCAGGCCGGGGCAGACGTCGCCGATCGAGAAGAACCGGTGGCCGGGCGCGGTGCGGACCGCGCCGATCAGCATGCCGGCGACCGAGGGGTGGAACGGGCCGCCGACCATGGCCTGGCCGTTGAAGAAGATGCGTGCCATCGGGTGGTACCTCCGGAAGGGGACGGCACGGCCCGGCCGGGGGCGGGACCTCCCCAGGTGTGCCCTCGGCCGGGCCGGGCCGGTGGGCCGTCCCGTACCCGTCGCGCGACGGCCGTACGGAACGGCGTGAGCGGTGCGGGCGGTGCTACAGCCCGGCAGGCTGCGGACGGCTCGCGGCTGGATGGATCGGGCCCGTTCAGTCGAGCAGGCGCAGCGCCGGCAGGGTGAGGAAGTCGACGAACTCCTCGGCCAGCGCGACCTGTTCGAAGAGCCTGGCGGCCTCGGGCCAGCGCCCACCGGCGTAGCCCTCGTCGCCCAGTTCGGCCCGCAGCGCGGTGAGCTCCTCGGCCACGAGCCGGCGGACCAGCTCGGCGGTGGCCTTCTCGCCGGTGTCCGCGAGCACCACGCCGTTGTTGATCCACTGCCAGATCTGCGAGCGGGAGATCTCGGCGGTGGCGGCGTCCTCCATCATGTTGAAGATGCCGACGGCGCCGAGGCCGCGGATCCACGCCTCGATGTAGCGGACCCCCACCTGGACGGCGTTGTGCAGGCCGGCCCGGGTGCAGCTGCCGCCGGCGCCCGCGATGTCGAGCAGCTGGGCGGCGGTGACGGGCTCGGCCGGGCCCGGGTTGTCCTTCTGGTGTGGGTGCTCACCGAGGACGGCGTCGAACGAGGCGCGGG
Organism: Kitasatospora sp. NPDC088346; assembly: GCF_044740765.1. Lineage (NCBI taxonomy): Bacteria > Bacillati > Actinomycetota > Actinomycetes > Kitasatosporales > Streptomycetaceae > Kitasatospora > Kitasatospora sp. NPDC088346. The sequence continues at coordinate 302,835 of NZ_JBIURH010000002.1, forward strand.
CGACCGGGACGAGGTCCGGGTGGGCGACCCAGGAGCCGTCGAAGCCGTTGACGGCCTCGCGGTCCTTGTCGGCCTTGACCTTGACCAGCGCGGCGGCGTTGACCTCCGGGTCCTTGCGGGACGGGATGAAGGCGGCCATGCCGCCGATGGCGTGCGCGCCGCGCCGGTGGCAGGTCTGCACCAGCAGGCGGGTGTAGGCGGCCATGAACGGGGAGGCCATGGTGACGCTGTTGCGGTCCGGCAGGATGTAGTGCTCGCCGGCGTCGCGGAAGTTCTTGACGATCGAGAACAGGTAGTCCCAGCGGCCGGCGTTCAGCCCGGCGGCGTGCTCGCGCAGCTCGTAGAGGATCTCCTCCATCTCGAACGCGGCGGTGATGGTCTCGATCAGCACGGTGGCCCGGACGGTGCCGTGCGGGATGCCGAGCTCGGCCTGGGCGTGGGTGAAGACGTCGTTCCAGAGCCGGGCTTCCAGGTGGCTCTCGGTCTTCGGCAGGTAGAAGTAGGGGCCGGAGTTCGGGTCCTGCTCCCCCTTGGCGAGCAGCCGGGCGGCGTTGTGGAAGAAGTACAGGCCGAAGTCGAGGAAGGCGCCGGCCACCGGCACGCCGTCGACCAGCAGGTGGTTCTCGTCCAGGTGCCAGCCGCGGGGGCGGACCACGACGGTGGCGAGCGAGGCGGCGGGCTTGAGGGTGTAGGCCTTGCCGGCCTCGGAGGTGAAGTCGATCCGGCCCTCGAAGGCGTCGATCAGGTTGATCTGGCCGGAGAGGACGTTCTCCCAGGTGGGGGCGGTGGCGTCCTCGAAGTCGGCGAGCCAGACCCGGGCACCGGAGTTGAGGGCGTTGATCACCATCTTGCGGTCGGTCGGGCCGGTGATCTCGACCCGGCGGTCCTGGAGCGCGCGGGGGGCGGGCGCGACCTGCCAGTCTCCGGCCCGGACCTCGGCGGTCCCGGGGAGGAAGTCCAGCGTGCCCGCCGCTGCGATCTCGGCGCGTCGGGCCCTGCGTCGGGCGAGGAGCTCCTGCCGGCGGCCCTCGAAGGTTCGGTGGAGGCCGACCACGAAGGCGACCGCCTCCGGGGTGAGCACCTCCTCCGCACGGGGCACGCGCGGACCGGCGACCGTGACGACCGGGGCTGCGGCGGAAACGCCCGGGGGCACTCCCGGGCGGAGGCTGGGGGCGGGTCCCTGATCTGCACCCATGGGCAGGACACTCCTTGGACGGTTGGGAAAGCTCGGGGAGCTCCGGTGGGAACCTCCCGGATCCGAACCCACCTACCGGCGGGTTTCGTTCTGTAGGGTGGAGAGTAGTTTCCGCGATACAGAATTTCAACGGTTTGTTGAGCTAGATCGCTGGGACTCTACTCCTCCTCCGACAGTGAAGGGAACGCCGGTGGCCAGCACCCCCGCCGCAGCACCGACAGGCACCGAACGCGCCGCCGGTGGCGTGCAGTCCGTCGAGCGCGCCTTCCAGCTGCTGGAAGCGCTCGCCGACTCGGGCGGCATCGCGACCCTGAGCGAGCTCTCCAGCACCTCGGGCCTGCCCATGCCGACCATCCACCGACTGATCCGTACCCTCGTCCAGCAGGGATATGTCCGCCAGGACACCGCGCGCCGGTACACCCTCGGCCCCCGGCTGATCAGGCTCGGCGAGACCTCCGGCCGGCTGCTCGGCAGCTGGGCCCGCCCCTACCTGGCCGAGCTGATGGAGGCCACCGGCGAGACCGCCAACCTCGCGGTCCTGGAGGGCGGCGAGGTGGTCTACGTCGGCCAGGTGCAGTCCCGCCGCTCGATGCGGATGTTCACCGAGGTCGGCCGCCGGGTCCAGCCGCACTGCACCGGCGTCGGCAAGGCCCTGCTGGCCCAGCTGCCCGAGGAGGAGACCCGGGCCCTGCTCGGCCCGCAACCGCTCCAGGCGCACACCCCGTACACCGTCACGGACCCGCAGGAGCTGGTCGCCCAGCTCGCGCACGCCCGCGAGGTGGGCTACGTGGTGGACGACCAGGAGCAGGAGATCGGCGTCCGCTGCATCGCGGTCGCGGTCCCCGGCGCGCCGACCCCGACCGCACTCTCGGTCTCCGGGCCCGAGGCACGGATCCGGGCCCTGGAGTCGGCGGCCGGCAGCGCCGCACTGGTACCGGTGATGCGCCAGATCGCCCTGCGGCTCGGGCAGGTGCTCGCACCCTGAGGGTCAGCCGGGCCGGACGGCCGAGGTCATCAGCGCGAACACGGCCAGGTCCGGTTCGCTGCCGGCCTCCCGGAACAGCCGGGGCGCGGCGGCCATCTTCGGATCGGCCCGCACCGCCTCCAGCGCCGCCAGGTCCCGCCACAGGCTCTGCACCCGCCAGTGCCGGTCCGGCCCGCGCAGCAGCTCGGTTCGCAACAGTCCGTCGGGCAGCTCGCCCGCGACCAGGGCGCGGTACGCCGTCACGAACCCCGCCTCCCGGTCCTCGGCGATCCGGCCGCTGACCTCGCTCAGTACCTGCTCGGACACCCGTGTCCTCCTCCGCTCGTGCCATCTTCGGTCGCTACCGTGAGTATCGACCAGAGTGCGAGCGGTGGGAGGTCCGACATGTCCGGGAGGGTGAGTCCGCGTCCGGCGGCCGCGGTGGCGGCGGTCTCGGCGGCGGTGCTGGCCGGGGTCCTCGGCACGCTCGGGGCGGCGCCGCCGCCCGAGGCCGACCTGCGGGTGGTCCGGCTGGACCCGGACCCGGCGCCGCCCGGCGGCGCCACCACGCTGCACGGCTTCGTCGCCAACGCCGGACCGGACCGGACGGCCTCGCCGTTCACGGTGCTGATCGAGCTGCCGGCCGGCTTCACGTTCGAGGGCCCGTTCTTCCCGGCCTCCTGCGCGCCCGGGGCCGCCGGGCACCTGCTGCGCTGCGGCTTCCCGGCCGGGCTCGGCCCCGGGCGGACCGCGACCGTGCTGGCGCCCGTCCGGGTGGCGGCGCAGGTGCCCCCCGGCACACGGGCGGAGGGGCACCTGCTGGTGGTGGGGGCGGACGACCGTCACCCGGCGGACGACCGCACCCCGTTCACGCTCTCCGTGACCGGCTGAGCATCAGCGGTAGACCCGCACGTAGTCCGCGGCGAAGGTGATCGGCGCGGTGCCCGAGGGAGCCGGGTGGTACTGGCCCGCGCTCAGCGACAGGTTGAGGATCAGGTACGCGGACCAGTTGGCGCCGACCCCGGTGTTGTCCGAGAAGACCTTGGTGCCGTTGACGTACCAGTCGACCGAGTTGGCGCCGTAGTAGGTGCCGATGGTGACCCACTTGTCCTTCGCGACCGCACCGGCGTCGGTGTAGTACTTCGAGCCGGACTTGACGTGGTTGGTCAGCTCCAGCAGGTTCGGGTTGTCCGGGTGGTACTCGAAGGAGTCGATCTCCCCGTTGCCGTTCTTCCAGGTCCACAGGGCCGGCCAGGCTCCGGTGCCGGAGGGCAGCTTGACCCGGGTCTCGGCGTAGTCGCCGGTCTTCACCTGGAAACCCTCGGCGGAGTACTCGGTGGTGAGCAGTCCGGTGTCCCAGGCCTGCTTGCCGTTCTCCAGCTTGTTGGCGCCCGGCTTGGCGGTGAAGTTCGCGCTGCCGCCGGAGACGCTCACGCCGCTCTTGCTCAGCCAGTCGAGCTTGTTGTCGTCCGGGTTGTGGTTGCCGTAGCGGTACGAGCTGCTCCTGTCCGTGGTCCAGCGCGACGCGGAGAGGCTGTCGAACTCGTCCGACCAGGTCAGCGACTTGCCCGCGACCGGGGCACCGGCGCCGGGGGTGGGCGTCGGGGTCGGCGCGGGGGTGGGGGTGGGGGTGGGGGTGGGCGCCGGGGCCGGGGTGGTCGAGCCGCCGACCGTCAGCGTCTGCGAGGGCAGGTTGTGCCAGGCGTTGGCGGAGTCCTGCCAGAAACCGAACTGGGTGTACGTGCCGGCCGGCAGGGTGCGGGCGGCGCTGGTGAAGGTCGTCCCGCCCGGGCAGATCTGGACGTTGGAGGTGTTGCCGGGGAAGTCCAGGTTGTGCCCGGCGGCGTCGCGGACGCCGACCCCGAGGGTCTTGGCGGTGAAGCAGCCCGAGGAGTGCACCGTGAGGGTGGCCTTGGTGGCGGTGTCGGCCGCCATGGCGGTCGGCGACAGGCGGTCCTGGGTCACCGTCGGACCGGCGGCCTGCGCCTGGCCGACCAGCGGGACGCCGGCGAGTACGGTCGCTCCGGCCAGCAGGCCGAGGCGGGCGGGGGTCGGTGAAAGTCGCATGGCGGTTCCTCTGCGACGCCTGCGAGGTGAGCTGTCGGGTTCGGGCACGAGGCTGCCCGGCCGCCGGTGGGGAGCGGCTTCACCCCGAGCCGCGCGCCCGGCTCCGGAGGGAGCGGGGCGCGACGGCGACAAACCTGGTTCCCCCGCTCCTGTCCAGAAGGTGGGTCGGGTGTCCGCCGCCGGGTGGACAGGACTAGGCGTCCCGACCGCGGGTCTGCCCAGCCGGGCATCCCGTGCAGGCTAGGCAGATGGGTCGCATACCGACAATGAGACGTCCCTCACAGCCCGCCTGCCCCCACGTCCGCGACCGCGCCCCCTGTGCGCTACCAGAATCGGGGCTGCCCGGGGATGCCCTCCAGGTCCGCGAGGACCAGCTCGCGGTCCTCGGGGGCGGCGATCTCCTCGGCGGCGGCCAGGGCCTGCTCGGTCCACTCCCTGGCCCGGTCCCGGTCCCCCGCCACAGCCGTCGCCCGGGCCAGCGCCTCGTACGCGAAGGCCAGGTCCCAGTCGCCGATCGCGTGGGCGCGGCAGATCTCCAGCCCGCGCCGGGCGTGGTACAGCGCGGGCTCCGCCCGGCCGAGCACCGCGTACACCCGGGAGCACTGCCACTCGCCCCGGCTGAGGTTCACGGCGGTGCCCACCTGCCCCCAGTGGTGCCGTGAGGCGTGCGCCATGTGCACCATCCGGTCGTCGTCCTCCACCGAGCGGTCCTCCCGCTCCAGCAGCCGCCAGACCCCGTTGAACAGGTCCACCGCGAGCTGCCGCTCGTCCCCGGGGGCCGTGGCCCCCGCTCCGTCCTCACCCATGAGCGACTCCGTCCCTTCCTCGATCAGATGATCCGTCCGGTGGACGGCGCCGCGCAGCCGGTCCAGCCGGGCCTGCAGCCGCCGCCGGTGCGTGGCGAGCACCTGCGGCACCCGGCCGCCGTCGCCGGCATCGGCGGCGGCCAGGCACTCCCGGACCTCCTCCAGCGGCAGGTCGACCGCCCGCAGCGCCCGCACCAACCGCGCCCCGGCCACCTGCTCGGGCCGGTAGTACCGGTAACCGGTGCCCCGGTCGACCTCGGCCGGCCGCAGCAGGCCGATCCGGTCGTAGTGCCGCAGGGCCTTGGCCGTCAGGCCCGTGCGCCGGGCCATCGCGCCGATGGTGAGCAAGCGTTCCGTTCCGTCCACGTGCCGAATCTAGGACCTTGCCCCGCGGGAGACTCAAGGCCGGCCGCCCGGACCGTTCGAAGCGGGCTCGGGCGCGCGCCCGTCCGCTAGGTTGGAGGCAGCGGCCGGACCCCCGGCCGCGGCCGCCGCCGACCGTTCAGAGGATCACCCCCGAGATGACCGCGCCCCTGCCTGGCTTCGCCGGACGTACCTACCTGTTCGACGTCGACAACGGCGCCGCCTTCCGCAACTCCTACTCCGCCGACGGCACCCGGCTGCGCTGGGAGGGCCTCGGCGAGTCCGCCGGCCAGTGGGAGGACGTGAAGCTGCACGTCGCCCAGGTCGGCCCGCAGGTGTACTTCGTCAGCTGGACCGAGCAGAGCGGCATCACGGTCAGCCACGTCATGGACCTGGAGGCGCTCACCGTGCGCGTCTTCTGGACGTACGAGGGCGAGGGCGGCCGGGTCGGCGAGCTGCACACCGGAAAGCTCCAGCCGGTCAGCTGACCGCCAGCCGCGGCGACAGCCACTCCAGCGCGGACGGCAGCAGCCGGCTCCAGGTCTGGAAGTTGTGGCCGCCCTCCGGCACCGTCGCGGTGGCCAGCGACATCGGGAGCCGCACCGCGGCGGCGAACGCCCGGGTCTCCCGGGAGTAGTCCCCGTCGCCGCGCTCGGACCCGGCCAGCAGCACCGCGATCCCCGGCGGCGGGAGATGGGCCAGCCGCCAGACCAGGTCCGCCTCCTCGCGCCGCCGCCGGCTGCCCCCGAAGAGGTCGCCGGTCGAGGCGTCCTCCTCGGCCCGGTAGTACCCGGACATCGAGACCGCGCTGGGGAACACCTCCGGGTGGCGCATCGCCAGCTTCAGCGCGCAGTAGCCGCCGGTGGAGTTGCCCATCACCGCCCAGCCCTGCGGCCGCACCGCCACCCGGTAGCCGGCGGCGACCGCCCGCGGCACGTCCTGGGTGAAGTAGGTCTCCGCCTGCGCGCCCCCGGGAACGTCCTCGCACTCGGTGTCGGCCGGCATCGCCGGGGACGGCCGCATCAGCACCAGCACGGCCGGCTGCATCCGGCCCTCCCGGTTCAACCGCAGCGCCGCGCCGGGGTAGTTGAGCCGCGTCAGCAGGTTCCGGGCGTCCCCCGGGAAGCCCGTCAGCACCACCACCGCGGGGAAGCGGCGGTCCGCGTACGCGGGCTGGAAGTACTGCGGCGGCAGGTACACGAACCCGTCGGTGCTGAGCCCCGAACGCGTACCGGCGATCCTGACCGCCTGCACCTCACCCGCCGAAGCGGGGTCCCGCCCGCTCGGCCCGGCGCCCTGCACCGCCTCCCGGCCCAGCACCTGCACCGGCCCGGCCGGTCCGCCCTCACCCCCCGGGCGGACGGTGACCGGACCGGGATCGCCGGTGCCCAGCAGGTCGTCCCAGCTGGTGTAGAAGGAGAAGTAGGAGTTGGCGGCGAGCCCGAGCGCGCAGAGCAGCGCCAGCTGGGTGGCCAGCAGCGCCCCGATCCGGCCGAGCACCGCCGCCCAGTGCCGGCGGGACAGCCGCGGCCAGCATCCGACCGTCACGACCATCGCCAGCAGCGCGGCGCCCACGGCGGCCGCCAGGACCTTGTGGCTGGTCAGGCCCATGTCGGCACTCCTCCCGCTTCTCGTTCGGGTGGGTCGGGGTCGGCGTCAGGTCGGGTCGGCGTCAGTTCGTTCGGCGTCAGGTCGGGTCGGCGGCGCTCGCCGGGCCCGTGCGGGCGTGCCGCGGCGCACGCCGCGCCGCCCGCCGGTTGCCGGCCCACCGCACGGCCGCCGCCACCAGCACGAACGCGCCGAGCAGCAGCGTGCAGGCGCCGGCCACCCGGCCGTAGCCGCCGTGCAGGTTCGGATCGACGAAGGGGTACGGGTACCAGTGCACCAGCGGCCCCCGCAGCAGGGTGTACGCCAGGTACACCAGCGGGAAGACCAGCCACTTCAGTGCGGTGACCCGGCTCAGCCGGGCGAGCGGCGGCACGATCAGCCAGTCCGCGAGGTACACCACGGGCATCAGCCGGTGGACGATGTCGTTCACCCACGGCAGCAGCAGCCCGAGGTGGTAGCCCGACAGCAGCACCGCGTACACCAGCCCGGTGATCACCATGTACAGCACGATCGCCCCGCGGATCCCGTCCGGCACCCCCGGCCGCCCGCGCAGCCCGAGCACGCCCCCGGTGATCAGCACCAGCAGGCCGGCGATGTTGCTGAGGTTGGTGAAGTAGCTGAAGTAGTCGGTCAGCGGCTCCCCCTCGCTGACGGCGTGGTACCCCTGCACGGACAGCGCCACCGCCGCCAGCAGCCCGAAGGCGATCCGCCCGAGGTGGACTGCACGTTCCCGCATGGCCCCGACCTCCGCGCCGCTGAATGATCATCAGTCCGACACATCATCAGCCCGGCTCGCCGCACCATCCGGCAGACCGACCGGCACCACAGCCCCCGCCACCCGTTCGGCCCGCCACCGGTGGACCCTCCGGCCGGCACACGACCTCGCCCGGGCGGGGACCGACCCGGGCGGGGACCGACCCGGGCGGGGACCGACCCGGGCGGGCCGAGGGCTCAGAGTCGCTCGCCGCAGGCGAGGTTCCAGCGGCCGGCTCCGCCGGTGAGGCGGGTGAGGGTGAGGGGTTCGACGTCGAGGCGCCAGAAGGCGTGCGGGGGGAGGGCGAGGGCGTGCACGAGGGCGGCGCGGATGACGGCGGGGTCGGCGACGGCGAGGGTGCGACCGGGCGGCCGGGTGGTGAGCCAGGCGCCGATGCGGGCCGTCAGGTCGGTGAGGGACTCGCCGCCGTGGGGGGCGGCGTCGGGGTCGGCGAGCCAGGTGCCGAGGGCGGCCGGGTCCGTGGCGGCGAGTTCGTCGAGGGTGCGGCCGCGCCAGGTGCCGGTGTCCAGGTCGGCGAGGGCGGGGTCGACGTCCGCCGCCAGGCCGAGTGCGGCGGCGGTCTCGGCGCAGCGGCGGGCGGGGGCGGTCGAGACGCGGTCCGCCCCCGGGGTCCGGGCGGCGGCCGAGCGGGCCCGGTCGAGGCCGGCGGCGGAGAGCGGGGCGTCGGAGCCGAACCGGGCCGCCCGCAGGTCGGTCGAGGCCGCCGGTGAGATCAGCATCACCCGTACCGTCATCGGTGCCCTCCTCCTGCCCGGCGGCAAGCCCGGCACGTACACGTACGGTTGCGCGGCGGCGCCGCGCGCCGCCTCGTGCGCCGTGCGCTCCTGCGACAGCTCTTGGCCGAGCCGCCGCCCCACGGTACCGTCACCTCGACAATTGACGACGGTGTGACGGAAGCCGGTGGGATCCCGGCACGGTCGCGCCACTGTGTACCCGGTGCCCGACTCCTCGTCAGGTGCCGGAAAGTCAGACCCGACTCCGTCGTCCACTGCTCCATCGAACGGGACGCGAGTTCCCCCAGGAGGTCCGGTCATGGCTCACCCCATCGCCCCCGCCGCCGCTCCGGCGATTCCCCCCATCTCGCTGAAGGCGATCGCCCCGTGGGCGGCGTTCTTCGGCATCCTGATGCTGGTCGTCATCTACTTCGTCGGCGCCGAGCAGGGCGCCACCGCACTGATCTCCGGCGAGACGGTGCACGAGTGGGTCCACGACGGCCGGCACCTGCTCGGCTTCCCCTGCCACTGATCTCCACAAGGGGAAGCAACGCTCATGAACTCCGTCTCTGTCAGATCCCTGCTCGTCCGGGGCATGCTCGCGGGCCTGGCCGCCGGCGTGCTCGCCCTGGTCGTGGCCTACCTCCTGGGTGAGCCGCACGTCGACGCCGCCATCGGCTTCGAGGAGGCGCACGCCCACTCGCACGACGCCGGCGAGGTGGAGCTGGTCAGCCGCAGCCTCCAGTCCACCCTCGGCCTGGCGACCGGCATCCTGCTCTACGGGCTCGCGTTCGGCGGCATCGCCGGGCTGGCGTTCTGCTTCGCGCTGGGCCGGGTCGGCCGTTTCGGCCCCCGGGCCACGGCCGCGCTGCTCTCCGGCGCCGGGCTGCTCGCGGTGTACGTCGTGCCGTTCCTGAAGTACCCGGCCAACCCGCCGTCGGTGGGCGACCCGGAGACCATCGGCAAGCGCACCACGCTGTACTTCCTGCTGATGGTGCTCAGCGTGCTGCTCGCGGTGGCGGCCACCATCCTCGGCCGCCGGCTGGCGCCGAGCCTGGGCAACTGGAACGCGACGGTCGTGGCGGTGCTCGGCTTCGCGGCCGCCGTCGGTGTGGCCTACGCGCTGCTGCCGGTGGTGGACGAGGTGCCGGAGGACTTCCCGGCCTCGCTGCTGTGGCAGTTCCGGCTGTCGGCGCTGGCGATCCAGGTGACGCTGTGGAGCGGTTTCGGCCTGCTCTTCGGGCACCTCGCCGAGCGTCTGCTGAGCCCGGCCCCGGCCGGCGCGCCCGCCGCCAGGACCGCTGCGGTCTGAGTGGCCCGTTCGACCCGAAGGCCCGGCGGGACACCCGCCGGGCCTTCGGCGTTCCCGAGGACCTTCCCGAGGACGGTCCCGAGCGCGGCCCGCCGATCGGGCGTGCCGCTCAGGCCCGCCGCTCAGGCCGGCACCACCGCGACCGGACAGTGCGCGTGGTGCAGCACGGCGTGCACGGCCGTCCCGAGCCGCAACCCGAAGTGCGGCGCGGGTTCGTGCCGGGAGACCACCAGCAGCGCGGCCTGGCGCGAGGCCTCGACCAGGGTCGCCGCGGTGGCGCCCGTGAGCTGGCGGGCGTTCACCCGCACGTCCGGGAACTCCTCCGAGGCCGGGTCGACGGTGCTGCGCAGCAGTTGCTCGTGCAGCCTGGCCTCCTCCGCCTCCTCGTCGGTCATCGGCGCCGCCTGCCCGGCCCCGGCCACCGCCGGGGACCAGGTGTGCAGGGCCTCCACCGGCAGCCGCCGGTCGGTGGCCTCGCGCAGGGCGAACCGCAGGGTCTCGCCGTCGCGTTCGTCGCGGACGGCGACCAGGATGTGACGCCCCGTGTCCGGTGCGCCCCGGACCACGACGGCCGGGCACCGGGAGTGCGCGGCGACCCGCAGGCTGACCGAGCCGAGCAGCAGGGAGGCGAAGCCGCCGTGGCCGCGGGTGCCGACCACGGCGAGTTCCGCGTGCTCGGCGGCGGTGAGGACGGCCTCGGCGGCGTCCCTGGGCACCACGTCCCCGGTGAGGCGCAGCTCCGGGTGGGCGGCGGCCAGTTTGCCGAGGGCCTCGTCCAGGACGTCCTGGGCCTCGCGCAGGATGAGGTCGGTGACGGCGGCGCCGGTCCGTGGCGAGAGGGTGAGGGTGCCGGTGTTGACGGCGTGCACCAGGTGCAGTGCGCACCCTCGGCGTTCGGCCTCCTGGGCGGCCCATTCTGCGGCGGCCGCGGCGGGGGCCGAGCCGTCCACCCCTGCCACCACGCCTGCGGGGGCTCTGTTGGTCATGATCGCCTCCGGGAACGATCCACGCCCTCCGCACCGGCCCCGGCCGGGACCGCCGCGCAGGGCCCTGGTACCAGGATGCGCCTCGCGGCGGCGGTGCGCCGTGGCTCGCAGCGGCGGCCCGGCGGAACCCCGGTCCGGGGCGGCGGGCCCCGGCCCCGGTTCAGCCGTGGTCGGGCGGCAGGGCCCGGCACAGTGCGGCCAGGGCCGCGCCGTAGGCGTGCTCGGACGGGCCGGCGTACCCCACCACCAGTCCGTCGGTGACGGGGGCCGCCGCGGCGGCCGGGTGGCGGAAGACGCCGAGGCCGTCCACGGCGATCCCCAGCCGGGCCGCCGTGGCGAGGGTGGCGGCCTCGGTGCCGGCGGGCAGGCGCAGCAGGGCGTGCAGTCCGGCCGCGATCCCGGTGACCTCGATGTGCGGGGCGTGGGCGGCGAGGGCCGCGAGGAGCCGGTCGCGGCGGTGCCGGTGGCGCTGCCGCATCCGGCGCACATGGCGGTCGTAGTGGCCGGAGGCGAGGAGTTCGGCCAGGGTGAGCTGGTCGGGGACGCCGGCCCAGGCCTCGCGCAGGCCCTTGGTCTCCAGGACCTGCCCGACCAGCCGCTCGGGCAGGACCATCCAGCCGAGCCGGATCGCCGGGGAGAGGCTCTTGCTCACCGAGCCGAGGTAGACCACCCGTTCCGGGTCCAACCCCTGGACGGAGCCGACGGGTTCGCGGTCGTAGCGGAACTCGCCGTCGTAGTCGTCCTCCAGGACGAGGGCGTCACGGGTACGGGCCCAGTCGACCGCCGCGGTGCGCCGGGAGGCGTGCAGCGACCCGCCGGTGGGGAACTGGTGGGCCGGGGTGAGCAGCGCCGCCCGTAGACCCCGGTGGGTGTCCAACTCCGTTGTCCGGGCGCCGTGTTCGTCGATCTCCAGCGGTACGGTGCGCACGCCCGCCTGCGCCAGCAGGTCGCGGTGGAAGGCGAGCCCGTAGGCCTCCACGGCCAACGGCCCGCGCAGCGGCCCGCGTCCGGCGCCGCCGGTGCCGCCGAACAGCAGCCGCAGGGCGTGGGCGAAGCCTGAGCAGATCACGATCCGGTCGGGCGTGGTGCGGACGCCGCGGGCGCGGGCCAGGTACTCGGCGAGGGCGCGGCGCAGTTCGACGCGGCCCTGCGGGTCGCCGGGGCCGAAGGCCTCGTCGGGTGCGGCGGTCAGGGCGCGGCGGGCGGCGGCGAGCCAGGCCGTGCGGGGGAAGGAGCCGGCGTCCGGTCGGCCCTGGCGCAGGTCGTGGGCGGGTCCGGCGGGGCGGGGCGGCTCCCCGGCGGGGCGGCGGGTGGGCGCGGGCGGCGCGGCGCGCTCGGCGACCCGGGTGCCGGAGCCCTGGCGGGCGACGAGCCAGCCTTCGGCGACCAGTTCGGCGTAGGCGCCGGCCGCGGTGTTGCGGGCGACCCCGAGGTCGGCGGCGAGCGAGCGGTAGGGCGGCAGCCGGGTGCCGGGGGCGAGCCTGCCCGCCCTGACCGCCTCGCGGAGGGCGTGGGTGAGGGCGGCCTGCCGGCTGCCGGGGCGGGACAGCGTCAGGTGGAGGTCGATGCCGATCCGTTCGGCGGCGTCGGCCCAGGATTCGGACACGGGACCGGACCCTACCAGCGGCGTTCCGGACCGGCGGAGTGCCGGGACCGGCAGCGCGCCCGGACCGGCAGTGCGCCCGGACCGGCGGCGCTCCCCCGACCTGCGGCGCTCCCCCGGCCTGCGGTGTCCCGGCCGGGCCGTCACCAGGCCAGCGCCCGGGCCGGGTTGGCGCGCAGCACGGTGTCGGCGAGGTCCGCTCCGAGTTCGCGGACCAGCCGCGGACGCAGCCCGCTCAGCAGGTACGCCATGCCGGGGTTGCCGCGGGCGGGGGCGGTGGTGGTGTCCGCGCCGAGCAGCAGCCGGTCGCCGTGTCCGGCCTCGGTGAGGGCGACCAGGGTGTCCAGCAGGTGGTGGTCGGTGGCGTGGTGCGCCCGGGACGGGCCGTCCAGCACCAGGTAGGCGCCGGAGGCCGCGAGCTGCCGGTGCAGCCGCGGGTCGGGGTGACGGTTGAGGTGCCCGAGCAGCACGCTGCGGGGTGGCACGCCGAGGGTGTCGCAGAGCAGGTCGAGGACGGCGGGGGCGGCGGTGCCGAGCTCGTGGTGGACGGCGATCGGCGCGCCGGTGGCGTGGTGCGCCTCGGCGGCGGCGGTCATGGTGCGGCGGGCGTGGGCGTCCAGGCCGTGGTAACCGCCGGCGACCTTGATCAGACCGGCCCGGCCGAGCGGTCCGGGGCCGGTCAGTTCGGCGGTGAACAGCGCGGCCGGGTCGAGCCCGTGCAGCTGTCCGGGGTCGTAGTGGGCGGCCTGGTGCAGGCCGGTGGCGGCGATCAGGTGGACGCCGGTGGCCCGGGAGAGCGCGATCAGGTCGGGGATCCGGCGTCCCATGCCGTACGGCGTCCACTGGGCCACCGCACCGCCGCCGAGCGCCGCGAACGCGCGCAGGTCGGCCTCGGCGGCGGCGGGGTCGTCCAGTTCCAGCCCGGGCAGCGCGCGGCTGCGCAGGAAGAGGTGGTCGTGGGCGTCGCACAGGCCCAGGTGGGCGGGGTCCACCGGGCCGAGGACGGTGTGGATCCGCGGGGCGCGGCGGGTCACTTCTCGGCCAGGACGTCGGCGGTCGCCCGCAGCGCGGCGAGGGCCCTGGGCACCCCGATGTAGGGCGCCAGGTGGACGAAGGACTCGGTGACCTGGTGCGGTGTCAGGCCGATCCGCAGGCTGCTGCGGATGTGTCCGGCCAGTTGCGGTTCCACCCCGCCGAGGCTCGCCAGGGCCGCCATGGTGAGCAGTTGGCGCTCACGCGGCTCCAGGCCGGGGCGCTGGTAGGTACCGCCGAACAGGCTGGTGACGATCCAGTCGGGGAAACCGGGGGCGAGCCGGTCCAGGCCGGTGAGGGTGGCCTGCTGGGTCCGCTCGTCCATCAGGGTGTCGAGCACCCGGTAGCCGGCCGGTCGGTCGAGGGGGGCGGGGGTGAGGTCGGCGGGTTCCACGGAGCTCCTTCAGCGGGTGGGGAGTTCGGGGCGGGACAGGTGCAGCACGCGGTAGTCGCGGGCGTCGGCCCCGGCGCCGGCGGGCGGGCGGCCGTGCCAGAGGGTGAACCGCAGCAGCTCCCAGCGGTACGGGTCGACGGCGACGGCGGCGGAGTGCAGGTTCGGGTGGTCGTGGCGTTCGGCCAGCGCCTGGGCGACGGCCTCGCCCGGGTCCGTGGTCTCCGGGATCGGGGTGACGGACCTGCGGGCGGCGTCGGGGTCCAGCTCGGCGGCCGGGCCGGGCCGGAGCCCGGAGCCGAGCCAGTGGCGGACCGGCGGGCGGCCGAAGTCGGCGCTCAGGGTGCGGAATCCCGGCCCGCGCAGGAAGCCGTCCATCGCCTCGGCGGTGTGCCAGAGGTACAGCGGTGCGTACTGGTTGACCGGGGAGCCGGTGCCGTCGCCGCGTTCGCGGACCAGGTAGGCCTTGAGGGCGAGGCCGGGCAGGGTGTCCGTGAGGTGGCCGCGGTCGGCGACCCGCCGGTGGACGGTCCGCATGTCGTGGCCGGCGGGCAGGGTGATCTCGTACTGCATCGCGTGCACGGCGGGCCTTTCGGATCCGGTGGGCGTCAGGAGGTGCGCAGCAGGGCGAGGGCGCCGCGGACCGCCCGGTGGAAGGGTTCGGGTGAGCCGGCGGCGCGGGCGAGCACGTAGCCGCCCTGGACGACGGCGACGATCGCGGCGGCGGTGTCGTCCGGGTCGGGGCCCGCGGCGAGGTCGCCGGCCGCCTGGCCCTCGGCGACCACCTGGGCGATCCGGGTGCGCAGCCAGCCGAGGGTCTCCTCGACCGGGGCGCGCAGCCGCGGGTCCGCGATCACCTCCGGGTCCTGGGCCATCCGCCCGATCCGGCAGCCGCGCAGCACCTCGCGCTCGCGGCCGAGGTAGGCGGCGATCCGCTGGTACGCGGTGCCCGGGCCGCCGAGCTGCTCCTCGGCGAGTGCGCGCAGCTGTTCGGCGCTGCGCTGCAGGGCGGCGGCCGCGAGGTCGGGCTTGCCGTCGAAGTGGTGGTACATGCTGCCCTGGCCGACGCCGGCCTGCTGCTGGATGGCCTTGGGGCTGGTGCCGCCGTAGCCGCGCTCCCAGAGGAGGTCCTGGGTGGTCTCGATCAGGCGGTCCTGGGTGCTCATGAGGCCACTGTACATACCAGTAGGTACAGAATCCAGCTCGTCAACCGTGGTTGACAATCCCCTGGCGTCAACCTACGTTGACAGCATGAGCGAGACCAAGGAGCTCGCGGCAGCCGCGAGCAGCCGCGATCCGGCCGTCGGACTGCGCGCCGTGCGCGCCCTGCGCGAACTGGCGGACCGTCTGGAGGACCTCCAGGTGGGCAACGCCCGCGGCCAGGGGTGGTCCTGGCAGGACATCGCGGTGTGCCTGGGCGTGAGCCGGCAGGCGGTCCACAAGAAGTACGCCCGACGGGGATTCCCCACGAACGAGGACGGAGGCTGAGCAATGCTGGAACGATTCACCACGTCGGCGCGCCAGGTGGTGGTGCGGGCACGGGAGGAGGCCGCGGCGCTCGGGCACGGGCACATCGGCACTGAGCACCTGCTGCTCGCCGTCCTCGCCGACGCCGACGAACCGTCCGCCGCCGTCCTGGTCGACAGCGGCCTGGACCACACCACGGCCCGCACGGCGGCGCTGCGGCTGCTGGACGGCGGGATGGACGGGTCGGCGCTGGCCGCCATCGGGGTCGACCTGGACGCCGTCCGCGAGGCGGTGGAGGCGGTCTTCGGCCAGGGCGCGCTGGACCCGCCGGCGGAGGAGCCGGCCCGGCGCCGCGGCTGGTTCCGCCCGGGCGAGGCCGGCAGGGGCGGGCGCGGCGGGCGCAGCCCGTTCACGGCCCGGGCCAGGAAGACCCTGGAGCTGTCGCTGCGGGAGTCGCGGCGCCTGGAGTCCGGCCGGATCGCCACCGGCCACCTGGTCCTCGGCCTGCTCCGCGAGGGCGAGGGGCTGGGCGCCCGGGTGATCGCGGACCACGGACTGGACTTCGCCGCCGTCCGCCGGGCCGTCGAGGCCACCCTGGGATGACCCGGACGCCGGTCCGCCCGGCGGGGCTCGCAGCCCCGCCGGGCGGACCGGTCGGATCGGGGACGCCCCACCGGGCGGGCCGACCCGTCAGGCCGGGACGCTCTCGGGCTCGCGGGCGGGCGCCGGCACCGGCTCGCCGCCGTGCTCGATCCGCAGCTCGGGCAGCAGCCGGTCCAGCCAGGCCGGCAGCCACCAGTTGAGCCGGCCCAGCAGGGTCATGGTGGCGGGCACCAGCACCAGGCGCACCACCGTGGCGTCGATCAGCACCGCCACGGCCATGCCCACGCCCATCATCTTGACGGTGATGTCCGGGTCGATCGCGAAGCCGGTGAAGACCGCCACCATGATCGCGGCCGCGCTGCTGATCACCCGTCCGGTCGCCGCCAGGCCGCGGATCACGCTGCCACGCGCGTCACCGGTGGCGAGCCACTCCTCCCGGACCCGGGCGAGCAGGAACACCTCGTAGTCCATCGACAGGCCGAACAGCACCGTGAACATCAGGATCGGCACCCAGCTGGAGACCGGCACCGAGTGCGGCAGGCCCAGCGCCTTCGCGCCCGCGTCGGACTGGAAGACCGCGGTCATCACCCCGTAGGCGGCGGCCACCGAGAGCAGGTTCATCGCCGCCGCCTTCACCGCGATCACCGGCGCCCGGAAGAGCACGGTGAGCAGGATCAGCGAGAGCGCCACCACGAACGGGACGACCACCCAGAGCCGGTCGGAGAGCCGCTGGGAGATGTCCGCGAAGGAGGCCACCACGCCGGTCACCTCGGCGCCGGCGGGCGGCAGCAGGTCGCCACGCATCCGGTCCAGCAGCCGGGCGGTCCGCTCGTCCTGCGGGCCGGTGGCCGGCTGCACCGACAGCACGGCGGCGTCACCGGCCCGGTTCAGCAGCGGCGGGGCGACCGCCGCGATCCCCGGGTCCGCGGTCAGCCTCGCCGTGATCGACGGGAGCTCCGCCGCGGGCACGCTGCGCAGGTCGACCGCGACCAGCAGCGGCCCGTTGGCACCGGGGCCGTACGCCTCGGCCACCAGGTCGTACGCCTTGCGGGTGGTGTTGCCCTCGGCCTGGCTGCCGGCGTCCTGCGGCCAGGTGCGCATGCCCAGCATCGGCGCGGCCAGCGCCAGCAGCACCACCAGGGAGACCAGTGCGGCGGCGGCCGGGCGGCGGCCGATCAGCTGTGCCCAGCGCTCGGTGCGGGTCGGCCCGGCGGGCTTCGCGAGGGCGGGGGCGCGGCGCTCGGCGCGGCGCAGCAGCCGCGGCCCGGCCAGCGAGCAGAGCGCCGGTACCAGGGTCAGCGACGCCAGCATCACGGCGCCGACCACGACGAAGGTCGCGTAGCCGAACGAGGAGTAGGTGGGCAGCCCGGCCAGCTTGAGGCCGAACAGCGACACCAGCACGGTGGAGCCGGCGACCACCACGGAGGAGCCGGCCGTCGCGGTGGCCTCGGCCGCCGCCGCCTGCCGGGTCAGCCCCTTGCGCAGGCCCTCCACGTGGCGGCTCACCAGGAGCAGCGCGTAGTCGATGCCGACGCCGAGGCCGACCATGCTGGCCACCGTCGGCGCGGTCGGGCTGATGTCGGTGACGGCGGCCAGCAGGGTGGTCAGCGCGGTGCCCGCGCCGAGCCCGGCCAGCGCGACCACCAGCGGCAGGCCGGCCGAGACCAGGGTGCCCAGCGACAGCACCAGGACGACCAGCGCGGCGACGATGCCGATGACCTCGGCGGTTCCGTCGGGCGCCGAGAAGTTCTCCGGCAGCTGGCCGCCGAACTCGACCTGGAGTCCCGCGTCCTGCGCCGGGCGGGCCGCCTCGCGCAGCGCGTCCAGGCCCTCGGAGCCCTTGAACGAGGTCACCGGTATCAGGTAGTTGACGGCCAGCAGGGCGGTGTCGCCCTGGGCGGAGTAGAGCGGCGGGGCGATCGGGCCCGCGCCGCGGACACCGCCGATCCGGCTGCTGACCTCGGCCAGCACCGACTCCGGGACGCGCTTGCCGGTGCGGTCGTGGACGACCACCCGGGCGCTGGCCCCGGACATCTCGGGGAAGCGCTCGCTGAGCAGGTCGAGCCCGGCGGTGGAACGGGTGCCGGGCACCCGGTAGTCGTCGCGGGGGGTGCCGCCGAAGGCGGTGGCGAGCCCGAACAGGGCGGCGAGGAGCAGGACCCAGCCCAGCACGGTGTGCCAGGGTCTGGTGGCTGCGGCGCCGCCGAGGCGGCCGAGGAGGGAGGACATGACGGGCCTTTCGGCTGGTCCGGTGCAGAAGACCTGCTCAGCGTCGCCGGTCGGGCTTGGAGTCGACTTGGCGGTCACTTGGAGAGCTCTGCGGGTCGGGCCCGCGTCCCGGAGGCAGGTTAGAGGTCCGGGCCGAGTTCCGCCAGAGCCCGGAACGCCTCGGTCTCCCACCGCGGGGACTCCCAGCGCCGGGCCACCTCGGCGGCGGTCCGGAAGTGCCCGGCCGCCTGGGCCGCAAGCCCCAGGTAGCGGGCCAGTTCGCCGCGGACCAGGGCGACCGGGCGCAGCGCGATCGACGTGCTGGCGGCGCCGGCCACCAGGTGCTCCACCTCGGCGAGTTCCGCCAGGACCTCGGCCGCCTCGGCCCGCTCGTCCAGGGCCATCACGACCATCGCCCGCAGCACCAGGAAGAACGAGCGGTAGTAGTCGAGGGTGATCGGGCGCCGCGGGGTGCGGGCCGCCCTGGCCTCCTCGATCCGGCCGTCCTGGGCCAGGGCGAGCGCGAGGACGTCGTCGACCAGCGGGCCGTAGATCGCGGCCGCGGCCCGGACCAGCGGCAGTTCGTCGCGCAGCCGGCCGCCCTGGATCGCCAGGGTGAGCCGGTAGACGGCGTCGAACCCGTCCGCGTGCAGGGACCCGCGCGAGCGCAGCCCGCCCACCGCCCGCACGTACAGCGCCTCGGCCTCGGCCGGGCGGTCCGCGACCAGCGCCATCATGCCCTGCTGGCACAGTCCGACGTCGACCAGCTCCGGCAGTCCGTAGGCCTCGGCGATCCGCAGGCCGGCGTCGATGTGGGCCCGCAGCGCGGGCAGGTCGGCCCGGACGGCGGCCGCGGTGGCGTGCAGGTGCTCGGCGTGCCAGCGGTACGCGGGCAGGTCGAACTCCTGGGCCAGCTCGATGAGTTCGTCGGCGATCTCGGTGCGCAGGTCCAGGTCGTGCTCGTAGTCGTGGACCCGCGCCTGGGCGGCCAGCGCGCGGGCCAGCAGCCGGGGGTCGCCGACCTCGCGGGCGATCCGGACGGCCTCCGCACCGGCCTCCCGGCCGCCCTGCGAGCCGCTGCAGTCGAGTTCGTAGGTGAGCGCGTCCAGCAACCGGCAGCGGGTGACCGGCGGCAGGTCGTCCCGCCGCAGCAGGGCGGTGAGCGCGTCGATGGCGGCCTGGTCGACCGAGCCGTACGGGTGGGCGACCCAGGGGGTCGGCTCGGTCCAGGCCGTCCAGGCCTCGATCAGCAGGTCCGCCCGGCCGCTCTCCCGGGCGAGGCCGACGGCGGCCGCCCTGGTGGCCAGCGCGGCCGCGACGGCGCCGGCCCGGACCTGGGCCCGCAGCAGGGCGCCGAGCAGCGCGAGCCGCCGGGCCGGGCGGTCGTCGGCGCCCTCGGGCACCAGGTCGAGCGCGTCCAGGGCCTGCCGGAGCAGCGCGGCGCAGCTCTCGTGCGCGTACCGGCGCTCGGCGGCCTCGGCGGCCCGCACGCAGTGGTCGACGGCCAGTTCGGCGGTGGCCGCGGAGGCGGCCCGGGAGTAGTGGTGCGCGAGCGCGGTCAGCCGGTCGGGGCGCAGGGTGCCCAGCGCCCCGGCGACCCGGCCGTGCAGCCGGGTGCGGCGCAGCGAGCTCAGGTCGGCGTAGAGGGTGTCGCGGACCAGGGCGTGGATGAACCGGACCGTCCCCGGGCGCGGTTCGGTGAGCAGACCGCCGACGAGGGCCGCCTCCAGGGCGTCGAGCAGCCGTTCCTCGCTCTGGCCGGAGGCGGCGAGCAGCAGGTCCACCTCGGCCTCCCGGCCGACCACGGCGGCCAGCCGCAGGGCCTCGACGGTGGCGCCGGGCAGCCGGGAGAAGCGTCGGCGCAGCACGTCCCGGACGCCCTGCGGCACCTCCTGGACGGCGACCAGCGCGCCTTCCCCGGCCAGCAGGTGGGCGCTCTCCAGCAGGTAGAACGGGTTGCCGCCGGTGCGTTCGGCGAGCGCCCGGACGGTGCCCGGGTCGACCTCCGCCGGGCAGACCGAGCCGATCAGCCGGCCGGCCTCCTCCTCCGCCAGACCCGCCAGCGGCAGCCGGTAGGGCGACCTGCGGGCCAGCACGGCCAGTACGTCGGTGAGTTCACCCTCCCCCGGGCGGTGCGCCACCACCAGCAGCAGGCCGGGCAGCCGGGCGGCGGACAGTGCGACGAGCAGGGCCCGGGTCTCCTGGTCGGCCTCGTGCAGGTCGTCCAGGAGGACGGCGACGGGCCGCCCGGCCGCGACCCGGCGCAGCCAGTCCCCGACGGCCCGGTGCAGGCGGAAGCGGCCGGCCAGTGCGTCGGCCTGCGGCAGCCCGGCCGGGCGGGCCGGCTCACCGCCGAGCAGCGGGGCGAGCTGCCGCGCGAGCGGGTCCGGCAGGGGAGCCTGTCCGGCCAGCTCGCGGAGCGCCTCGGTCCAGGCCCAGGCGGGCGGGGCGCCCTCGGTCTCGGGGCAGCGGCCGGCGGCCACCAGCCAGCCGGCGTCGTGCAGTTCGGCCCGGACCCGGCCGAGCAGGGTGGACTTGCCGGCTCCCGCCTCGCCGCTGACCACGGCGACCGCGTGCTCGCCGGCCTCGACCTCGCGGGCGGCCCGGCGCAGCGTCCGGAGCTCCTCGTCGCGGCCGACGAAGATCGGGCCCGGCGGCGCGTTCCGGTGGCGGGGGGCGGCGCCGCGCACCGGGGGCGGCAGCGGCGCGGGGACGGACGGCAGCAGGTCGGTGTGCTGGTTGAGGATGGCCGTCTCCAGCGCGGCCAGCGCCGGGTGCGGGTCGAGGCCGAGTTCCTCGGTGAGCACGGCCCGGGCGGCGCGCAGCGCGTCCAGCGCCTCGGCCTGCCGGCCGGCACCCCACAGGGCGAGCGCCAGCAGCCGCCGGGCCTCCTCGCGCAGCGGGTGGTCGTCGACCAGGGCGCGGGCGTCCGGTACGGCGTCGCCGGGGCGGTCCTCGGCGAGCGCCGCCTCGACGGCCAGCTCGCGGGCGGACACGTGGAGTTCGTCCAGCCTGGCGATCTCCGTGCGGGCCCAGGGCTGGTCCGCGAACTCGGCCAGCGCGGGGCCCCGCCAGAGCGCCAGCGCCGCGGCGAGGGTGCGGGAGGGCGGCTCCCCGCCGCGGTCCGCCAGCTGGCGGGCGAACGGCACCAGGGCGCCGGCCTCCCGCATCCGGGCCTCGAACTCCCAGGCGTCCAGGTCCGTACCGGGCAGCTCCAGGGCGTAGCCGGGGGCGCGGCTGACCAGCAGCCGGGCCGGTTCGCGCGGGCCGCGGGCGGGTTCCAGCAGCCGGCGCAGGTTCGACACGTAGGCCTGGAGCGAGGCGGCGGCCTTCGCGGGCGGGCGTCCGCTCCACAGGTCCTCGATCAGGCGGTCCACCGGGACCACCGCACCGCGGGCCACCAGGAGGCGGGCCAGGACGGCGCGCTGGCGGGGGCCGCCGAGCGCGACCGTCCGCCCGTCGACCTCGGCGGTCAGCGGTCCGAGCAGCGTGAGGGTGACCCGCTCGCCGCCGCCCGGGCCGGGCAGGGCTGATCCGTACACGGACGCCGAAGCTCCGCCGCCGTACCGCACCCGCCCTCCTCGCGCCCGCCGTTCCGGGGTCGTGACGAGCCTATGCGATCGGGCCGGGAGGGTTCGACGGGACCGCCGGGGGCGCCGGACGGCCGCGCAGCAGGACGGCCGCGAGGGGGACGAAACCGCCCGCGCCGCCGTCCGTCGCCGCGCCCGAGGTGCGGCGCAGCATGGCCAGCGCGATCCGCTCGCCCTGCGCCTTGGCGCGCTCCGCCCGCTCCCCCCGGTACAGGCCGTCCACGCTCGCCCGCCACAGCTGCACCCAGCGCCCGAAGTGCTCGGCGGTCATCGGCCGCCGCCGGTGCAGACCGGCGTGCGGGGCGAAGGCGTCGCGCCGGTACTCGGCGCCGCGCAACAGCGCGCGCTCCCAGAAGTCGGTGATGTGCGGGAGGTGCGCCTCCAGGTCCAGGCCGGCGATCTCGGTGAAGTACGGGCCGATCAGCGGGTCGGCGAAGGCCGCCGCGTAGAAGCGGCGCAGCAGGCGGTCGAGGTCCGCCCGGTCGGTGATGTCGGGGCGCATCGACGGCTCCTCTCCCGGTCGGTCCGCTCGCCCGCCAGCGTACGTCCCACCCCGTGGACGGCGCAGGGCCGAAGGTCCCGGTCGGCGCCCCGGGCCTGGCAGGATGCTGCCCATGAGCTATCTCGCCGCCGACGACCGCTACCGCTCGATGACCTACCGCCGCGCCGGGCGCAGCGGGGTGCAGCTGCCCGCCGTCTCGCTCGGCCTCTGGCACAACTTCGGGGACACCCAGCCGCTGGAGGTGCAGCGCGCGGTGCTGCGCAGAGCCTTCGACCGCGGCATCACCCACTTCGACCTGGCCAACAACTACGGCCCGCCGTACGGCAGCGCCGAGGCGAACTTCGGCACGCTCTTCGCCCAGGACTTCCGGCCGTACCGGGACGAGATGTTCATCGCCTCGAAGGCCGGCTACGACATGTGGCCCGGCCCGTACGGCGACGGCGGCTCGCGCAAGTACCTGCTGGCCAGCCTGGACCAGTCGCTCGGCCGGATGGGCCTGGACTACGTGGACGTGTTCTACTCGCACCGCCACGACCCGGACACCCCCCTGGAGGAGACCATGGGGGCGCTGGACACGGCGGTGCGCTCGGGCCGCGCGCTGTACGCGGGCATCTCCAACTACTCGGCGGAGCAGCACCGCGAGGCGGTCGCGATCCTGCGCGAGCTGGGCACCCCGATGCTGCTCAACCAGGCCAGCTACTCGATCCTCAACCGCAGGCCCGAGGAGGAGGACCTGCTGACCGCGGTCGGCGACACCCGGACCAGCCTGATCGCGTACTCCCCGCTGGCCCAGGGCCTGCTGACGGACCGCTACCTGAGCGGTGAGGTGCCGGCCGGTTCGCGGATGTCGGTCGGGCACTTCCTCAAGGAGCAGGCGCTGACCGGCGCGAAGCTGGAGCAGCTGCGCGCGCTGAACAAGGTGGCGGAGCGACGCGGGCAGAGCCTGGCGCAGCTGGCGCTGTCCTGGGTGCTGCGCGACCCGCGCGTGGTGTCGGTGATCGTGGGCGCCAGCAGCCCCGCCCAACTCGACCAGAACATCGACGCGTTGGACGGAGCCCCGCTGACCGACGAGGAGCTGGCCGAGATCGACCTGCTCAGCCGGTAGCCGGCGGGCCGGGGGGCGGGCCGGTGCCGGACCGTCCCCCGGCCGCCGTTCAGGCCGCGGACGGGGAGTACTTGTAGCCCACCCGGCGGACCGTCACGATGCTGTCGCGGTAGGCCGCGCCGAGCTTGCGGCGCAGCCGCGCCACGTGCACGTCGACCGTCCGGCCGTCGCCGACGTGGCCGTAGCCCCAGACGGCGGAGACCAGGTGGTCACGGGTGTGCACCCGGTGCGGGTGCTGGGTGAGGTGGGCCAGCAGTTCGAACTCCAGGTAGGTGAGGTCGAGGGGCCGGCCGTCGACGTGGGCGTTGCGCCGGTCCGGGTCCACGCTGATGCCGTGGGCGGCGGGCGGCGTGGCGGGCCTCGGCGGGGCGGCCGCCGCGGGGGCGGGCTCCGGCTCGGCCGGGACCAGCACCAGGTAGCCGACCAGCGGGTGCCCGGCGGCGGCGCCCAACTGGGCACCGTACTGGGCGAGCAGGCTCTGCGGGAGCACGGAGTGCGGGAGCGCCGCGACCAGTGCGCCCTCCGGCAGACCGGTCAGCCCGGCCGGACCGGCCGGCGGGACCGGACCGGCGGGCGCGGCGGAGCGGGTCGGATGGACGGGCTCGCGCCGGCGGTCGGCGCTCGACGGGACGGACCGGACCGCGCGCAGGTGCGGGGTCGCGGAGGGGACGGGCAGGGTGGCCGTGGAAGAAGACATGGTGCCGCTCTTTCGCGCGTGACGACTGGGTGGGAGCGTCTGCGCGTCGAACCGGGCCGTGCAGGCGGGCTGACGGAGAGTCAGGCCGCGGAGCGCCGGGACGCGCGGGGTGAACCCGGACACGTCTGGTCGAAGAGGTGCGGCTGTCGGGACGGCCAAAACGGCTCAAGGTCGAAACGACCCTCAGCGCTGTCCTCGACACGATTCATGGGGCCATTCAACCAGATGAACGCGGTCCTGCGCCCCCTCGGGCCGGACCTCGCCCGGCCCGTCCCCTTTTCGTCCGGTCCGGCCGGACAACGGACCTGACCGGCCGTTCCCGGCCGTTGCCGGCCCCGAGCGGTCATCCGCGGGCGGCCCGGACCCGGTCGGCGGCGTGCTCGACCAGCCGGATCAGCAGCTCCTTGCCGTCCTCGCGGCTGCGGGCGTCGCAGAGCAGCACGGGCACCTCGGGGTCGAGGTCGAGCGCGGTGCGGACGTCGTCGGGCGCGTAGGACTCGGTGCCCTCGAAGCAGTTCACCGCGACCAGGAAGGGGATCCGGCGCCGTTCGAAGAAGTCGACCGAGGGGAAGCAGTCGGCCAGCCGGCGGGTGTCGGCCAGTACCACGGCACCGAGCGCGCCGCGGGCCAGTTCGTCCCAGACGAACCAGAAGCGGTCCTGGCCGGGCGTGCCGAACAGGTAGAGCGCGAGGCCGGGCCGCAGGTCGATCCGGCCGAAGTCCATGGCGACCGTGGTGGTGCGCTTGGCCTCCACGCCGTGGGTGTCGTCGACCGGGCGGCCGAGCTCGCTCAGCTGCTCCTCGGTGCGCAGCGGCCGGATCTCGCTGACCGCGCCGACCAGGGTGGTCTTGCCGACGCCGAAGCCGCCGGCCACCAGGATCTTCAGCGCGGTGCTCCCCCAGGGCCCCTGCGGGGCGGGGTCGGAGCCGGTGGTGGGGGCGGCGGCTGTCTCAGAGTGCGCGGAGGCCATTGATCACGTCTCGCAGCAGGCGCTCGTCCGGGAGTTGGGCGAGCTGGACGGGTCGGGTGACGTCGACGAGCCCGGCGTCGTTCAGGTCCCCGAGCAGGACCCGGACGACGCTGACCGGCAGGTCGGTGTAGGAGCCCAGCTCCGCGACGCTCAACGGCTCGTCGCGGCAGAGCCCCAGGATGGCGTGGTGCTCGGGCGCCAGCGGGTGGTCGACGGCGGCCTGCTCGGCCCCACTGACCGCGGTGACCAGGGAGATCAGGTCGAACAGGCCGTCGTCGGCGGGCCGGGCCCGGCCACCGGTCATCGAGAACAGCCGCACCACCGGGCCCGCGTCGTCGTCGAACCAGCGGTCGTCCACGGGAGTGCGGGGCGCGAACAGGTCCAGCGCGGGCTCGGTGTCGGCGTCCTCGGTGCTCATCGGTCCCTCATCTCCCCGGCGGGGTCTCGGTCCGCGGCTCGGCGGACAGGTGCTCGCCGACCCGCTTCACCAGCAGGGCCATCTCGTAGGCGATCTGGCCGACGTCGGACTCCGCGTCGGCCAGCACGGCCAGGCAGCTGCCGTCGCCGGCGGCGGTGATGAACAGGAAGGCCTCGTCCAGCTCGACCATGGTCTGGCGCACGCCGCCGACCTGGAAGTGTCGTCCGGCGCCCTTGGCGAGGCTGTGGAAGCCGGCCGCCACGGCGGCCAGGTGCTCGGCGTCCTCGCGGCCGAGGCCGCTGGACACCCCGGTGGCCAGCCCGTCGCTGGAGAGGATCACCGCATGCCTCAGGGTCGCCACCCGGCCCACCAGTTCGTCCAGGAGCCAGTCGAGGTCCCCGGACGGCCGTGCTGTTGCGGTCATGATTCGGTTCCTTCCGCCGGTGCGGATTGTGCGGGTGCTGCGGGAGCAGGTGGTGCGGGCCGTACGGGTTCTGCCGCTCGTACGGGTGGTGCGGGTCGAACGCGTCGTGCGGGTCGTGCGGGTCGTGCAGGTGGTGCGGATGCTACGGGTTGTGCGGATGCCGTGGGCGGCGCGGGGGCCGCGGGCGGGACGGGCTCGGCCGGAGTCGGCCCGGACGGCTGCGGGACCGCCGCCCTGGCGGGGGCCGCCGGGAGCGCGTACGGCACCGGGGCCGAGGGGAGCGCGATCCGGAGCCGGGGCGGACCGGGAAGCCGCTCGGGGGGTCGGGCCGGCCGGCCGGCGGGGGCCGCGCCGGCCTCCTCGGGCTGCTCGCGGACGACCGTCAGGGAGGCCGGCTGGAGCCGGTCGCCCCGGCCGCGCTGGAAGCCCCGCTGGAAGGAGGCGAAGGTGGCCCTGGCCTCCTCGGGCGAGCGCTCACGGGCCGGCTCGGCCGGCTCCGCGGTGGCGGCCTGGTCCTTGAGCTGCGGCGCCAGGTTGGCCTGCCGGACCCGCCGCGGCAGCAGGCCGCCGGCCACCGGCGGGGCGGCGTGCGCGGGGCTGGTGGGCACCGGGTGCTCCTCGACCGGGCTGTCCGTGCGGCGGTGGCGGCCGGTGGCCCCGTCCGCCGGGACCAGGACCGGTCCGCCGCCCGGCCGGCGCCGCGGCAGCCCGCCGGGGGTGCTGGCGGGCTGGACCGGCGAGGGCCTGGGGCCGCCGCCGACCCGCCGGGGCGCGCCGCGGACCGGCTCGTCGCCGCCGATCGGGGCGGCCGCGGCCCGTCCGTGCCCGCCGTCGCCGGCCGGGGCCGGGGCGTGCTGGGCCGGCACCTGGTCGACCGAGAGCTCGGTCGCCTCGGCGAGCAGCTCGCGCGGGATCAGCACCACGGCCGAGGTGCCGCCGTACGGCGAGGGGCGCAGGTGGACCCGGATGCCGTGCCGCCGGGCCAGCCGGCTGACCACGAACAGCCCGAGCCGGTCGGTGTCGGCGAGGTCGAACTCCTGCTCCACCGCGAGCCGCTGGTTGATGTCCTGGAGGGCCTGCTCGCTGAGGCCGAGACCGCGGTCGTCGATCTCCAGGCAGAAGCCGTGCGCGACGACCTCGCCCTGCACCGTCACCTGGGTGTGCGGCGGGGAGAACACCGCGGCGTTCTCGACCAGCTCGGCGATCAGGTGGGTGACGTCCGCGACCGAGCTGCCCAGCAGGCCGGTGCCCGGGAACGGCCGGACGATCACCCGGGCGTAGTCCTCGACCTCGCCGACGGCGGCCCGCACCACGTCGACCATCCGCACCGGCTTGCGCCAGGCCCGGCCGGGCGAGCCGCCGGAGAGGATGATCAGACCCTCGGAGTGGCGGCGCATGCGGGTGGTCAGGTGGTCCAGCCGGAACAGGTCCTCCAGCTCCGCCGGGTCCTCGGTGCGCCGTTCCATGGTGTCCAGCAGGGTGAGCTGGCGGTGCAGCAGCACCTGGCTGCGGCGGGCGAGGTTGACGAAGACCGCGGAGACGCCGCGGCGCAGTTCGGCCTGCTCGACCGCGGCCTCGACGGCGACCCGCTGGACCTCGTTGAAGGCCCGGCCGACCTGGCCGATCTCGGCGTTGCCGAAGTTGAGCTGGAGCACCTCGGCGGAGGTGTCCACGCTCTCGCCGCGGCGCAGCCGGAGCATGACCGAGGGCAGCCGGTTGCCGGACATGTCCAGCGCGGCGTTGCGCAGAGAGACCAGCTCGCGGGCGAGCTTGCGGCCGATCCGGTAGGAGATGAGGATCGAGGCGACCACGGCGCCCAGGCCGACGGCGCCGGCGATGCCGCCGCGCACCAGCGAGTTGACCGCGTAGGACCGGGCACGGTCGCCGTTGGCGGCGTCCAGCCGGCTGTTCAGGCTGGCGAGGTCGGCCAGGACCCGGTCGGCGTTCTCGCGCCAGGGGTCGTCGGTGTTGCTCTTGACCTCGCGGATCCGGCTGTCGGCCTCCTCGAAGGCGCGCTCGGCGCGGACGATCGTGGTCCAGTCGATGCCGCCCTGAAGGACGCGGAAGTCGCCCTGGTCCTGCGGGTCCAGCTCGGGCAGGTAGATCCGGTACAGGGCCTGCTGACTGTGCTGGTAGTCCAGGGCCGCCTGCACCTTGCGGTCGTCCGGGTTCGCGGTGAGCTGGAGCGCCTCCATCGCGACCGCCTCCTGGGAGAGGAACTCGCGGGCGCGGGTCAGCTCGACCAGGACGGTGCCCTGGCGGGCGAGCGAGCCGGCCTGGGTGGCGACGAAGGAGGACCGGAAGGTGAAGACCGGCTGGACCAGGCCGCCGTAGTCGGTGATGACGGTCTCCCAGCCGTCCCGGCCCTGGTTGGCACGGCTGCGGATGCCGGGCAGCTGCTCGGACATGCTCAGCACGTCGCGGAACTTGCGCCGCTGGTCGGTGTCGAGCCGGCCGGCGTCGGCGCCGTCGACCATGGCGCGCAGCGTCTGCAGGTCGCGGTCGGTGGCGGCCTGGGCCGCCTGGTAGGCGTCGGCGGTGGTCCGGGAGCCGCGGTCGGCCACCCGCATCACGGCGGCCCAGCGCTCGGCCTGGAGGTCGTGCACGTACTGGTCGGAGGGGCCGCCGAAGGCCCGGTAGGTGGCGCTGACGTCGAGCTGCCCCCAGACGTCCCACGTGGTGACCAGTGTCGCGTACACCCACAACCCGGTCAGCGCCACGATGGGCACCATGAGCAACGCGATGATCCTCGCGCGGATCGAGCTGCTGCGCAGACGCATGGGGTCCTCGGGAGGGGTGGGCCAGGCGCGGACAGGGGTGCGGGCGGGGCGGCCGGGGCTGCCTCGCGGGGCGGGTGGGATCGGTCCGGCGACGGGGCCGGGCCGTTGGATCTGCGTGAGCTTACTACTCCCTGACCACCTGTTCGAAGGGTGAATATCCATTGCCTTCACGGCTGTCCGGATCATCCCCTTTTGCCCCTGATGGCGCGTTCGCCCCGCTGCACTCCGAGGGGCTGCGGAGGTTGGCACGTGCCGATCGCGATCAGGTCGGCAGCAGCTCTGGGCAGCGATCCGGCGATCCGGTACCTTCGCTCCAGTCCGCCCCGGCAGGCCCCGGCCCACCCCGGGACGGGCGACCGCTCGGACCGTCGGATCGGGGGCAGCGTGCGCGAGTTCAGCAGCCCGGCCCTGGCCGAGGCGGCGACCGGCGGCCTCGCCGACAGCGTCTACGACGTCGCGGAGCGGACCCCTTCCCTCGTCCAGCTGTCCCGTTGGCTGCGCGACGGCTGGCAGCCGGTGACCGCCGCCCGCTTCCGCGACGAGGTGCTGGCCCTCGCCAAGGGACTGCTCACCCGGGGGGTGCGGTACGGCGACCGGGTCGCGGTGATGTCCAGCACCCGGTACGAGTGGACGCTCTTCGACTACGCGCTGTGGTCCGTCGGCGCGATCCCGGTGCCGGTCTACCCGACCGCCGCCGCCGAGCAGGTCCGCTGGATCCTGGCCGAGACCCAGGCCGTCGCCTGCGTGGTGGAGGACGAGGACCACGCGATGACGATCGGCGCGATCTGCGACGCGCTGCCCGACCTCACCGGCATCTGGCAGCTCGACCGCGGCTGCGTGGCGGCGCTGATGGAGGACGGCCGCAGCGTGCCGGACGCCCTGGTGCACCGCCAGCGGCTCGCCGTCGGACCCGACAGCGTGGCCACCGTCATCTACACCTCGGGCACCACCGGGCGTCCGAAGGGCTGCCTGCTCACCCACGCCAACTTCGCGGCCGAGGCGGACACCCTGCTCACCGGCTGGGGCGAGGTGATCCGCGACGGCGGCGGGGCGCCCCCCGCCGTCCTCCTCTTCCTCCCGCTCGCGCACGTCTACGGCCGGGTGGTGCAGGTCGCCGCGATCCGCGGCGGGATCCGGATCGGCCACCACGGCAGGCTCTCGGCCGACTCGCTGCTGCCCGCGCTGGCCTCGTTCCGGCCGAGCTTCCTGCACGCCGTGCCGTACATCTTCGAGAAGATCCACCAGCGGGCCCGGGAGAACGCCGAGAGCAGCGGGCGGCTCGACCTCTTCGAGCAGGCCTCCGAGGTGGCCGTCGCCTGGGCCACCGCCCGCGAGCAGCGCGGCCTCGGCCGGGGTCCGGGGCCCAGCGCGGCGCTGCGGATCCGCCACGCCGCCTACGACCGGATGGTGTACCAGCGGCTGCGCGCCGTCCTGGGCGGGCGGGTGCGCAACGCGATGTGCGGCGGCTCCTCGCTCAGCCGCGAACTGGGGCTGTTCTTCTCCGGCGTGGGGATCACCGTCTACGAGGGGTACGGGCTGACCGAGACCACCGCCGCGGTGGCCGTCGCCCCGCCCGACCGGCCCAGGTTCGGCACGGTCGGGCCGCCGATCCCGGGCACCAGCATCGCGATCGGCGAGGACGGCGAGGTCTGGGTGCGCGGCGGCACCGTCTTCGCCGGCTACCTCAACCACCCCTCCTGCACCGAGGAGGCGCTGTACGACGGCTGGCTGGGCACCGGCGACCTCGGTTCGCTGGACGAGGACGGCTACCTCACCATCACCGGGCGCAAGAAGGAGCTGATCGTCACCAGCAGCGGCAAGAACCTGGCGCCGTTCGCCCTGGAGGAGCGCGTCCGCTCCCACCCGCTGGTGGCCCAGTGCCTGGTGGTCGGCGACAACCGGCCGTACGTGGCGGCCCTGATCACCCTGGACCCGCAGGCCCTGGCGCACTGGCAGAAGACCCGCGGCCGCGAGCAGCTCGACCCGTGGGCCTCGCTGACCGACCCGGACCTGCACGCCGAGGTCCAGCGCGCGGTGGCGGCCGCCAACACCACGGTGTCCCGGGCCGAGTCGATCCGCGCCTTCCGGATGCTGCCCACCGAGTTCAGCCTGGAGGACGGTCTGCTCACCCCGTCCCTGAAGCTGCGCCGGCACGCGATCGTGCAGCGGTACGCCTCGGACATCGAGGAGCTCTACACCGGCTGATCCGCCGGACGGCGGTGCCGGCCGGCGGTCTTGACGGGGTGACTGGTCCAGTCCATTGTGTGGCCTCGGTCCGGGTGCGGCCTGCCGACCCCACTCCCGCCCCTCCGGGAGCAACCGTCTCTCCTCCCCCACACAGGAGTTGCTCCGTGTCCACCACCCTGCGTCGGGTCGCGGCCTGCGCGGCGGCCGCCGCCCTGGCCGTGCTCGGCCTCGCCGCACCGGCCGCCCCGGCCGTACCGGCCACCGGCACCGCCCCGGTCACCGACCCGGTCACCAACCTGGCCACCAATCCCGGCTTCGAGATCCCCACCCTGCCGCTCGCCGACCCGGGTTCGGTCCCCGGCTGGACCTGCGGACCGGCCGAGGCCGTCCTCACCACCGCCGCCCACGCCGGGAGTTCGGCACTGGCCGTGACGCCGTCCGCCGCCGACTCCACCGGAGAGTGCTCCCAGACCGTCTCCGTGCGGCCCGGCTCGCACTACGCGCTGTCGGCGTGGGTGCGCGGCTCGTACGTCTTCCTCGGCGCCACCGGCACCGGCCACGACGACGCCCCCGCCTGGACGGCGGGCACCGGCGACGGCTGGCATCGGCTCACCACCGGGTTCACCACCGGCGCCGGCACCACCAGCGTCCGGCTCCACCTCCACGGCTGGTACGGCCAGGGCGCGTTCGCGGCCGACGACGTGGAGCTGACCGGCGCCGCCCCGGCGCCCGCGGTGGCCACCTGGAACGTCCCGACCGAGGACCGGGTGGTCTTCCTCACCGTCGACGACGGCTGGCAGCCCACCGACGAGGCGGCCCGGCTGATCGCCGACCGGCGACTGCCCGTGACGGTCTTCCCGCTGCCGATGGCCGCGGGCAACCAGCCCGGGTACTTCCGTCGGGTCACCGCCGCGCCGGGCTCCTCGATCCAGGACCACAGCGTCTCGCACCGCGACCTGAGCACGCTCCCGGCGGCGGAGCAGCAGGCCGAGATCTGCGACGCCCGGGACGCCCAGGTACGGCGGTTCGGCACCGCGCCGACCGTCTTCCGACCGCCCTACCTGGCCTGGAACGCCGACACCCTGCGGGCCGCCGCCGCCTGCGGGATCCGGTACGTGCTGACCGCCACCGCCGACTTCAGCTGGGGCCGCTCGACCGTCTACCACGGCGGCGCGCTGCTCCCCGGCGACGTGGTGCTGCTGCACTTCACCGACAGCCTCGCGGACGACCTCCGGCGGGCGCTGGACGCCGCCGAGGCGGCCGGGCTGCGTCCCGCCGGGCTGGTGGACCACCTGCGCTGACCGGGCCACGGGGGGAGCGGCCGGCCACGGCCGCTCCCCCACGGCCGCTCAGACCCCGGCGGTGAAGGCCGGGAGGTAACCGCCGGACTGCCCGGCCGCCTTCGGGTGGTAGCTCTCGTCGACCGGGAGGGTGGTGCTGTTCAGCCACACCGTGCCGCTCGCGCAGATCTCGTGACCGGTGAAGAGGCCTCTGACGTCCTCGAAGGTGAAGCCCGCGTTGGCGGCCCGCTTGGCGATCACGTCGTCGAGCGTGTCGGCGGCGCCGTTGATGGCCGCGCGCTTGGTGTCGCCGATGCCGAAGATGCAGCTGCCGCCGATCTTGTAGAGGTGCGGGTAACCGAGCACCACCACGTGGGCGTTGGGCGCCTTGCTGTGGATCGCGGTGTAGACCTGGTCCAGCTTGCCGGGCAGCGTGGTGGTGGCGTAGTTCTTCGCCGCGGCGACGGCGCTCAGGCAGGCGCTCTCGCTGTTCAGCACGCAGGTCTGCATGGTGTCGGCGAAGCCGGCGTCGTTGCCGCCGATGGTGATGCTGACCAGCGTGGTGGAGGAGTCCAGCACCGAGAGCTGGTTGTTGAGGACGTCGCCGGTGCGCGCGCCCGAGCACGCCACGAACGAGAAGGCGGACGGCCCGTGGGCGTTCTTCCACAGGTACGGGTACGCGTTGGTGCTCCGCTTGCAGCTGCCGCTGTCGCCCAGGTAGCTGCCGGCGCCCACGCCGGCGGAGTAGGAGTCACCGAGTGCGGCGTACCGGGCGCCCGCCGCACCGGCGTCGGTGGCGGCGGCCAGGGTGGCGAGCGAGAGCAGGACCGCCGTCAGGGCTGCGGGCAGGGCACGGCTACGGACACGGCGCATGAGCACCTCCGGGAGAGTGATGTGGGTCACATTCTGGATACCAGCCGGTAGCCGACCCGGATAGTGGTCATGCCAAAGTTGCCCTCGCGCGAAGGATGAATTTTTTCCCAGCGGCGCCCGAACACCGGGAAGTTGACGTTCGGTCGAGGTCAGAGCGCCGGCCGCCGGGTTTTCAGCGAACCGTCAGCGGGCTCCCAGAAACGGGATCCTGAATTTCCGTCAGGCCGTGCGCGGCGACAGAACGATCTCCAGCTCGAAGCCCTGAGCGTCGATCAGGTGCACCGCCTCACCGGTGTCCACCCGCAGCCGCCAGCCGGCCGACAGCGCCGCCGACACCGCCGCCCGCGAACCGTGCACCGCCAGGTGGTTGAGGCCCGCCCGGAGCCGCTGGTGGCCGCCGGGGAGCAGCGCCGGGGACTGCTCCAACACCAGGTACGCACGGCCGAGCCGCCAGCTGCGCCCGTTCGCCCAGTGCTGGAACGGCTCGCAGCCGAGCGCCAGGAGCACCGGGCCCCACTGCGCCTCGGCCACGGCCAGGTCGTCGACCCACAGTTCGACGTGGTGGAAGAGGCCGGGCTCGGCGGCGGGACTGGTCACGGCGGTCGGCTCCCGGGCTCGGCGGCGGGCGCACCACGGCGGGCGCGCCCGCCATCGTGCCAGAGCGCACGGCGTCAGCGGGCCGGCCCGGCGTCGGGGAAGCGGCAGCCGGCCGTCGGCAGCTCCTCGATGGTCTCGTCGGCCACGGCGGGCACGCCCAGCCGGCCGACGGCGCACGCCACCGCGGCCCGCGCCTGCCGCAGCCCCGGCGCGCCCCACCCCAGCAGCTCGACCGCCAGTCCGGGCGCGACCAGCAGCCGCCGGTAGTGCCGCCCGGATGCCGGGTCCGGTGCCGTCGGGCCGACCCGGTGCAGCGCCGCCGCCATCCGGACCCGGGCGCACTCGTGCCCGCCGTTGGCCGAACCGACCCGGTCGTACAGGTAACCGAGGTAGTGCGGCCGGCCGATCTCCGCCTGCGCCTCCTCGGCCGACTCGCGGGCCAGCGCGGCGCCCGGGTCGCCGAGGTCCTCCGGCTCCAGCGAGCCGCCGGGCAGGCTGACGATGCCGTCCTTCGGGTTGACCAGGGTGAGCACCCGCCCGTCCGGGGCGAACAGCCAGCCCCAGGACTGCTTCACCGGAAGGCCCGCCGGTACCGGCTCCCCGGGCCGCCACGGCCAGCCGGCCGTCGGGCGACGCCGCACGCGGCCGAGCAGGTCGGAGATCTCCGCGCTGTACTCGATGCGGCCCATGCGTCTCCCTTCGGGCTCGGGTCGCGGGCTCGGCGGCCGGCGGTCGGTGGGGCCGCGACCGGCGCCGGGCCACGGAGTGGGCTCGGCGGGCCCGCCTCGCACTCCGCCTGTTGATCTTCCCCGAACAGACGGTCGATGAACAGTCCTGGCCGCCGCCCGGGGCACGGCCGGGCCGCCCCCGGCCCCCGGCCCGCGCGCACCGGAGCCGGCCGGGCGGGTCCGGCACCCCGGGCCGCCCGCGTGCGGGGACCCTACCGAACCCCGGCCGCGATCGCCCCGATCGTCCCGGAACCGCCCGGCCTGTCGGTGGTTCCTGTGATACTCGGTGCTGGTCGGCCGGTCCCCGTGCCGGCCGGTGATCGAGAGGGAGCAGGGCGTGGCGGGCATGCGGGCGGAGGCGGTGGCGTGAGGCTGC
This sequence comes from Kitasatospora sp. NPDC088346, assembly GCF_044740765.1. NCBI lineage: Bacteria > Bacillati > Actinomycetota > Actinomycetes > Kitasatosporales > Streptomycetaceae > Kitasatospora > Kitasatospora sp. NPDC088346. The sequence continues at coordinate 337,455 of NZ_JBIURH010000002.1, forward strand.
TGCACACCTCGGACTGGCACCTCGGCCGTTCGTTCCACCGCGAGAGCCTGCACGAGGCCCAGCGCGCCTTCCTGGACCACCTGGTCGAGGTGGTCCGCGCGGAGCGGGTCGAGGCCGTCCTGGTCGCCGGCGACGTCTACGACCGCGCGCTGCCCGGCCTGGACGCCGTGGCGCTCTTCGACGACGTGCTCGTCCGGCTGGCCGGCCTCGGCGTGCCCACGGTGTTCATCAGCGGGAACCACGACTCGGCCCGGCGGCTCGGCGTCGCCTCCCGGCTGATCGACCGCGCCGGCATCCACCTGCGCACCGACCCGGACGGCTGCGCCGTCCCCGTCCTGCTCGCCGACGAGCACGGCCCGGTGGCCGTGTACGGGTTGCCGTACCTGGAGCCCGCGCTCGTCCGGGAGCGCTTCGGCCTCGACCGCGGCGGGCACGACCGGGTCCTCGGCGCCGCCATGGACGCCGTCCGCGCCGACCTGGCCGGCCGGGAGGCCGGCACCCGGGCGGTGGTGCTGGCGCACGCCTTCGTCACCGGCGGCGAGGCCAGCGACAGCGAGCGCGACATCACGGTGGGCGGGGTGGCGAGCGTGCCCGCCTCGGTCTTCGACGGGGTCCACTACGCGGCCCTCGGCCACCTGCACGGCAGCCAGACCCTCGCCCCGCACCTGCGCTACAGCGGCTCCCCGCTCGCGTACTCCTTCTCCGAGGAGCACCACCGCAAGTCGATGTGGCTGGTCGACCTGGCCGCCGACGGCTCGGTGGCCGCCGAACGGATCGACTGCCCGGTGCCCCGGCCGCTGGCCCGGCTCCGCGGCACCCTCGCCGAGCTGCTCGCCGACCCCCGGCACACCCCGCACGAGCAGTCCTGGGTGCAGGCCGTGCTGACCGACCCGGTCCGCCCGGCCCAGCCCATGGAGGAGCTGCGCCGGCGTTTCCCGCACGCCCTGCAGCTGCTGTTCGAGCCGGAGGGCGGCGAGGCCGACGGCACCCTCTCGTACGCGGCCCGGGTCAGCGGCCGCAGCGATCTGGAGGTCGCCGAGGGGTTCGTCCGGCACGTCCGGGCCGGCCGGCCGGTCGACGCGGCGGAGCACGCCTGGCTGGTCGAGGGCCTGGAGTCGGTCCGGCGGAGCACCGAACGAGCCCGGGAGGAGAGCCGGTGAGACTCCACCACCTGACCGTCACCGCGTTCGGCCCGTTCGCCGGCACCGAGCGGGTCGACTTCGACCGGCTCGCCGACACCGGGCTCTTCCTGCTGCGCGGTGCCACCGGCGCCGGCAAGAGCAGCGTGCTGGACGCGGTCTGCTTCGCCCTGTACGGCGAGGTGCCCGGGGCCCGCAAGGGCAATCCGCTGCGCAGCGACCACGCCGATCCGGACCGGCTCACCGAGGTCCGCCTCGAACTGACCCTCGGCGGGCGGCGGCTGGAGATCACCCGCAGCCCCGAACAGCGCCGGCCCAAGCGCCGCGGCACCGGCTGGACGGTCGAGAAGCCGCGCACGCTGCTGCGCGAGGCGGTCGCCGACCCGGCGGGCGGAGCGCCGCTCTGGCAGGCGCTGAGCACGTCGCACCAGGAGGCCGGCGAGGAGATCCGGCAGCTCGTCGGCATGAGCCGGGACCAGTTCTGCCAGGTGGTGCTGCTGCCGCAGGGCGACTTCGCGCGCTTCCTGCGCGCCGACTCCAAGCAGCGCGCCGAGCTCCTCGGCCGGCTCTTCGACACCCGCCGCTTCGAGCTGCTGGAACGCTGGCTGGCCGAGCAGCGCCAGCAGCAGGAGGCCGCCGTCCGCGACGGCCGCCGGCGGCTGCGCGACCTCGCGGCCCGCGCCGAGGAGGCGGCCGGCCCGCTGGCCGAGCCGGCCGAGGAGTGGCTGCCCGCCGAGGACGGCCCGGCGGACGGCTCCGCCGGGCTGACCGACGCCGTGCTGGCCTGGGCGGCCGTCCTGCGGGTCGGCGCCGCCGAGCAGCTGGCCGTCGCCGGGAGCGGACTGGCCGGCGCCGAGCTGGCGCACACCGCGGCCCAGCAGCGCCGCCAGCGCGCGGCCGGGCTCGCCGACCGCCAGCGCCGGCACCGCGCGGCCGCCGTCGCGGCCGCCGCCCTGGCCACCCGGGCGGCCGAACTGGCGGGCGAGCAGGAACGGCTGGCGGCCGCACAGGCCGCGGTGGGCGTGGAGACCCTGCTGCGCCTGCGGGCGACCGCCTCGGCCGCACTGCGCACCGCCACCGACGACGACCGCGTCCGGCGGTCCGCGCTGCCGCTCGACGGCGGCCTGCGCGAGGCGTCCCCGACCGGCCTGGCCGGGGCCGAGCACCGGCTGCGGGCCGAGCTCGGCCGGCTGGAGGCCGCGCGGGCCGACGAACGGCGGCGGTCCGAGCTGACCGGCGAGCTCGCCGGGCTGGCCGCCGAGCGGGCCCGCGCCGAGGAGCTGGCCGAGGAGGCCCAGGACTGGCTGGTCGACTACGACGGCCGGCTGAAGGCCCTCCAGGAGGAGCAGGCCGCCGCCCGCGCTGCCGAGTCCCGGGTCGAGCACCTGGACGGCCGCCGCGCCGACCTGACCGACCGGCTCGCCGCCGCCGAGCGCCGGGACGCCCTGCGCGCCCGGATCGCCACCGCCGAGCACACCGTGCTCGACCTGCGCACCCTGGCCCAGGACGCCCGCGCCCGCACCCTCGACCTCCAGGAACGGCGGCTGGCCGGAATGGCCGCCGAGCTCGCCGGCGCCCTGCACCCCGGCGAGGCCTGCCGGGTCTGCGGCTCCGCCGAGCACCCGGCGCCGGCCCGCCCGGCCGGCGAACCGGTGACCGCGGCGGACGAACGGCGCGCCCGCGACACCCAGCGGCGGGCCGAGGAGGAGCACGACGGCGCCGAGGCGGCGCTGACGGCCCTGCGGGTCGAGGAGTCCGCGGCCGCCGCCTCGGCCGGCACCCTCGGCCGGGACGCGCTCGCGGCCGAGCTGGCCGAGGTCCGACAGGCCAGGGCCGAGGCGCTGCGGGCCGCCGACGGGTTGGGCCAGACCGCCCAGCGGATCGACCAGCTGGTCCGCGAGCAGCAGGGCAGGCAGCAGCGGCTCCGGGAGGCGGGCGAGCGGACGGCCGCCCTGGCGGCCCGGACGCAGGCGCTGGCCACCGAGGTCGAGACCCTGGCCGAGCGGATCGCCGCCGCCCGGGGCGACGCGCCCTCGGTCGCCGCGCGGGCCGCCGGGACCGCGGCGCTGGCGGAGTCGGTGGCCGCCGCGCTGGCCGCCGCCCACACCGCGGCGCAGGCCGCCGAGCGGCTGGCCGAGACCGAACGGGAGCTGCGGGAGGCCGCACTGGCGGCCGGTTTCGCCGACGCCGACGCGGCCGGCGCCGCCGTCCTGCCCGCCACCGAGCGCACCGCGCTGCGCGAGCGGCTGGAGCGCTTCCAGGCCGACCGGGCCGCCGCCGAGGCCGGGCTCGCCGACCCGGAGCTGATGGCGGCGGCCGCCGAACCGCCGGTCGACCAGGAGCTGGCCCAGGCGGAGCTGCTGCGGGCCACCGAGCGGCTGCGCCGGGCCGCCGCCGAGGACAGCGCGGCCCGGGAGCGGTGCCTCGCGCTCGGCCGGATCGGCGCCCGGCTCACCGAGCTGGCCGCCGCCCTGGCCCCGGCGCTGGAGCGGTACGGCCGGATCAGCCGGCTGGCCGGCCTGGTGGCCGGGGCACCCGCGGACAACGCGCTGCGGATGCGCCTGGAGTCGTACGTCCTGGCGGCCCGGCTGGAGCAGGTCGCCGCGGCGGCCAGCGACCGGCTGGTGCGGATGTCGGGCGGCCGCTACACGCTCGTCCACAGCGACGGCCTGGTCTCCGGGAACAAGCGCTCCGGCCTGTCGCTGCGGGTGGTCGACGCCTGGACGGGCAGCGAGCGGGACACCGCGACGCTGTCCGGCGGGGAGAGCTTCTTCGCCTCGCTGGCGCTCGCCCTCGGCCTGGCCGACGTGGTGACGGACGAGGCGGGCGGGATGCCGCTGGACACCCTCTTCATCGACGAGGGCTTCGGCAGCCTGGACGAGCACACCCTGGAGGAGGTGATGGACGTGCTGGACGGCCTGCGGGAACGGGACCGGGCGGTCGGCATCGTCAGTCACGTCGCCGACCTGCGCAGCCGGATCCCCTCGCAGCTGCTGGTGCGCAAGCACCGGCAGGGCTCCACCCTGCGGCTGGCGGGCCGGGAGGACAGGTAGCGGCCAGGCGCCGCCGGTCAGCCCGAGCAGGCGATCCGCTGGGCCTGCTGCCAGGTGCAGACCGGGCAGAGGGTGCTGCCGCGGTGGTCGGCCGGGTACTCGGTGGGCTCCCCGCACAGGACGCAGTCGGCGCGCGGCCCGGCCCCGTCGGCGGGCGCGGTCAGGCCGCGGGCCGGGTCGCCGGCGGGCGCGAGCTCGCACGAGGGGGCGGCGTCGGCGGGAGCGGGCCGGTCGGTGGTCATGTCGTCTTCCTACCCGCCGCACCCGGCCGCCGCAAACCCCGTCCGGCCGCCGGGACGGGAGGGACGGGACGGCACCGGCTGCGGATCGCGGGTCGCGGCCCGCCGCCCGCGGGCTCAGCCCAGGAAGGAGAGCCGGACCGAGCGCCGCGGGTTGTCGCCGTTGGTGTCGACCAGCACCACGGACTGCCAGATGCCTAGCGCGAGCTGTCCGTTGACCACCGGGAGGGTGGCGTGCGGGGCGACCAGCCCGGGCAGCACGTGGTCCCGTCCGTGGCCGGGGCTGCCGTGCCGGTGCCGCCAGCGGTCGTCGGGCGGGAGCAGGTCACGCAGGGTGGCGAGCAGGTCGCGGTCGCTGCCCGCGCCGGTCTCGATCACCGCGACCCCCGCCGTGGCGTGCGGGACGAAGACGTTGAGCAGCCCGCTGCGGCCGGCCGCCGCGCCCGTCAGGAAGGCCGAGCAGCGCTCGGTGATGTCGACGGCCGCCTCGTCGGAGCCGGTGGTGATCTCGAAGACGATGGTGTGGAAGTTGTCCGCCATGGCGCCATCCTGACGGATCATCGGCCCGGCTCCGGACCGCCCGGTCCGGCGTGGCGACGACGGCGGGAGCGGCTGCGGACATGACTGAGCGAGGCATGGCCGGTACTCCTCGGCCATGCCTCCCGGGCCGTCGGCCCGCCGGGGTCAGCCCCGGCTGCCGAACAGACTCCGCCGGAGCCGCCGCAGCGGGGTCAGCAGCCGCACCCGGGCCGCCCGCCGGGGCGTGGCCGGGGTGCCGGCGCCGCGCGGCGTCAGCTCCCTTATCAGTCCGAGCGCTTCGGCGGTGTCCACCGCCGGGAGCGCGGGTGCGCCCAGCACGGCGAGGTGCCGCTCGATCCGGCGGCCGGTCGTGCCGACTCCGCACTGGACCGCGGGCACGCGTGGCCGCGTCCGCACTTGCATGTGTTCCATCAGTTTCCCACCCCTACGAGGCGCCAGGGCCGTGAGGCGAAGACTATCCGTGTGAGACGGAGTCCGCGCAACCGTCCTGGTGTCCTGCCACCGTATCGTGCGGCAGGAACTGACACATCACCAGGTACGAGTGGCCTGGGTCACGAGTAGGCATCGAAACCGGGATTCACGCCCCCGGCCTGCACGGAGTCAGGCGGACCGCGCCGGGCGCACCCCGGCGCCCTCCTGCAGTTGGACCTCCGGACCGGCCGCCCGCTGCGGCGGATCGATCAGCCAGGAGACCCCGACGCCCGAGAGCCCGAGGCCGGCGAGGGCGGCGAGCAGCAGGACCACCAGCCAGGCGCCCGGGCCGCACCAGTCGATCCGCCCGCCGTTGCGGACCAGGCCGGCCAGCCCGAGCAGGCCGGTGACCACCAGCGCGGCCATGCCGCCGCGCACCCGGCGCAGCTCGGCCTCCCACCAGCCGAGCAGCAGGGCGAAGCCGAAGGCCAGGCACCAGGCACCGAGCACCCGGACGTCCAGCGGCCGGACCTCCCAGGGCCAGCGCCGGACGGCGGCCTCGGGCAGGGCGTACAGCAGGAGGCCGGTGGTGGTGACGGTGAGGCCGCTGGAGAGGACGGGGGCGGCGACCCACCAGGGCAGGCGGGGCGCGCGGGGCGGCTTCGCGCCGGTGACCCGCCACTGTGCGCCCAGGGCGACCAGGCCGAGCAGCGGGGCGGCGAGGTGGACGCCGAGCCAGCCCCAGGCGGCGGCGAAGGCCGGCAGCGAGCCGCCGGAGAGGTGGAGGGTACGGTGGCCGAGCAGGCTGGCGCCGAGCACCAGCAGCATCAGGAGCGCGCTCGCGGCGGTGACCACCCGGACCTTCTCCCAGGCCCGGGCGCGCAGGGCGAGACCGAGCATGACGCAGGACCCGCCGTACCCGGCGGCGAGCAGGGCGGCGGTGACCGGGGACATCCGCCAGGCGAAGAGGTCCTCGGTGGATCCGCCGAAGAAGGTCAGGGCGAGGGAGACACCGCCGGCGGCGACCGCGAGGGGACCGAGCACGAGGAGTCTCAGGGCGGGGCTGACCGGCCTGGCGGAGGGGGTCGGCCGGCCCATCCGGAGCTCCTTTATGAGACTTCGCGTCAATATAGGAGCCGGGAGACATCCGGGGCAATGCCCCGGACATCATTCAGAAACTGAACACATCGGAGGGATTGACGCGGCCGAAACCTCCAAGCAATATCTCTACCAGGGCAGCAACACCGGACAGCTCCCCAGAGCCCCGAGCTTGTGTGTTCGACATATGAATAGTCTTCCGACACTGCAGTGAGTCACTGCTCAACCGTCTCGACGCTGCGACGGTTCGACTCCCCCGCGGTGGACGGGACCGGCGGTCGGTCGTTGAGGGTCGGCCGGACCGCCACACCGGACTGCCGGTGCCGCCGCTCGCACGGCGCGGCACCGGCGGTCGCGTTCTCCGGCCCCGCGGCCGTTCTCCCCTCGCCCGCCCGCACCGCGCACCCGCCGCCTTGGCCGTGATCGGCCCGCCGCCGCGGCTCGCTAGAGTTGGCCGCACCGGCGAACCAGCCGAGAGCCGTCCAGCACCGTCGCGGAGAACCCACGCGTGAGCCCCCTCCTGAGCATCGTCCTGCCGGTCCACGGGGTCGAGCGCTACCTGCCGCACTGCCTCGACTCGCTCACCGCCGAGCACGCCCGGCCCGGCGAGGTCGAGGTGATCGCCGTCGACGACCTCTCCCCCGACGGCTGCGGCGAGATCCTGGACGCCCACGCCGCCCGGGACGACCGTTTCCGCGTCCTGCACCTGGCCGAGAACCAGGGCCTCGGCGGCGCCCGCGCCGCCGGCCTCGCCGAGGCGGGCGGCCGCTACGTCTGGTTCGTCGACAGCGACGACTGGCTGCCCCCGGGCACCCTGGACGCCGTCCTCGCCGAGCTGCGCCGGGAGCAGGAGACCGAGCAGGCGGGCGGGCGGCCCGTCGACGTCCTGCTCACCGACTTCACCCACGTCTACCAGGACGGCGGCACCGAGCCCAACCCCTGGCGCCACCTGCTCTCCGGCTCCCCGCTGGCGGAGGGCTGCACGCTGGCCGAGCACCCCGCCCTGCTCACCGCCGTGATGGCGGTCTGGAACAAGGTCTTCCGCCGCGCGTACCTGCTGGGCCTGGACGTCGCCTTCGGCCGCGGCTACTACGAGGACATCTCGGTCACCTACCCGGCACTGCTCGCCGCCGAGCGACTGCGCTACCTGGACCGCTCCTGCTACGCCTACCGGCGCGGGCGGCCGGGCGCGATCACCAACACCGCCTCCCCCAAGCACGCCGACGCCTTCGCCCAGTACGACGCGATCTTCGCCTTCCTGGAGCGGCACCCCGGCATCGGCGCCCCGCTGCGGACCCTGGTCTTCGAGCGCACCGTCCGGCAGGCCGTCACGGTCTACGACACCCCCGGGCTCGTTCCGACCGCTCTGCGTGCGGAGTTCTTCGGCCGGATCACCGACCACTTCGAGCGGCACCGCCCGGCCGGCTACCGCTTCCCCGGCGGGGTCCGCGGCCTGCAGTACCGGCTGGTCGCCCGCGGCGCCCGCCGCTCGTACGCGGAGCTGCGGCGCACCGGGCAGCTGCCCCGCACGGTGAAGCGCAGCACCCGAGCGGTGGCACCGGCCGTCCGCAAGGCGGTCCGGGGCAGCGCCCGCTTCACCGCCTACAACGCCTTCCGGCGGCTGCCGCTGGACCGCAACCTGGCCGTGTACGCGGCCTACTGGCACCGCGGCTACGCCTGCAACCCGGCCGCGATCTACGAGAAGGCCAAGGAGCTGGCCCCGCAGATCCGCGGGGTGTGGGTGGTGGAGGACCGCGCCCGGGCCGCCACGCTGCCGCCGGGCGTCCCGTACGTCATCGTCAACACCCCGGCCTACCTGCGCGCGATGGCCACCGCCACGTACTTCGTGAACAACGTCAACTTCCCGCACACCATGGCCAAGCGGCCCGGCACGGTGCACCTGCAGACCCAACACGGCACCCCGCTGAAGACCATGGGCATGGACCTGAAGGACTTCCCGGTCGCCGCGGACGGCATGGACTTCGAGCGGCTGCGGGAGGCCGTCGGCCGCTGGGACTACCTGGTCTCCTCCAACCCGCACACCAGCGAGCACTTCGCCCGCGCCTTCCCCGGCCGATACACGATGCTGGACACCGGCTACCCGCGCAACGACCGGCTGGCGCTGGCCACCCCGGAGGAGTGCGCGGCGGTGCGCGAGCGCCTCGGGATCGCGCCGGGCAGCACCGCCGTGCTGTACGCCCCGACCCACCGCGAGGCCCAGGGCGGCTACGTGCCGCTGGCCGACCTCAAGGAGCTCGCGCACCGACTCGGCCCGTCCTTCACGCTGCTGGTGCGCACCCACTACTTCCACGACGGCGGTGCGGGCGACCTGACGGCCGGTCCCGAGGACGCCCGCGTCCTGGACGTCTCCGACCACCCGGTGGTGGAGGACCTGTTCCTGGCCTCGGACGCGCTGGTCACCGACTACTCCTCGATGATGTTCGACTACGCCGTCCTGGACCGTCCGATCGTGATCTTCGCTCCGGACTGGGCCGAGTACCGGCGGGACCGCGGCGTCTACTTCGACCTGATGGCCGAGCCGCCGGGCGCGGTCGCCGCCGACCAGGACCGACTGGCCGAGGCCCTGCTGGCCGGGGACCCCGAGCCGGCCGCGCGGGCGGCGTTCCGCAAGCGGTTCTGCCCGTGGGACGACGGCGGGGCGGCGGAGCGGGTGGTCCGCCGGGTGTTCCCGGTTCAGGAGGGCTGACCGTCCGGGGCGAGCTCCAGGTACTCGGCGACCAGGCCGTCGGGGTGCCGCAGGTGGCGGGCCCGCCCGTGCGGCATGGCCGGCAGGTCCCGGACCAGTTCGGCGCCCTGGGCGAGCAGCAGCTCGGTCGTCCCGGCGAGCGAGTCCACGGTGAACACCACGCCGACCGCCCTGGTCGGGGCGAGCGCCTCCTCGGCCCCGCTCAGCACCAGCACCGGGCCGACCACCGTGGCGCTCAGACCGGTGGCCGGCATCCGCAGGGTCGGGCCGGCGGCCGTACCGGTGACGTGCTGGTAGAGGACCACGGTGTCCCAGTGCCGGTGCTCCTCCGTGAAGACCGGGACCAGGGCAGTGTTGATCGGCATGGCCGCCCCCCAGGGCTCGACATGTCTCGGCTCGGCGCGCGGCCCGGCGCCGCGCGGCCCGGCCGGCGCGCATGCCCCGGCTCGGCGCGGCCCGGTGATCCGCCGTCACACGCTAACCCGTCGGGTGGCGCCCGGTCCGGCTTCCTCCGGATCCGGCGGCCGGCCGGCCCGCCCCGCCGTCCCGGTGCCGCCCCGCCGCCCGCCGGTGCCGCCTGCGCGTGGCCGAGCCTGCGCGGGGCGTGACGGGAATCGCACCGCACTTCCCGCCGGAAGGAGTGGACGGGCCCGGGGGGCAGTGTCGTAACCTGCCAGCTGACCTCGGCTCCGCGCGGGCCGGGACCATGAGTCGGTCGGCCGGGGAGGGCCCATGATCAACCTCATCACCAAGCTCGTGCTCAAGCCGCTGGCGAAGTCGGTGTACCGGCCCGTCATCGAGGGGCTGGAGAACGTGCCGCGCAAGGGTGGGGTGATCCTGGCCAGCAACCACCTGTCGTTCATCGACAGCGTGGTCATCCCGCTGACCGCGCCGCGCCAGGTGTTCTTCCTGGCCAAGGCCGAGTACTTCACCGGCACCGGCCTCAAGGGCGCGATCGTGCGCTCCTTCTTCACCAGCGTCATCAACGCGGTGCCGGTCGAGCGCGGCACCTACCGCTCGGCCGCGGCCTCGCTGGAGCAGGCGCTGGAGATCCTCCAGGACGGCAAGGCGTTCGGCATCTACCCGGAGGGCACCCGCTCGCTGGACGGCCGGCTCTACCGCGGGAAGACCGGGGTGGCCTGGCTGGCGCTGACCGCCGGGGTCCCGGTGGTCCCGGTGGCGCTGGAGGGCCCGCAGGACATCCTGCCCGTCGGCCGCCGGATTCCCCGGGTCCGCCAGGTGACGGTCCGCTTCGGCAAGCCGCTGGACTTCTCCGAGCTGCACGGGCAGGCCCGTTCGGCCAAGGCGCGCCGCCAGGTGACCGACGAGGTGATGGCGGCGATCCAGGAGCTCTCCGGCCAGGAGACCGCCGAGACCTACAACGAGCTGCCCAAGGCGGCCTGAGCCGCCGCCCGTTCGTCCCGCCGCCCCTGCGGCCGTCCCACCTCCCCGGGACGGTCCGGACCCCGCAGCCGGCCCCGGCCGGGCCCGGTGCGGGTCAGGCCGGCACCGGGTGCTCGCGCCTGAGCAGCGCGGCGTAGCGGCCGCCGAGGGCCAGCAGTTCCTCGTGGGTGCCGAGCTCGGCGATCCGGCCCCGGTCGAGGACCGCGATCTGGTCGGCCCCGCGGACGGTGGACAGCCGGTGCGCGATGGTGATCGTGGTGCGCCCGGCGGCCAGCGCGTCGATGGCCCGCTGCACGGCGAGCTCGGTCCGGTTGTCCAGGGCGCTGGTCGCCTCGTCCAGGATCAGCACCGGCGGGTTGCGCAGGATGGTGCGGGCGATGGCCAGGCGCTGCTTCTCGCCGCCGGAGAAGCGGTACCCGCGCTCGCCGACCAGGGTGTCGTAGCCGTCCGGCAACGCGGTGATCATGTCGTGCACCTGCGCGGCCCGGGCGGCGGCCACCAGTTCCGCGTCGGTGGCGTCCGGCTTGGCGAACCGCAGGTTCTCGGCGACCGAGGCGTGGAAGAGGTAGGTCTCCTGGGAGACCACGCCGACGGCGTCGGCCAGGCTCCCGAAGGACAGCTCCCGCACGTCCGTGCCGTCGATGGTGACCCGGCCGGCGGTGACGTCGTAGAGCCGGGGCACCAGGTAGCTGAGGGTGGTCTTGCCGGAGCCGGTCTCGCCGACCACGGCGAGCGAGCCGCCGGCCGGGATCTTCAGGTCGATGCCGGAGAGCGTGGGCCGCTCCTGGTCCGGGTGGTAGCGGAACTCCACGCCGTCGAAGGCCACGTCGCCGCGGACCGCGGCCGGCCGCACGGGGTGGGCGGGCTCGGCGATGTCGACCGGCAGGTCCAGGTACTCGAAGATGCGCTGGAACAGGGCCAGCGAGGTCTGCACCTGGACGCCGGTGGAGAGCAGGCTGACGGTCGGGCGGAACAGGCCCTGCTGGAGCGAGACGAAGGCGACCAGGGTGCCGATCGAGACGATCGGGGCGCCGCCGGCGGCGGTCAGCCCGGCGGCCCAGTAGATCAGCGCAGGCATCGCGGCCATCACCACGCCGATGGTGGACATCCGCCAGCGCCCGGCCATGCTGGAGCGCACCTCCAGGTCGGCGAGCCGGTCGGACTGCCCGGTGAACTCCCGGGACAGCGAGTCGGAACGGCCCATGGTGCGGCCCAGCAGGATGCCGCTGACCGAGAGCGACTCCTGCACGGCCGAGCTCATCGCCGCCAGCTGCTTCTGCCGCTCGGTGGTGATCTTCTTGCGCTCGTTGCCGACCCGCCGGCTGATCCAGACGAACAGCGGGAGCAGCAGCAGCGAGACGACCGTCAGCCGCCAGTCGAGGGCGACCATGGCGACCACGCTGGCGACCACACTGGTCAGGTTGGACACCAGCGAGGTGGCGGTGGAGGTGACGGTGGACTGCATGCCGCCGATGTCGTTGGCGATCCGGGACTGCACCTCGCCGGTGCGGGTGCGGGTGAAGAACGCCAGCGACATCCGCTGGAGGTGGCCGTACACGGCCGTGCGCAGGTCGTGCATGACGCGCTGGCCGACCGTGGTCGAGATCAGCGTCTGCAGCACGTTGAAGACGCTGTTCACCACGGCGGCGGCGATCATGCCGAGCACCAGCAGACTGAGCAGGCCGGTGCGGCCCTGCGGGATCGCGGTGTCCAGGACGGCGCGCAGCAGGAAGGGCGTGGCCACCGAGACCACGGCGGAGGCCGCGACCAGCAGGCCGACCACGGCGAGCCGGCCGGCGTACGGGCGGAACAGCGCGGCGATCCGGCGCAGCTCGGCGGGGGGCGGGGGCTCACCCTTGGGGCGTTCGGGTGGGGTCCAGTCGTTCCGGTCGGGTCGCAAGGGCAGCCTCCATCGGCGCGGGTGGGCGGAGACCAGCATACCGAGCCTGGCTCATGATTAGCCAAACTAATAATGAGCCCGGCAGTATTCCTGGCCCCACACCCGGCCCCGCGGACCCCGGGCGGCCCGAGTCGCCCCGCACCCGGCCCCGTACCCGGCCCCGCGCCGCTCGTCCGCGAAGTGCCGACCCCGCCCCGCGGACCGCGCCGGGTCAGTCCGTGCGGTAGGTGCGCGCCGCCTTCGAGGAGACCCCGCCGAGCTTGCCGCTGGGCAGCAGCCGGGCCAGCGCCACGACCGCCTTGTACCGCTTGCCGGGCACCGAGACCGAGCGGCCGCGGGCCAGGTCGCGCAGCGACTCGTCGACCACCCGGTCGGCGGAGAGCCAGCCCCAGGCCGGGACGTTGGAGGTGCCCATCCCGGCGCGCTGGTGGAACTCGGTCCGGGTGAAGCCGGGGCACAGGGCCTGCAGGCGCACACCGCTGCCACCCAGGTCGCGGGCGACGCCCTGGGTGAAGCTCACCACCCAGGCCTTGCTCGCCCCGTACGTGCCGCGCGGCAGGAAGGCGGCCACCGAGGCGACGTTGACGATGCCGCCGCGGCCGCGCTCCTGCATGCCGGGCAGGGCGGCGGAGGTGGTCCGCAGGATCGCCTCCACGTGCACCTTGAGCATGTCCAGCTCCTGCTGGAGCGGCACGGTGAGGTAGGCGCCGCGGTTCCCGAAGCCGGCGTTGTTGATCAGGATGTCGACCGGCCGGCCGCCGTCGCGCAGCCGCTCCTCGACCGCGCCGATCCCCTCCTCGGTGGCCAGGTCGGCCCGGAGCGTCTCGACCTGGACGCCGTACTTCTTGGCGAGTTCCCCGGCCGTCTCCGCCAGTCGCTCGGCGTCCCGGGCGACCAGGACGAGGTCGCGGCCGTCCCCGGCGAGGCGACGGGCGAAGGCGGCGCCGATGCCGGCGGTGGCGCCGGTGATGAGAGCTGTGGTCATGGACCGACCGTACTGGCTGGTAGCCCGGGCGCGCACCGGTGCCGCCCGGACGCGTCCGTACCGGGCCCCGCCAGGCGGCCCGGTACGGACGGTCGGTGGACGCGCGGGTCAGGCGCGGTAGGAGGCCCAGGAGTTGGTCATCCGGGTGACCTGGCCCGGGGTGAACTGGGTCATGCAGGAGTCGTAGGTGTAGTCCATGAAGTTGTGGATCGGGTCGGCTCCGCTGGCGGAGCAGGTGTCCCGGCCGGTCGGGCACTGGAAGGCCGCGCTGGCCTCCGCCGGGGTGTCGCTGACGGAGTCGCCGCTGCCGCTGCAGCCGCCCTGGAAGGTGTGGTAGAGCCCGAGCCAGTGGCCGACCTCGTGGGTGGCGGTGTCGCCCTGGTTGTAGTTGGTCGCCGAGCCGCCGGGCAGCGAGGCGTCCAGGATGACCACGCCGTCCATGGTCGGCTGCGACCGGTAGGAGCTGGGGAAGGTCGCCCAGCCGAGCAGGTCGTCGCCGAGGTTGGCGGTGTAGAGGTTGAGGGCGTTGGCGCCGCCCTTGTGCAGCGCGGTCTTCATCGCCTTCTCGGCGCTGGTGCCGTCGGTGATGCCGTTGTACCAGGCGGCCTTGTCGGTGTAGTCGGTGGCGACCAGCTGGAACTTGAACGGCGTCGCGGTGTTGCCCGAACCCTGGCCGCCGTACGCCGCGTTGAGGACGGCGATCTGGCTGCTGATCGCGCTCGCGCTCAGCTTGCCGGTGGTACCGCTGTGGATCACGTGGAAGTAGACCGGGATGGTGGTCGCGGCCAGGCCGCCGTCGACCAGGCTGCGCGAGTCGGAGGTGCGGCGCAGCTGCTCGACGGTGGACTTCAGGTCCGCGTCCATCGCCTTGACCTGTGCGGTCGTCAGCGAGTTGGGGTCGTGCGCGGTGGATCCCTCGGCCTGGCGCGCGGCGGCGCCGGCGGCGGGGGTCGCCTGGCCGTCCACGCACTGGGTCTGGGCGGCGGCCGGGGCGGCGGCGAGTGCCGAGAACGCGGAGGGGGCCGCGAGCGGGGTGACGCCGAGCGCGCCGGCGAGCGCGGTGACGCCGAGGATGCGGTGCGCGATGCGGGCAGCGGAACGGGCAGGACGAGACATCTGCTCTCCCGTGGGGGGTGTGGGGGTGGCGGATTGGGGGCCGCCGAGCAGAGGTTATTCAGTCCCGCCGTGTACGCGTCAGATCCGTTCCGGACGCGATATTCTCCGGACAAACGGACCCAAGTGCCGCAGGTTTAACGGAGTTTGGGGCTCTCCAGATGGAGGCTTTACGTCCGGGACACCTCACCGGAACACCGCCCCCGTGGCCGAAAACCGCCCCCTCACCCCCGGGCCGGACCCCCGCCGCCACGCCCGCCCCGGGCCGGCGCCCCCGGCCGCACCCGCGCGGGGCACCCGGGTCCGTCCCCGGATGCCCCGCGCGGGCGTCGGGGCGTCAGCCCCGGCGCACCGCCGAGTCCGCCGCGCCGCCGGCCCCGACCGGCCGCAGCCGATCCGCCGCGGTGGCCTTCAACTCCGGTGCCAGTCTGGCGACATCACGCGCGCCGACGGCCGCGATCAGGCTCGGCAGCAGCCACCGCACCGGCTGCATCCCGCGCAGCCAGGCCTGCGCGTAGACGTGCGCGGAACGCCGCTCGATCCCGGCCACCAGCCGGTCCACGGCCGGAGCCAGCGGGTACGTCTTGTTGGCCGGCCACGGCAGCCGGTCCCGCATCTGCCGCAGCACGGTGTCCTGGTCCGCCCCGCGGACCATGTCGGTGTCGGTCCAACTCAGGTACCCGACACCCACCTTGACCCCCTGGTAGGCGACCTCGGCGCGCAGTGAGTGGGCGAACGCCTCGACACCCGCCTTGCTCGCGCAGTACGCCGCCATCAGCGGTGCGGGGGTGATCGCGGCCAGCGAGGCGATCTGCAGCAGGTAGCCGCGGCTCTCCACCAGCGCCGGCAGGAAGGCCCGCGCGGTGACCACGCTGCCCAGCAGGTTGACCTCGATGACCCGGCTGAACGACCGGTGGTCACTGTCCAGCAGCGGCCCGCCGATCGCGATACCCGCGTTGGCCACCACGGTGTCGATCCGGCCGTACCGCTCCCGGACGGCCTGCGCGGTGGCGCTCAGCGCCTCCAGGTCGGTGACGTCCGCCTCCCAGGAGGAGGCGTCCGGCCCGCACTGGGCGGCGACCGCCTTCAGCTCCTCCGGCTCCAGACCGACCAGGGCCACCCGGGCGCCGCGCTGCGCCAGCTTGCGGGCGGTCAGCGCACCGACCCCGCGGGCGGCGCCGGTCACCACCACCACCTGGCCTGCGATCGACGGGCTCATCCGACATCACTCCTCTGCTCGGCGGAAACGAGGTTGACGATGCGCCGGATCTCGCCGGCCACCTCGGCCGGGCGCTCGACCGGGGCCATGTGCCCGACGCCGGGCAGTTCCAGCAGTCCCTGCGGCGAGGGCAGCGCGGCGAGGATCCGGCGGGCGTGCACCGGCGGGGTGAGCCGGTCGTGGGTGCCGACCACCACCGCGGTCGGCACGGCCAGCGCGCCCAGGGCGGCGTTCAGCTCGACCGTCCGCAGCACCTGCGACCAGCCGTACCGGGTGCCGGTCGGGCAGCCGTGCACGACCCGGGCACAGGCCTCGACCTGGTCCGCGGGCGTGCCCGGCCCCATCGTGGCGTACTTGAGCAGCGCCCGGCTGACCGCGTTGACCGGTCCCAGCGGCAGCCGGGACTCCAGGATCAGCCGGTGCAGCAGGCGGCGCAGCCGGACCGGGCGCACGGCGTCGGGCACCACCCGGAGCTCCGCCAGCAGATCGCTCGGCCCGGTGCTGATCAGCACCGCGCCGCCGGTGCGGGCGATCACCTGCGGACGGTCGGCGGCGGCCATCACGGTCATACCGCCCATGCTGTGGCCGGCCAGCACGGCGCGCTCGCCGGCCGGAAGCAGTGCGCCGAGCACCGCCTCCAGGTCGTCGGCCAGCTTGGCGGTCGAGAAGCCGGCCGCGCCCGTCGGCCGGTCGCTGCCGCCGTGGCCGCGCTGGTCGTAGGCGACCACCCGGAGGTCGGCGGCCAACCGGTGGATCACCGGCGCCCAGAACGGCACGGCACAGGTCCAGCCGTGCGCCAGCACCACGGTCGGCGCGCCGTCCGGGCCGAACACCTCGGCGTGCAGCCAGGTGCCGTCGGCCGAACGGACCCGGTGGGTCTCCACCGGCGGGGGCGGCACGTGCGGGTCGACGGTCGCGGGTGTCGCGCTCACGCGGGGACCTCCTCGGCGGCCGGGGCGGTGACGGCCCGCTTGATCAGCTCGTACTCGGACAGGTCGACCCGCCGGGTGGCCCGGCGGAAGGAGCTGGTGGAGCCGGGCCATAGCACGGTGTTGCGGCCGGAGGCGTCCAGGTACCAGCTCTTGCAGCCGCCGGTGTTCCAGACCGTCCGGCGCATCCGGTGCTGGAGTTCGAGGTTCCAGTGCCGCTGCGCCCGGGCGGTGGGCTGGAGGGCGGCGGCGCCCACGGCGTCCAGGGCGGTGAGCGCGTCGACCAGGTAGTTCAGCTGGGACTCGATCATGAGGATCATCGAGCTGTTGCCCAGGCCGGTGTTGGGCCCGATCACGAAGAACAGGTTGGGGAAGCCGTGCACGGTCGAGCCGCGCAGCGCCTCCATGCCGTCCTTCCACTCCTCGGCCAGCGCCCGGCCCCCGATGCCGAAGACCCGCTGGGCGATCGGCATGTCGGTGACGTGGAAGCCGGTGCCGAAGACCACCGCGTCCACCTCGTGCTCGCTGCCGTCCGCCGCGACCAGGGTGGATCCGCGCACCTCGCGCAGGCCTGCGGCGACCACCTCGGTGTTGGCGGCCGCGAGCGCCGGGTAGTACGTGTTGCTGAGCAGGATCCGCTTGCAGCCGATCCGGTAGTCCGGGGTGAGCTTGGCGCGCAGCGCCGGGTCGGACACGCCCCGGGCGATGTGCCGCTCGGCCACCTGCTGGACCAGGCGCAGCGCGCCCGGGCGGCGGACGAAGGCGTCCACCTGGAGCTCGCGCAGCGCGAACAGGGTGGCGCGGCGCAGTGCGCCGGTCGGCGGGATGCGGGTGTGCAGCCACTTCTCGGCGGCGGAGATCTCCCGGTCGGCGCGCGGCAGGACCCAGCCGGGGGTGCGCTGGAAGACGGTGAGCCGGCCGACCGAGGGCTGGATCGCCGGGATGATCTGGGCCGCCGAGGCTCCGGTGCCGACCACCGCCACCCGCTGGCCGGTCAGGTCGTAGTCGTGGTCCCAGCGCGAGGAGTGGAAGACCTTGCCGGGGAAGTTGGCGAGGCCCGGCAGGTCGGGGATCTGCGGGTCGGCGAGCGGTCCGGCCGCGGAGACGACGGCGTCCGCGGTCCACTCGCCCCGGCCGGTGCGGATCCGCCAGCGGGTCGCGTCCTCCTCCCAGCGCAGCTCCAGCACCTCGGTGTCGAAGCGCAGGTGCGGGCGCAGGCCGAAGGTGTCGGCGACCCGCTCCAGGTAGGCGCGGATGTCCGGCTGCCCGGAGAAGCTGCGCGGCCAGTCGGGGTTGGGCGCGAAGGAGAAGGAGTACAGGTGCGAGGGCACGTCGCAGGCGCAGCCGGGGTAGCTGTTGTCACGCCAGGTGCCGCCGACCGAGGAGGCGCGTTCGAGGATGACGAAGTCGGTGATGCCGGCCCGGCGCAGCCGGACCCCGGCCCCGAGGCCGCCGAAGCCCGAGCCGATCACGGCCACCCTGACGTGCGGCGTCTCGGTGGGCGGCGGGGCGGGTGGCTGCTTGCTGCGGGGAACCATGCGGCGGACCTCCTGCGGCGCGACGGGTGGTGCAGGACCATTAAAACCCTGCCAGTAATCACTGGCACGATTGGAGGGTAGCCCTTGCCGCCAGTTCTTGGAAGAAGCCCGACCGCATCGGTTCACCACCGGCCCGCCCTATGCTGGCGACGTGGCTGAGACCGAGGGGACCAAGCAGGACGACACCGGGGCCGCGCGCCGCTACCGGGTCGAGGAACTGGCCGAGGCCGCCGGGATCACCGTGCGCACGCTGCGCTTCTACCGCGAGCGCAAGCTGCTCCAGCCACCCCGCAAGGAGGGCCGGATCGCCTGGTACGGCGAGGAGCACCTGGCCCGGCTGCGGGTGATCGCCGAACTGCTGGACCGCGGCCACGCCCTGGGCGGCATCGCCGAACTGATCGGCGCCGGCGAGAGCGGCCGCGACGTCGCGGAGCTGATCGGGCTGCAGGACGCCATCGTCGCCCCCTGGTCGGACGAGACCCCGGTGCACCTCGACTGGGCGGAGCTGCGGGCCGCCTTCGGCGAGCAGCTGACCGAGGAGAACACCGCCGAGTCGATCGCCCAGGGCTACATCACCGTCGAGGACGACGGCATCACCCACATCAGCCGGCGCCTGATGGACGCCACCATCGCCCTGGTCGACGAGGGCGTACCGCTCGGCGCCGTGCTGGCCGCCAGCCGCACGGCCCAGGAGCACGCCGACGCCATCGCCGAGTCCTTCATCTCGCTGATCGCCGACCAGCTGCTCCCCCCGCTCGACCAGGTCGACCGGCTGACGCCCGACGAGGCCGGCCGGCTGCGCGACCGGATCCTGCGGATCCGGCCCCTGGCCCGGGCGGTGGCGGACACCCAGTTCGCGCTGGCGATGGACCGCCGGGTCCAGGCCGAGTACGAGCGCCTCGGTCGGCACTGAACCCGGCGCCGGCACCCCACGGCCCGAGAGCTTGCCGGTGACACCCGATCAAGTTAGGGTTGCCTAAGCTCCACCGGCCGCAGCGGCCCGCGCCTCCCCGCGCGGGTCGGGGGCCGTCGACTTCGGTGTCCGCGCGAGGGGTCTCGCGGGCACCGGCGAAGCCACGGCTCCGCCCACCCGGTGACGGTCCATCGGGCGGGCGGAGCCGTCGGCGTTCCCGGGCCGCCTGTGGGGCGGCGGCGGAGCCTGCGTCAGATCAGGCCGTTGACGGCGGCGAAGCCGGTGCCCGGCCACATCGCGTAGCCGCTGCCGCTCACCGTGCCGTTGCCGTTGCCCGCCCACTGGAGCAGCTGGCCGTCGGAGAGCTTCCCGGCGATGTCCGCCTTGCCGTCGCTGTTGAAGTCACCCGCCACCAGGTCACTCACCGCACCGAAACCCGTCCCCGCGAACATCGCGTACCCGCTGCCGCTCACCGTCCCGTTGCCGTTGCCCGCCCACATCAGCAGCTGACCGTCCGACAGCTTCCCCGCGACGTCCACCTTGCCGTCGTTGTTGAAGTCCGCCGCCACCATGTCGCTCACCGCACCGAAACCGGTGCCCGCGAACATCGCGTTCCCCGCGTTCCCGTTCACCGTCCCGTTCCCGTTGCCCGACCACATCAGCAGCTGACCATCCGACAGCTTCCCGACGATGTCCGCCTTGCCGTCACCGTTGAAGTCACCCGCCAGCAGCCCGCTCACCGCACCGAAACCCGTCCCCGGCCACATCGCGTACCCGCTGCCGCTGACCGTGCCGTCACCGTTGCCCGCCCACATCAGCAGCTCACCGTCCGACAGCTTCCCCGCGACGTCCGTCTTCCCGTCACCGTTGAAGTCCGCCGCCACCATGTCGCTCACCGCACCGAAACCCGTGCCCGCGAACATCGCGTTCCCCGCGTTCCCGTTCACCGTCCCGTTCCCGTTGCCCGACCACATCAGCAACTGCCCGTCCGACAGCTTCCCGGCGATGTCCGTCCTCCCGTCGCCGTTGAAGTCCACCCGGGAGAGCGAGCCGACCGGCGAGTCGTCGACGACCTTGTTGTAACGCAGCGCCTTGTAGTCGCCGTTGGGGTGGGAGTCGAAGGTGGCGGCGTTGATGGAGATGCCGGTGACGTGCTTCACCGGGGTGGAGCCGAAGGAGTAGTAGGAGAACTTGGTGTGCGCGGCGTCGTCCCACTGGTCGAAGAGGATGACGTGGTCGTTGTAGCTGTTGAGGATGTCACCGGCCTTCAGGTCGGCGCGGGAGATCTCGTACGAGTAGCCGGGCAGGCCCTGGGTGTTGGGGCTCGCGCCGAGGTGCCAGGCCATCGAGACGTAGCCCGAGCAGTCGGTGCGGTAGTTGCGGCCGGAGGAGTCGGCGTAGCTGCCGCCCTGGTTGTAGGGGATGGACTTGCCCAGCCAGTACTGGGCCCGGGCGATGATCTCGCTGCGGGTGATCTGGCCGTCCACCGAGGAGGAGGAGGCGTGTGCGGCGGTGGCGGTGAACGCCGTGGTGGCGATCGCGCCGGAGGCGGCGATGGAGGCGGCGAGAGCGAGCCGGACGACCTTGGAGACCTTCGAAGACATGGCGATACCCCGGAACGGCGAGAGCGAGTGATGGGATGCGGCCGACGCGGCTGCCCTGCAGGAGCAGCCGAACTCAGCGATCGCAGGGGGCTTTCGGCCGCTGTTCCCGGCCCGCCTCCCTGGCGGCGATCACTAGCTTCGTCGCAGCTCAACCCGGGTGGAAGGGGTCCGCGCGGGACGGAAGAGGCCGTGGCCGGATCCGTCCGGGCCCGGCCTCCCCCACCGCCCTCCGACCGTCGGCGGCCACGGCCTCCGGGGGTGTCGGGACTTACGGACCGTCGGTGCGCCGTCGTAGGTTGACCGGATGGATCTTTCCGGGGCCCCGCAGCAGCAGATGGACCGCAAGGCGCTCGCCGCCGCCTCGACCACGGTGGTGCTGTGGGCCTCCGCGTTCGTCGCGATCCGTGGTGCGGGCGAGCACTTCGGGCCGGGGGCGCTGGCGCTGGGGCGCCTGCTGGCGGGGTCGGTGGCGCTGGTCGTCCTGCTCGCCGTGCGCGGGGAGGGGGTGCCGCCGCGCGCGGCCTGGCCGGGGATCGCGGTCTCCGGGGTGCTGTGGTTCGGGGCGTACATGGTGGCCCTCAACTGGGGCGAGCAGCAGGTGGACGCGGGCACGGCGGCGATGGTCGTCAACATCGGGCCGGTGCTGATCGCCCTGATCAGCGGCAAGGTCCTGGGCGAGGGGTATCCGCCGCGGCTGCTGGCCGGCATGGCGGTCTCGTTCGCGGGGGCGGTGGTGGTCGGTCTGTCGATGTCGGGCGGCGGCGGGAGTTCGCTGCTGGGGATCGCGCTCTGCCTGCTGGCGGCGGTCACCTACGCGGGCGGCGTGGTGGCCCAGAAGCCCGCGCTGCGGCACGCCTCGCCGCTCCAGGTCACCACGTTCGGCTGCCTGGTCGGCACCGCCGCCTGCCTGCCGTTCTCGGTCCAACTGGTCGACCAGGTCGGGCGGGCGCCGCTGTCGGCCACCCTCGGGGTGGTGTACCTGGGCCTGTTCCCGACCGCGTTGGCGTTCACCACCTGGGCGTACGCGCTGGCCCGCACCACCGCCGGGAGGATGGGCGCCACCACCTACGCGGTGCCGGCGCTGGTGGTGCTGATGGCCTGGGCGGTGCTGGGTGAGGTACCGGCCCTGCTGACGCTGGCCGGCGGTGCGCTGTGCCTGGCCGGTGTGGCGGTCTCCCGCCGCCGCTGAGGGCTCCGCGCGGCGGCGGCCCCCGGCGGCGGCGGGGCGTTCAGATCTCGCAGCCCGCGGCGAAGCCCACGAAGGACCGCCATGCCTCGGTGCCGACGACCAGGCTCGGGCCGTCCGGATCCTTGGAGTCGCGGACCGGTACGACCCCACTGCTCAGGAAGGTGCGTGCCATCTCGATGCACAGACCGCCATTACCGCCGCTGTAACTGCTTTTCTGCCACTCGGCCAGTTCCAGATCGACGTTCATCCGTGTACTCCTCATGTGTTCGGCAACATGAATGGCTGCCCTCCTCCGCCCCCTGCGGCCTGTCCCTGAGGGCCCTTTCAGCTCTCCTCGGCCCGGGCTTGCTGGGTGTGTTCCCGGGCCGCGGTGTCGATCAGGGCCAGCGATGCCGCGGGTGTCAGGGCATCGGCCCTGGCCAGATCGAAGGACAGTTGGCACTTGCGAACGGTTGTCACGTCTTCCACCAGGATGGCGGCGTGCGGCCCTTCGATGTAGGCCATGTCGGGGCTGCCGTCCGCGAAGGACATCAGGCTCATTACACCTTCCAGCAGAGCGTGCGGGCCTTGTTTGATCGGAAGGATCTGGACCACGGCCAGGTGCGACCGGATCAGTTCGCCCAGGAACCGCAACTGGTCGGACATGACGCCATGCCCGCCCGCCGGTCTGATCAGGGCCGCCTCGTCGGTGAGCCACCACAACAGCGGCCTTGTTGGACTGCCGAGCAGGTGCTGGCGCCCGAGCCGGTTCCTGACCTGCGCCTCCACCTCCTGCTCGTCGGCCACCGGCATCGCCGACCGGAACACCGCGCGCATGTAGCCCTCGGTCTGCGCCAGGCCGGGAATGAAGTTCCCCGAGTACTCGGAGACGGCGCAGGCCCGCCGCTCCAACTCCGCGTACATCCGGAAGTAGTGCGGAAAGGAACTACGGGTGATGTGCGGCCACCAGCGCCCGAAGATTCCGCCGGTGTCGAGCGCCCCGTCAAGTCTCTGTGCGAACTCCTTGCTGGGGAGGCGCCGTCCGGTCTCCACCTGTCCCACCAGGGAACCGGTGTAGCCGAGGACTTCTCCCAGGGCTTCCTGGCTGAGCCCGGCGGCTGTTCGGAATCGGCGCAACTCCGCGCCGAAGAGTGCCTGCATCGATTCGGAGGGGTCGAGTTCTCGCGGGTTCGGCATGGACGGCCCCGGTCTGTCACTTGCGGTGTTGGACTTCCTGCTCTGGCGATCGTAACGCTGTGTCGCCAGGCTGTAACAGAAATCACCCCAAGTCAGGAGATCCGCGATGGACGAACCGGCAGGCGTCGACGGCTTGCTCCGGAAGCAGCGGGACGGGGCTCGCCGGGCGAGTGCGATGACGATCCGGGTGTACCGGCTGACGCCGCACGGCGAGCCCAGCACCCTGTCCCGGTCGACCGTCCGGACCGACGAGGCGTCACGCGACCCGCTGCGCTGGGGAGACTGCCGCTGTCCGCGCTGCCGCGGGCATCAGTCCGCGGACAACTGACCACCGCCGCCCGGGGATCGCCGGGCGGTGCGGAGCGGCCGGGAGAGCAGGCCGCCGATCCCGGCCGCGAGGACGGCGGCCGCGCACAGCAGGGTGGCCGCGGCGGCGCCGGCCGTGTCGGCGTACGCCCCCAGGGCGTTGTTGGCGAGCACCAGGGCCAGGCTCTGCACCAGCACCAACAGGGCCTGGGTCCGGGCCAGATGGCCGGTGGGGACGCCGTTCAGCACCAGCGGACCGATCTGGCAGGCGAACAGCCCGGAGCCCGCCCCCGCGACGGCCGCACCGGCCACCGCCCCGGCGACGGCCGGCGCCGCGGCCACCAGCGCGAGGCCGGCGGCCGCGGCACACAGCCCGAGGGCCGCCCCCGTGCCCGCCCGGCGCACCGAACCGTAGCGGGTGACCAGCAGCGCCACGGTGACCGTCCCGAGCCCCTGGCCGCCCGCGACCAGTCCGGCCGCGCCCGCGCCCCAGCCTCGTTCCCGCGCCAGCAGCGGGTTGAGCAGCGACACCACCGGCAGCAGGAACCCGGCGGCGACGGCCGTCAGGGCCAGCGCGTGCCGCAGCACCGGCGACCCGATGACCGGCCGGAGCCCGGCGGCGATGCTCCGCCACAGGCCCTCCCCGCGCACCGGCCGCCCGCCGGACGGGACGGGGTCGGCCGGCCGGACCTTCAGCAGCACCAGCAGAACGACCGCGAAGGTGCCCGCGTCGGCCGCCGCCGCACCGGTCGGTCCGCCGGCGGCGACCAGGGCCGCGCCGAGGGGCGCTCCGAGCAGGCCGGCGAGCTGGCCGGCGGCCTGCCGGGCGGCCAGCGCCCGCGGGAGCGCGTCCGGCTCGACCAGCAGGCGGGGCACCGCCCCGGCGGCCGGCAGGTAGAACGCGTCCACCGTGCCGATCACGGCGGCGGCCAGGACCAGGAGCCACGGCGGGGCTCCCGCGCCGAAGCCGGTGACCGCGAGCGCGCCGGTGACCGCCAGCATCACGGCGTCCCCGGCGATCATCACCCGCCGGGCGCCGAACCGGTCCCCGACCGCACCGCCCGGCAGCAGCAGCACCGCGCGCGGCACGGTGACGGCCGTCAGCACCAGCGCCGCCGTCCCGCCGCCGTACCCGCCGGCCGCCCAGCCGAGCGCGAAGTACAGGACGGCGTCGCCGAGCAGCGAGGCGGCGGTGCCGGCGAGCCACAGCAGGTACGGGCGGGGGAGGGACGGCCGGCGGGGGGCGGCCGGCGGGGTGTCGAGGAGGGCCATGGCGGCCGACCCTAGGAGCCTCGACCTGGTCGAGGGCAAGGCGAGGGCCCCCGGCCCGAGGCTTGAGCCCTCAGCCCTCAGCCCTCAGCCCTCAGCCCTCAGCCCTCAGGCTTCCAGGCGGCGGACGCGTTCCTCGTCGCCGGTGCGCGGGCAGGTGACGCAGGCCTGGTCGGGGCGGACGGCGTAGTAGAGGCAGCAGCCGGCCCGGGTGCGGGTCCAGTGGGTGCGGCCCCCGGTGCCGGTCAGGCGGCGGAAGTCGGCGGCGCCCGGGAAGGGCGGGGTGTCGCCGGGCAGCAGGGCGGCCGCGGTCTCGACCGCGTGGTCCTCCTCGCCGAGCAGCTTGCCGAGGTGGCAGATGCCGGAGACCAGGTCGTCGGCGGCCATCCCCCACAGCGCGCGCGGGCCGCGCTTGACGAGCGGCTGGAAGGCGGCGAGCACCGGCCCGAGGTGGTCGGCCACCGCCCTGCGCAGCTCCGCCTCCCCGCCGGCCGCCCACCGGCCCGGACGCAGCGCCAGCCGGCCGTCGGCCGGGGCGATCCACAGGTCGGTGGCGCGCAGGTCGGGGACCTGGCCCTCCAGGTACCAGGGGCCGCTGACGAGCAGCGAGACCGACCAGAGGTAGTGGTGCAGGGCCCGGGAGGCCGCGACGTGGGTCCGCGGTGCGCGGCCGTGCTCGGCCTCGATCCGGGCGCTCTCGCCGGCCACCAGCTCCCCCACCGAGCAGGCCAGGGTGTCGGCCCGGCGCCAGCGCGGGCCGGTCATCGGCCGGCTGGTGAGCTCGACGCGGAGGGCGCCGTCGCAGGCGGCGCGGAGAAGCCGATAGGTCTCGGACAGTTCGTCCGTCCGGTGACACTGATCGGCCGTCAGCTGGAGCATCAGGACTCCCGGCAAGGGATAAGGTGAGGCTTACCTTGATCCACAACTGACGGTGCGTCCGCTCAGTCGAGGGGTCGAAGCCACAACTTGACGAGATAAGGTTCGCCTAACCTAACATGCGGTCCGTGCTGACAACCGCCCAGCCGGAGACGGCAACTCCGACGAGTGACGCCGAGGTGGCCGTTCGGCCGCCGATACCGCGGCCCGCACCCCGGTCCACGGCGCCGCACGGGCCGGCGGGACGCCCCCGGCGCGGCCACCGCGCACCGGCCGGCCCGACCGGCATTCGGCGGCGGACGGCGGTGTGACGGTGGGCCATCCGGGTGAAGAACACAAGGTCACCCCCGGGTCGGGCCGACCGGGACCACCACCCGCACCACCCGGCTCCCGATGCCACCCGCGCCCCACCCGCCACGCCCGTCGACCACAGCGAGGACCATGAATGCGGCTCTACCTGCTCGCCCTGAACCCCACCGACTCCGTCACCCTCGGTTTCCTGCCCGCCGCCGCCCGGCTCGGACTGACCGTCACCGTCCTCACCGACGACCCCCGGCGGCACCGTGAGGCCTACGCCGGGCTGGAGTCCGTCCCCGAGGTGCTGGAGTGCGCGGTGCACGACTTCCGCGAGGTGGTCGCCCTGATCTCCCGGCACGCGCCGCCGGACGCGGTGTTCAGCAACAGCGACCACCTGCAGACCCAGACCGCCCTGGCCGCCGCGTACTTCGGGCTCCCCGCCAAGGACTGGCGGGCCGCCCTGCGGACCAAGAACAAGGGCGAGCTGCGCCGCCACCTCGCGGCGGCCGGCCTCGACACCGCCTGGTCCGCCGAACTCGCCCCCGGACAGGGCCCGGCCGAACTCGACCCGCCGTACCCCTGCGTGGTCAAACCGCGCGAGGGGGTCGCCAGCGAGGACGTCGCGCTGGTCGCCGACGCCGCCGAACTCCGCGAGCGGTGCGCCGGGATCCGGGCCCGCAGAACCGGCGCCGCCCTGGTCGTCGAGGAGTTCCTGCCCGGGCAGCTCTACACCCTGGAGACCCTCGGCGACGGCACCGTCCGGCACGTCCTCGGCGGCTACCGCACCACGCTCTCGGCGCCGCCGCACTTCGTCGAGGAGGTCCTGGAGTTCGTCCCGGCCCACCCGGCGCCGGTGGAGGCGCAGGTGCTCGCCCAGCTGGACGCCCTCGGGGTCGGGCTCGGCGCCTGCCACACCGAGTTCGTCGTCCAGCCGGACGGCCGGGCCCGGCTGATCGAGGTCAACTACCGCGCCATCGGCGACCACTGCGACCTGCTGCTCGAACGGCTGCTGGAGATCCCGTACTTCGAGCTGGTGCTGCGCGCCCACCTCGGCGAGCGGCTGCCCGCCGACCTCGGGCTGCGCACCGACCGCCGGGCCCGGATCGAGGCGGTCTGCGCCGGGCACGCCGGCACGCTGACCGCGGCGCCGGGGCCGGTCGAGCAGGACCGCGCCGGCGTCCGGCTGGGCTACCGGCCGACCCGCCCCCTCGGCGAACGGCACGAGCACTACCGCACCAACCGCGACTACCTGGGCCTGGTCTGGGCGATCGGACCCGACCAGGACGCGGCGGACCGGGCCGTCGCCGGGTTCCTCGCCGCCAACCGCTGGGAGATCGCACCGTGACCGAGGCCGAGTCGCTGACCCTGCGGGTGCTCAGCGCGCTGCTGCGCGAGGACGTGGTCGCGCTGCGCAGCGCCGGCGTGCCCGAGCAGCGCACGGACGGCACCTGGCTGCGCTCCGGCACCCTGGCACTGCCGGTCGCCGAGGACGGCTACCAGAGCGAGTACGCCGCCAGGCTGCCGCTGCTGGAGTCCGGGGGCCGCCTGCTCACCACGCTGCCGGAGATCCTCGCCCGGGTGGCCGAACTGGCCGACCCGCAGGACCGCCCCGGCCACCTCGACTTCGCCGAGGAGTGCCGCCAGACCCTGGCCACCATGCGGCTGCACGCGGCCTCCCGCGCCGAGGTGACCGGCCGGCTCGCCGACCGGTACGGCCCCGACACCGCCGACTGGACCGGCCCGGCGGCGTCCCTCGCCTTCGACACCCTCGCCGCCTACCTGGATCACCCGGTCTACCCCACGGCGCGCGGCCGGTCCGGCCTGAGCGAGGGCCAACTGCGCCGCTACGCACCCGAGTTCCACCCGGTCTTCGCGCTGCGCTGGCTGGCCGTCCCGGAGCGGCTGCTGACCGTCCACGGAACGGGGCAGCTGCCCTCCTGGTGGCCGAGCTCCCGGCAGCTGGGCCTGCGGCCGGGCCTGGCCGTGCTGCCCGTCCACCCGCTGACCGCCGCCCACCGCCCGGACCTCCTGGTGCCCGGCGCCGTCCTCGCCGAGGACCCCCGCCTCGACGTGCTGCCCACCCTCTCGATGCGGACCGTGGCCGTCGCCGCGGACCCGGCCTGCCACCTCAAACTCCCGCTCGCCACCGCCACCCTGGGCCTGCGCAACCGCCGCACCATCAAGCCCGGCACGCTCACCGACGGCGCCGCCGGGCAACGGCTGCTGGCCGCCGTCGTCGCCCGCGAACCACGCTTCGCCGGACGGGTGCTGCACGCCGACGAGCAGCGCTGGGCGCACGCCGGCCACGAACTGCTCGCCGTCCTGCTGCGCCGGTACCCGACCGGCCTGTCCGGCGCCGTCACGGTGTCGCTCGCCGCCCTGACCGCCACCGCGCCGGACGGCCGGCTGGTCGCCGACCAGCTCGCCGACCGCTTCTACGGTGGATCGGTGCTCGACCTCTACCGCGACCTGCTGGCCCTGCTGCTGGACTGGCAGACCACCCTCTTCGGCCACGGCATCGCCCTGGAGTCGCACCAGCAGAACACCTCGCTGGTGCTGGACCGCCCCGGCGGCCGCACCCGGCTGCGGCTGCTCCTCAAGGACAACGACGGCCCACGCGTCAACACCGCCCGGCTCGGCGAACTCGGCAGGATCGCCCAGGAGTTCGACGACCGGCGGATCCTCGGCGAGGACGACTCGGCGCTCACCGACCTGTTCACCACCATCACCGCCCACCTGTGCACCGCCGCCCCCGCCTTCGCCCTGGCCGCCCACGGCCGGGCACCGCTGGACCAGACCCTCGGCCTGCTGCGCACCGCCCTCACCGAGGCCGTGGACCGCCTCGGGCCGGCCGGCGAACCGCTGCGCACCCGGCTGCTCGACGCCGAGCACCTCCCGGTCAAGGCCATGGTCACCGCGGGCACCCTGCTCAGCAAGGAGCGCTCCGGCGCCGCCGACATCAACAAGCACTACACCACCGGCCCCAACTACCTCCGCCGCCCAGGGATTCAGCGGTGACCGCCGAGGGCGCCGGCACCCGCCGCGCCCTCCCGGCAGCCCTTGCACGTCCGACCCGCAGGAGCCAACGATGACGACCCCCCGGACCCTCCGTCCGCAGCACCGCCACGCCCGGTCGGTGGCGCCCACCGCCCTGCCCACCGCCGAGCACGCCGTCGCGCACACCCTGCTCAACTGCCTGCTGCGCGAGGTCTCCGGACCCGAGCACCAGACCGCCGTCACGGACGGCCGCCTCCTCCTGCGGCTGCCCCGGACGGGCGTGGAGCTCAGGGCCACCCTGCGCCGCACCTCGCTCACCGGCGCGCACCGCTTCACCGGGCCGGTCCTGGAGGAGACCCCGGACGGCCGCCGCGAACTGGGCTGGCGCGAGCTGGCCGAACGGGTGCAGGCCGAACTCACCCTGCGCAGCGGCCTGCGCAACCCCGAGTTCCTCAGCCAGCTCGCCTCCAGCCACGCGGGCGTCGCCGCGGCGCTCACCGACCGCCCCTCCCCCGGCCCCGACCGGTACCTGGAGTCCGAACAGGCCCTGCTGTTCGGCCACCGCTTCCACCCCGCGCCCAAGTCCCGCACCGCCGAACGCGGTTCCTGGTCCGACTACGCGCCCGAGGCCCGCGCCGCGTTCCCGCTGCACCACCTCGCGGTCCGCGCCGACCTGTTCGCCGAGGAGAGCTGCGAGGAGAGCGCCGGCGCGCTGCTGGACGGGCTGCGCCCGGTGCCGGACGGCTACCGGCTGCTGCCCGCACACCCCTGGCAGTACGAGCTGCTGCGCGAGAACCCGCTGCTGCGCGCCGCGATCGGGCGCGGCGAGGTGCTGGACCTCGGCCCGGGCGGCCGGCCGTTCACCCCCACCGCGTCCGTCCGCACCCTGGCCGGCGCCGGGGCCTTCCTCAAGTTCAGCCTGAACGTGCGGATCACCAACTGCCTGCGCAAGAACGCCGCGTACGAGCTGACCGGCGCCGTGGCGCTCACCCGCCTGCTGGCCGACCCGCTGGCCGACCTGGCCCGCCGCTTCCCGCACGCCGCCGTGCTGCGCGAACCCGCCTACCGCACGCTCGCCCTGCCCGGAACGGACGGCACCCCGGACACCGCGCTGTTCGAAGGCCTCGGCGTGATCGTCCGCGAGGGCACCGCGGTGCGGCTGCGCCCCGGGCTCACCCCGCTGCTGGCGGCCGCCGTCGCGGACGAGTACCCGACCAGCTCGGCCCACATCTCGGTACTGCTGGACGGCGCCGGCCCGCACCGGGCCCGCCAGTGGTGGGCCGAGTACCTGCGGCTGCTGGTGCCGCCGGTGCTGGCCGCCTACTTCGACCACGGCGTGGTCCTGGAGCCGCACCTGCAGAACGTGCTGATCTGCGTGGACGCCGCGGGCCGCCCGGCCCAGGTGCTGTTCCGCGACCTGGAGGGCACCAAGCTGCTGCCCGAACGCAACGGCGCGCTGCTCGCCGCGCTGCCGCCCGAGGTGGCCGGCCCGATCGCGTACGACGCCCGGCGCGGCTGGGACCGGGTGGTCTACTGCCTGCTGGTCAACCACGTCGCCGAGCTGCTGGCCGCCCTCGCCGACCGGTACCCGCAGCTGGAGGCCGTCCTGTGGACGGAGGTCCGCGCGGTGCTGGCCGAGTACGCCGCGGCGCACGGCCGCCCGGCCCGGCTGGGCGCCCTGCTGGCCGGCGGGCCGCTGCCCGCCAAGGCCAACCTGCTGACCCGCTGGGAGCGCCGCGCGGACCGGGAGGCGGGCTACGTCCGGCTGCCCTCGCCGCTCGCCGAGCCCGTCCCGGCCGGGCCCCCGCACGCCGACCCGCCGCACACCGGCGCCCCGCACACCGGCGCACGGCCCGCCACCGCGCTGCCGGCCGCCCGGCGCCGGCAGGGGGCGCTGCGGTGAGCGGCCAGGTGCTGCGCGCGGCCGACGCGCTCACGGCCGAGCAGCTGCCCGCCTTCCTCTACGACCTGCCGGCCCTGCGCGCACACGCGGCGGCCGTCCGGGCGGCGCTGCCGGAGCGGGTCGAGCTGTACTACGCGGCGAAGGCCAATCCGGCGCCGCCGCTGCTGACCGCCCTGCGGGGCGCGGTCGACGGCTACGAGGTCTCCTCCGCGGGCGAGTTGGCACACGTCCGGGCGGCCGTCCCGGACGCGCCGCTGGCCTTCGGCGGCCCCGGCCGGACCCCGGCCGAGTTCGCCGCCGGGCTGGCGGCCGGGGTGCACCGCTGGCACGTCGAGAGCGAACGGGACCTGCACCTGCTGGCCGCCGCCGCGACCGGCCCGGTCGACCTGCTGCTGCGGGTCAACCTGCCGGTGGCACCGGGCACCCTGGACTCGGTGGCGCTCGCGATGGGCGGGCGGCCCACCCCGTTCGGGCTCGACCCCGACCGGGCCGCGGCCTGCCTGGAGCTGCTCACCCGGCCGGAGTACGCCCGGCTGCGGCTGCGCGGGGTGCACGCCCACCTCGCCAGCGGGCTGGCCGCGGCCGAGCAGCTCGCCCTGGCCGAACGGGTGGTCGAATGGTCCGGGTCGCTGGCCGCCCGGCACGGTCTCGCCCTGGAGGAGGTCAACATCGGCGGCGGCATGGCGGTGGACTACGCCGACCCCGTCGCCCGCTTCGACTGGACGGCCTTCGGCGAGGGTCTGGCGAAGCTGCTGGACCGCCGTCCGGGCCTCACCCTGCGGATCGAGCCCGGCCGGGCGCTGACCGCCTACTGCGGCTGGTACGCGACGGAGGTCCTGGACGTCAAGCACAGCCACGGCGAGGACTTCGCGGTGCTCGCCGGCGGCACCCACCACCTGCGCACCCCGGCCACCCGGGGCCACGACCAGCCGTTCACCGTCCGCCCGGTCGCCGCCTGGGCGCACCCGTGGCCGCGGCCGGCCGTCACCACCGGCCGGGCCACCCTGTGCGGGCAGCTGTGCACCCCCAAGGACGTGCTGGCGCACCGCACCCCCGCCGCCGGGCTGCGTGCGGCCGACCGGGTGGTCTTCGCCATGGCGGGGGCCTACGGGTGGAACATCTCGCACCACGATTTCCTGATGCATCCTCACCCCGGCTTCCACTTCCTGGAGGGCGGCGAGGACTGACCGGGCGCCGCCGCACCGGCGCGCCCACCCGAGAGGAGCCCGGCCGTGGACTGGAAGCTGGAGGTCGTGGTGGTGCCCGTCGTCGACCTGGACCGTGCCAAGCACTTCTACGTGGAGCAGGTCGGCTTCGGCCTGGACCACGATACCAGGATCGGCGAGCACGGCCGGGTGATCCAGCTGACCCCCCGGGGCTCGGGCTGCTCGGTGGTGCTGGGCGAGGGCATCCCGCAGTCCGCGCCGGGCTCGCTGCGCGGGCTGCAGCTGGTCGTGGACGACGTGGCGGCGGCCCACGCGGAGCTCGCCGGCCGGGGTGTGGACGTCACCGAGGTCCGGCACCTGGGTGCCGACGGGAAGTGGGTGCCCGGGCCCGGCGAGCCGTGGAACTCCTTCGTCTTCTTCGAGGACCCGGAGGGCAACAGCTGGGCCGTCCAGGAGCGTCCCGCCGGCTCCTGACGCCCCCGTCCCGGACGGCCCGCCCCGGACGGCCCCGGGAGGGTCCCGCCGCAGGTCCGCGCCGTATGACCGTGCGAGAGTGGTACCCGGTGAAAGGAGCGGTCAGGTGCTGATGGAGAAGGTGGCGGAGATCCTCGCCGAGGCGTCAGCCGAGGCGGTGGAGCCCCGGTTCCGGGCCCTGGCGACCGGCGAGGTGATGGAGAAGGCCCCCGGCGAGGTGGTGACGGTCGCCGACCGGGAGGCCGAGCTGATCATCGCCCGCCGGCTGCGGGAGCTGCTGCCCGTCCCGGTGGTCGGCGAGGAGGCCGTCTCCGCCGACCCGGCGCTCGCCCGGGCGCTGCTCTCCGAGCCCGCCGTCTGGCTGGTCGACCCGATCGACGGCACCTCCAACTTCGTCGCCGGCCGCCCGGAGTTCGCGGTGATGGCGGCACTGGTCCGGGACGGCCGCACGGTCGCGTCCTGGATCTGGCAGCCGGCCACCGGAACGGCCTACACCGCCGAGCTGGGCGCGGGCGCCTGGCGGGACGGTCACCAGATCACCCGGGGCCCCGCCGCCGGCCTCCCGGAGAAGTGGCACGGGCTGCTGAAGAGCCGCTTCCTCGACCCGACCCTCCACCACCAGCTGCACACCAGGGCGCGGGCCTTCGGCCGGATGGACGAGGGCCTGCGCTCGGCCGGCATGGAGTACCCGCTGCTGGCCGACGGCGGCCTCGACTTCATCCTCTACTGGCGGACCCTGCCCTGGGACCACGCCCCCGGCTCGCTCCTGGTCACCGAGGCGGGCGGGGTCTCCGCCCGCCTGAGCGGGACGCCGTACCGGCCGGAACCGCCCGGCTGCGAGGACGGCCTGCTGG
This sequence comes from Kitasatospora sp. NPDC088346, assembly GCF_044740765.1. Lineage (NCBI taxonomy): Bacteria > Bacillati > Actinomycetota > Actinomycetes > Kitasatosporales > Streptomycetaceae > Kitasatospora > Kitasatospora sp. NPDC088346. The sequence goes on from NZ_JBIURH010000002.1 coordinate 370,754, forward strand.
TCGCCGCGGATCCCGCCCTGTGGGAGCGGGCCCGCGACATCCTCCTGGGCCTCGACGGCTGAACCCGGCTACCAGATGACCGGGAGCCGCTCCGGGAGCCGCTTGATGAAGCCCGGGCGCCAGGCCAGCTGCTCGGCGGGCAGTGCCAGCCGCAGCTCCGGCAGGCGCTCGACCAGGGCCGTCAGGGCGATCTCCGCGTGGGTGCGGCCCAGCGCGGAGGCCGGGCAGAAGTGCCGGCCGGCCCCGAAGGCGAGGTGCGGGTTGGCCGGGCGGTCGAAGTCGATCCGCTCCGGATCGGGGAACACCGCGGGGTCGTGGTTGGCCCCCTCGATCAGCACCAGCACCAGCTCACCCTCCTTCACCAGCACCTCGCCGACCTGCACGTCCGCCAGCGCGAGCCGGGGCAGCGCGTCGCCGATCGACAGGTTGTGGCGCAGCAGCTCGTCCACCGCCCGGCCGATCACCGCGGGCTCCTCCCGCAGCCGCCGGGCCAGCTCCGGCCGGCGGGCCAGCGCGATGACGGCGTGCAGCAGGAAGGCCGAGGTGGAGACCGCGCCCGCGCCGAACAGCGAGAGCGCGACGGTGGCCAGCAGCTCGTCGTCGACGCGGGGGATGCGCTCCTCGGCGGACGGATCGGTCGGGTGGACGGCCCGCCGGGCGGGGCGGCGGGCCGGGAGGAGGTCCGGGGACGTGGGCTCAGGCGGCCACGGGCTGGGGCACGGCGGCCGGCCGGACCACGGCGTAGCCCTGGTCGGGCACCGCGCGCAGGCCCTGGCCGGGGCCGAACAGAACCGCGGTGAGCGGGAGTTCGACGTGGTAGCAGGCGACCGAGGAGGTCACCCCGAGCAGCGCCGGGGTGTCCAGGAAGAACGGCAGCTCGGCGGCGATGTAGTCGACTCCGGCCGCCAGCTGGGCGGGTGTGGGCCCGCCGCCCTCGGCCAGCGTGCCGTGCAGGAAGCCGCGGGCCATGCCCTCGGTGGCGGCGCGCAGCACCGGATCGGCGTCCAGGGCGGCCAGCACGGCCGTGTGGAGGCGCCGGTAGGCGGGCTGCGGGGTGAAGTCGGAGAGCGCGTGGGTGCGGACGCGGTCCGGGCCGGTCTCCTCCACGGCGCGGCGGATCCGGCGGGCGGTGGCCTTGACCTCCTTGGCGGCCCGGCGTTCGGCCTGGTCGGCCGGGTGGCCGCCGGCCCGGAACTGGGCGGCGACGTGCAGGTCGGCGTGGACCACGTCGATCCGTTCGAAGAAGGCTCTGCCCCAGCGGATGAGGTCGGCGAGCCGCTGGTGGCTGAAGTAGCCGCTGCCGGGGCTGACCCCGATCAGGAGGTGGTCGCCGCGGTCGAAGACCGTCCGGCAGCGCGCCGAGTACGGGACGGCCTCGAAGGTGTCCGGCGGGGCGGCCGGAAGGGTCTCGGTCAGCAGGGTCGGGTCGGAAGGGTTCGGGTCGGAAGGGTTTCGCTCATAACCGCGGCCTCCGCGTCGCAGGGCTGGGTCCACCGGCCGGCGGCGGCCGGGCCCGGTGGAGGGGTCGGGGCGGTGCAGGGTGCATGAGGCGGTGCAGGGGTGACCGATGACGGTGCGGGAGAGGGGGGTGGTGCGGGGGGTGTGGTGCGGATGCCGCGGCGTGCGGAGCCGGGCCGTGATGCGGCCGGCGGGCGACGGGGAGCGGCGGGGAACACCGGGCCGGGGCAGGGTGCCGCGCCGGACCGGCGGAGGGGTGACGCTGAGGGGCCGGGCTACCGGCCGGAGACGGACCTACCCGGTCGGACCGGGGGCCGGTGTGACGCCCCGGGGCGGCAGGCCGCAGTGACCGCACGGAATCGGCGGCACATGGTGGATCTCCCTTGCGCCGCTAGTCCCTGGGTGCCGTGTGCTCCCGGTGTGGCGGCGGCTACCCGAAGTTATCGCTGTGCTTCCGCTCCCCCGTAAGCCGAGCCCCGGGGTTGGCGGGAAATCGCCCCGCTACGGCCGGAATCGGCTGGACGGATTGCCGGAAGGTATGTCCACAAAGGCTTCTGGGTCACCGGCCGCCACGGGCCGGGAACGGCGCGCGCCGCTCGTGTCCCCGTGTGTTTTCCTCCAGGCGGACCCGCCACCGACCTGCGGGTTCCTGTGTCACCGGCCAATTCCCGACGCGCCGCCGAACTGTTCCTCGGCCCGCCCGGCGCGCACGACGGCGGAGAGGATCCGGGTGGTGTCGGCCGCCGTGGTGTGCGGATTCAGCAGGGTGAGTTTCAGCCGGACCCGGCCCGGCCCGTCGCCCGGTAGTTCGGTGCGGCCGACCACCGCCCGCCCGTCCCGCAGCAGGGCCCGCCGCAGCCCGGCGTTGACCCGGTCGGCCGTCGCCGGGTCGCCGTCGGCCGGCCGGTAGCGGAACACCACGGTGGTCAGCACCGGCTCGCAGTGCAGTTCCAGGGCCGGTTCCGCGCGGACGGCGGCCGCGGTCGCGCGGGCCAGGTCGTGGCAGGCGTCGACCAGCCGGCCGAGCCCGTCCCGGCCCAGGGTGCGCAGGGTGACGGCGAGTTTGAAGCCGTCCGGGCGGCGGGTGGTGCGCAGCGAGCGGCCGAGCAGGCTGGGGTAGCCGGCCCGCTCGTCGTCGAGCGGGTTGAGGTACGCCGCGTGGCGGGCCAGCGAGGCGTAGGTCTCGGCGCGCGCGGCGAGGAAGACGCCGGCGGCGGCCGGCTGCCAGCCGAGCTTGTGGAAGTCCAGCGAGACGGAGTCGGCGCGGGCGATGCCGTCGAGCAGCGGGGCGAGCCGGCGGGAGAGCAGGGCGCCGCCCCCGTAGGCGGCGTCCACGTGCAGCCGGGCGCCGTGCCGGGCGGCCAGGTCGGCCGCCCGGTGCAGGGGGTCGACGGCGCCGGTGTCGGTGGTCCCGGCGGTGGCGACCACGGCGATCGGGGTGCGGCCGGCGCGTACCGCCGCGGCGAGCGTGTCGGCGAGGGCCGCCGGGTCCATCCGCAGCTCGCGGTCGACCGGGACGGTGAGGACCGCGCGTTCGCCGAGGCCGAGCAGGGCGGCGGCGCGCTGCACCGAGAAGTGGGCAGCGCGGGAGGCGACGATCACCGGGCGGACCCCGGCCGGCAGGCCGTCCAGCTCGACCCGGCCGCCGAGGACCGCGTCCCGGGCGAGCATCAGGGCCAGCAGGTTGGACTCGGTGCCGCCGGAGGTGACCACGCCGGCCGCCCGGTCGGCCGGGAATCCGACCAGCTCGGCCAGTTCCGCGAGCAGTTCGGTCTCGAAGACGGTGGCGGCCGGGGCCTGGTCCCAGGAGTCCTGGGAGGGGTTGAGCGCGGAGACGGCGAGGTCGGCGGCGACGGCGACGGCCAGCGGCGGGCAGTGCAGGTGGGCGGCGCAGGCGGGGTCGGCCGGGTCGGCGCTGCCCTGGGCGAGGTGGACGGTCAGCCGGAGCAGGGCGTCGGGGTCGGGCTCGTCGCGGCCGTGCCGCAGCACCCCGGCGAACTGCTCGGCGAGCCGGTCCGGGGGCCCGGCCGGGATCGGGCCGGAGCGCTGTCCGGCGCCGGTGGCCAGGGCGGTGAGCACCAGGTCCAGCAGCGGGCCGAGGGCGGCGGGGCCGGCGGCTCCGCCGGAGAGCGCGGTCGGGTCGTTCACCGCCGGGGTCCGGCCGCGGCGGTCTCGACGGCCTCGCAGAGCCGGTCGAGCACCGCCTCGGTCTGCTCGTCGCCGATGGTGAGCGGCGGGAGCAGGCGCAGCACGGCGTCGTGGCGGCCGCCGAGTTCGACGATCAGGCCGCGTTCCAGGCAGGCCTCGCGGACCCGGATCGCGAGCTGCGGGTCGGGCGGCAGGGCGCCGCAGCTGTCCGGCTCGCCGTCCGGGTCGACCAGTTCGACCCCGATCATCAGGCCGCGGCCGCGGACGTCGCCGACGGCCGGCACCCGGGCCTTGAGCCCGTCCAGCCGGGCGGTGATCCGGGCGCCGACCAGTTCGGCGCGGGCCACCAGGCCGTTGGCCTCGACGTACCGCAGGGTGGCCGCGCCGGCCGCCATGGCGAGGGTGTTGCCGCGGAAGGTGCCGGTGTGGGCGCCGGGCCGCCACCCGTCGTACTGCTCGCGGTAGACCACCACGGCCAGCGGGAGGCTGCCGCCGATCGCCTTGGAGAGCACCATCGCGTCCGGCACGATCCCGCTGTGCTCGACGGCCCACATGGCGCCGGTGCGGCCGACGCCGGTCTGTACCTCGTCGACGATCAGCGGGATGCCGCGCTCGGCGGTGATCCGCCGCATCTCGCGCAGCCAGCCGTCGGGGGCGGGCACCACGCCGCCCTCGCCCTGGACGGCCTCCAGGATCATCGCGGCGGGCGGCACCACGCCGCCGGAGGGGTCGTCCAGCAGCCGTTCGGTGTACGCGGCCGACAGCTCGGCGCCGCGCTCGCCGACCCCGAACGGGCAGCGGTACGGGTACGGGTACGGCAGCCGGGTGACCTCACCGCCGCCGGGCAGCGGTGCCTTGACGGCGACGTTGCCGGTGACGGCCAGCGCGCCCGCCGTCATGCCGTGGTAGCCGCCGGTGAAGGCGAGTGCGCCGCGCCGGCCGGTGGCGGTCTGCATCAGCTTGAGCGCCGCCTCCACCGCGTCGGTGCCGGCCGGCCCGCAGAAGTGGATCCGCGCGCCGGCGGCGAACGCGGGTGGCAGGCTGGCGAACAGGGCGGTGGTGAAGTCGTCCTTCTCCGCGGTGGCGAGGTCCAGCAGGTGCAGCGGTGCGCCGCTGTCCAGGGTGCGGCGGATCGCCTCCAGCACCACGGGGTGGTTGTGCCCGAGGGCCAGGGTGCCGGCGCCGGAGAGGCAGTCGAGGTAGCGGCGGCCGTCGGCCCCCTCGACGGTCATCCCGTTGGCGCGGACCGGGACGATCGGGAAGGACCGGGCGTACGTCCGGGCGGCCGACTCGCGGATGCGCTGGCGGCGCAGGATCGCTTCGCCGGCGGGGACGGCGGTGTCGACGGTGGGGCTCACGGGCTGGCTCCCTCATGGTTAGGTAAGCCTAAGTTTACTGGTGGCAGCCGCGCGGCCGCGCACCGCCACCGGACTCCCCCGACCGGACGGCGCCGCACCCGCCCCGGCAACGACCGGATCAACGACCGCGACACCGATCGGACACGGCCCGGCGTCCAGGGTCCGGCGCGGACGGGCGGGAGCCCGGGCGGGTTGGCTACGCTGTCGGCGGGCGACCCAGGGAGGGCGGAGCATGTCGGACGCAGCGGAACGGTCCCGCACCCGCGAGTTCTTCGCCGCCCGGGCGGCAGGCTGGGACGCGAAGTTCCCCGACGACGGGCCGCGCTACGCCCAGGCCATCGCCGAACTCCGCCTCGACGCTGGACAGTTCGTCCTGGACGCGGGCTGCGGCACCGGACGGGCCCTGCCGCTGCTGCGGGCCGCCGTCGGACCGCGCGGGACGGTCCTGGGGGTGGACCTGACGCCCGAGATGGTCGAGCTGGCCCGCGCCCACCGGCGGCACGCCGCCGTCCTGGTGGCCGACTGCACCCGGCTGCCGCTCGCCGACGCCGGCGTCGACCTGGTCTTCGGCGCCGGTCTGATCTCCCACCTGCCCGGCCCCGGCACCGGCCTGCGCGAGCTCGCCCGGGTCACCCGCCCCGGCGGCCGCCTCGCGCTCTACCACCCGGTCGGCCGGGCCGCCCTGGCCGCCCGGCACGGCCGCCGGATCACGCCGGACGACCTGCGGGCCGAGCCCAACCTCCGCCCGCTGCTGGCCGGCTGCGGCTGGCGGCTGACCGGCTACACCGACACCGACACCGACGAGCGCTACCTCGCGGTCGCCGTCCGGACGCACGACGACCGGACCCACGACGACGACTGAGCGAAGGGCCGGACCGACGACGACCGGGGGACGACGACCGGGCGCCCCGGCCCGCCGGTCCGGGGCGCCGAACCCCGCCCGCGGGCGCCTCAGATCTCGGCGCACCCGCTGACCGCCCAGGCGAGCCCGGTGGCCGGGTCCTCCAGGGTGAGGTGCAGGTAGCGGAGCTCGTCGGCCGGCTCGCTCCAGGTGAAGCACCGCAGCCGGGCGACCAGGGCCTCGATCTCGGCCCGGGCCGGCCGAGCGGTGCCGGTCATCGCGGCCAGCACCCGCCAGAGGGCCAGCCGACCGTGGGCCGCGCCGGTGGAGGGGTGCTCGGAGCCGACCCGGACCAGCGCCGGATAGGCGGCGGTGAACGGCAGGTGCCCGCCGATGACCCGGCCGGCGGGGGCCGTCCTGGCCGCCGCGTCGGGGCCCGTGCCGCGGACGCAGGACACCGTGGCCCACGGGGCGAGGGTGGCGAGCAGCCGGGTGGCCGCCTGGCCCGGGACCAGCTCGCCCGCCCCCGGCAGCCGGACCGGCCCGAGCCCCTCGCGGGTGGCGGGCAGCGCCGGCGGGACGCGCAGCGCACCGCCGTTGCCCAGGTACTCGGGGACCAGCCCGCCCTCCTGACGCCCGGCCGCCTCCCAGGCGGCGAGGACCAGCGGGACGCCCTCCGGGTCGGGCTCGGCCTCGGCCGAGAGGTCCTCGCCGAGCAGCACCCGGGTGTGCGTGACCAGCCGCCGGATGGGTTCCGGGTCGAGCAGTGGCGCGAGCCGGCGCCAGGAGTGGCGGGTGGCCAGCACCTCCCACAGCGGCCCGGCGTCGTGGTCGGCGGGGCCGGCGGCGGTGTCCGGGCCGCCGTCCCCGTCGAACAGCCGGGCGGCCAGCTCGGGCGGCGCCCCGTAGGCGATCAGGTGCCCGAACGGCGCCGCCTCGGCAACTCCCACCGCCGGGCCGTGCAGCGCCACGGCCGCCGCCCGGGTGCGTCGGTAGGCGCCGAGCAGCTCCGTCCAGCGGCCCTCGTCGGCCAGCGCTGCCAGCCTGCGGTGCTGATAGGTGATCACATTTTGAGCGTACGTCGCCGGTCGCCGCATCGGGCCGACGGTACGGCTGACCGGTGCGTCGGGGTGACCGGTCGGCCCGGGTGCCGGCCCGGGGCGCCGTCCTACTGCGGCGGCTTCCCCCCGGTGAGCACCCAGCGGACGTCCACGAAGCCGCTCTGCTGCTCCGTCAGCCGACCGCCCTTGACCTGCTGGAAGGTGACCCAGGTGTTGGTGAGCCGGGGCGACTCCGCGCTCGGCAGCATGTCGCCCTGGCCCCAGCTGAGCGGCGGGGTGACGCCCCCGGTGTCGATCGAGTCGCCGCTGTCCAGCTGGGCGCGCAGGCCCTTGGCGGTGAGCGGCTGGCCCGCCGACGAGATCCGGTCCACCGCCTGGAGGAAGGTCTGGTAGGCGACCCAGGTGGTCTGCACGGCGAGGTCGGACGTGTCGACCGGCTTGGCGCCGGCGGCGGCCGCGTTGCCGGCCGTGGTCCGCAGGTCGTCCCAGACCTTCGACGTCTCGGGCGGGAACCAGCCGGTCGCCAGGGAGCCGTTCAGCGGGCTGTTGGTGCCGCCGGTGGAGTCGATGACGGCCTGGTGGACGCTGCCGATCACCGAGGCCAGCTGGGTGCGGCGCGGGTTGGCCTTGCGGTAGGCGTCCAGCAGGAGCAGGGTCTGCTCGGGGCCGAGCGCGGCCGTCACACAGTTGCCGGCCCGGTCGTCGCCGACCGCCTTCTGGACGGGGGCGGGCAGCTGGGCGGCGTCGGCGCGCTCCGGCACCTTGACGTCGGTGAGTCTGATCCCGGCGGGGGCGACGGCCGCCGAGAGGTACCGGGTGAGGGTGTCGCCGTTGCCGGTGTCCGGACGGACCAGGGCGACCGTCCGGCAGCCGGCCGCGGCCAACTGCCGGCCGCTGCCCGCGATCAGGGCCGGGGTGCCGCCGGCCACCGGGTAGGACAGCGGGCTGCTGAACTCCGAGCCGGAGACGCCGTAGCCGCCCAGGTAGGGGATGCCGGCCGCCTCCAGGAGGGGCATGAAGGTGTCGCCGAACTGGCTGTACGAGCCGATCACCGCGACCGCGTGGGCGTCCACGGCCTGCTGGGCGCAGGCGGTGACGCCGCTTGCGGTGTTGTGCTCGTTGCAGGCGAGGACCTTCAGCTTGCGCCCGGCCGGGCCGCCCTTGGCGTTCACCTCGCGGCCGATCTCCTCGGCCAGCGCCGTGACACCGGGGCGGTCGGTCGAGCCGGTGCCGGCCGGGGACCAGGTCATCACGGTCAGCGGGGCACCGGCGTCGCCGCCGCCCGCCGCGTCGGCCGAGCCGCCGCAGGCCGCCGTCGCCAGCAGCACCGGCAGCAGGGCGGCGGCGGCAGCCGCGGACCCGGCCCGGCGCCGGCCGGCCGGGCCTCCCCCGGCCGGCCGACCCTCGGAGCTGTCTCCTCCGGACGCCGCGGTCCGCCTGCCCATGCTGCCTGCCCTCGTTGGACTCCGCGCGGCGCGGGACCGCGCTGCTCGCCGGCCAGCCAAACGGCACCGGCACACGGCCAGGCGGACGGTGGGCGAACACCGGGCGGACGGCTCCGGAACAACAGGCTCGAAAGCCCTGGTGACCGGTCGAACCGGAAACTGACCGTCAGTCACCGCGCCTCCCCGGGGCCCCGGTCCTGGACGGTGGACTACGTCGCCTCGGTCAGTGCGATCCTGACCTCGCCCTCCACCCCCAGGGTGATCCCGTGCGTGAGCCGGACGTCGGTGTCGACCGCGGCCACCTCGAAGCGGCGCAGCAGCACCGCCAGGCCGAGGACGGACTCCAGCATCGAGAAGTGCTGGCCGATGCAGGCCCGCGGGCCCCCGCCGAACGGGAACCAGGCGTAGCGGTGCCGGGCGGCCTCCCGCTCCGGGGTGAAGCGCTCGGGGTCGAAGCGCTCCGGGTCGGACCAGTGCTCCGGGTGCCGGTGGGTGACGTAGGGCGCGACCAGGACGTCCGCGCCGGCCGGGATGGGCACGCCGTCCACCACGCAGTCCGCCGCCGCGCGCCGGCCGATCACCGGCGCCGCGGGGTAGAGCCGCATGGCCTCCTTGAGGACCCGGGTGAGGTGGGGCAGCGCGGCGAGGTCGTCGGCGCGCGGCGCCCGGCCGTCGCCGAGGACGGCGCGCACCTCGGCCCGGGCGCGGTCCTGCTGCTCGGGGTGGCGGCCGAGGAGGTGCAGGGCGAAGGTGAGCGAGGTGGCGGTGGTCTCGTGACCGGCGAGCAGGAAGATCAGGACCTGTTCGCGCAGTTCGGTGGCGTCGAGTGCCTCGCCGTCCTCGCCGCGCGCGTCGGCGAGCAGGCCGAGCAGGTCGTCGGCGGGCTGTCCGGCCCGGCGGGCGATGATCTCGTCGCAGACGCCGTACAGCTCGTTCTCGGCGGCCCGGGCCTCGCGGTTGCCGGGGGTCGGCCAGCTGCGGGGCACGCGTAGCGGGGAGACGCCGCGTCCGCGGACGTAGCGTCCGAGGACGGGGAAGCGGGTGCGGACCACGTCGATGGCGGCCTCGACGTCGGCGCCGAACAGGATCCGGGCGACGGCCCGCAGGGCGAAGCGGGACATCTCGTCGGCGGCGTCCACCACGCCGCCGGGCACCCGCTGCCAGCGCTCGGTGAGCGCCTCGGCCTCGATGCCGATCGCCTCGGCGTAGCCGTCGACCCGGCGCCGGGTGAACAGCGGCTGCACCAGCCGGCGCTGACGCTGGTAGTCGGTGTCCTGGGAGGTCAGCAGCCCGTTGCCGAAGGTCTGCCGGATCTCCTCGTAGAAGACGTTCTCCTTGCGGAAGTTGGCCGCCTGGGTGGCCAGCACCTGCTGCGCGCCCTCGGGGGAGAAGACCATGTGGAACTCGGCCCGCAGCCCCGGCGGGCCGGCTGCGAAGCGGACCACGTCGCCGTGGTCGCGCCGGGCGTCCAGGTAGGCCCGGAGCGGGTCCCGCTTCAGGTCGAGCAGCGACCCGAGGAGCGGGAGCCCGGTCGGGCCCGGGGTCCGGGTGGCCGGCATGACACCTCCGAGAGGGGGAACGGATGTACGCATCCTCCTCACGCTAACCGAGGCCCCGTCAGTGCATAAGGGGGCGAAGTGCACGCCGGCTGCCCGGGACTACTCGACGTCCACCCAGGGCAGCAGGTCGGGGGCGGCCTCCACGTCGCCGTTCATCGCGGTCGGGACGGGCGGCGCCCACTTCACGATCCCGAGCAGCTCGGCGAAGTCCCGGCCGGCGTCGAGGGCCTGCGCCAGGTCGGCGTCGGTCACCGCACGTGGGCGGCAGACGATTCCCTGGGAGAGCTCGCCGCGCAGCCGGACGGCCTTGACCCGGTCCGCCTTGGTGCCGGCCAGCCGGCCGGTCAGGCCGAGCTCCTCGATCAGCGCCGCCGGCAGGACGGCCTGCTCGGGGATGTACACGGCGAGGTCACCGGTGCGGAAGGCGCCCTTGGCGACGACCGCGCGGTAGAGCCCGACCTGGGCCAGCTCCAGCGCGTCGGCGTTCGGGTGCTCGTGGACGGTCAGCCGCTCGGCGGTGACCCGCAAGGTCGACATTCCGGGTGCTCCTCCCCTGTCGCGCCGCCCCCTCGGCCGCGCCGTGCGGACACTCTGGCCGCCGGGCACCCGCCACGGCCAGGGATTTTCCCCTTGAGCCATCGCACATGCGATCATCCCGGCACCGGGCAGCTGGCCTGTGCGATGAAACAGGGGATTTTTCGGCCGCATTTGCGACAGTATGATCAGCGTTGCCGCCACACCCCCGCGCCTGTCACCGGCGCGGCAGAAGGGGAAATCGCATGAGCTCCATCAGACGTCGCACCGCGCTCGCCGCCGCCTCCGTGCTGGCCCTCGCCGCCGGGCTCACGGCCTGCGGCAGCGACGCCGCCACCCCGGCCGCCTCCTCGCCGTCGTCCGCGCAGGCCGGTACGGGCTCCGCCGCCCCCAAGGCCACCGGAGCGATCACGGTCTTCGCGGCCGCCTCGCTCAAGGAGTCCTTCACCGAGCTCGGCAAGAAGTTCGAGACCGCCAACCCCGGTACCAAGGTGACGTTCAACTTCGCCGGCAGCTCCGCGCTGGCCCAGAGCATCAACTCCGGTGCCCCGGCGGACGTGTTCGCGGCGGCCAGCCCGGCCACCATGAAGACGGTCGTCGACGCCAAGGGCGCGGACACCTCCAAGGTCTTCGTCCGCAACACCCTGGCGATCGCCGTGCCCAAGGGCAACCCCAAGCACATCGGCGGCCTGGCCGACCTCGCCGGCGTCAAGGTCGCGCTGTGCGCCAAGGAGGTGCCGTGCGGGTCGGCCGCCGTCACCGCCCTCGCGGCCGGCGGCGTCAACCTGACGCCGGTCACCCTGGAGCAGGACGTCAAGGGCGCCCTCACCAAGGTCGAGCTGGGCGAGGTCGACGCCTCGCTGGTGTACCAGACCGATGTCAAGGCCGATGCTGCGAAGATCGACGGCGTGGACTTCCCCGAGGCCGCCAAGGCCGTGAACGACTACCCGATCGCCGCGCTCACCAAGGCCCCCAACGCCTCGGCCGCCGCCGCGTTCGTGGCCTACGTCCAGTCGGACGAGGCCAAGCAGGTCCTGACCGCCGCGGGCTTCCAGTCCCCGTGAGCCAGGCCGCACCGCCCGTCGACGGCGCGCCGGCGGCCACCCGCCGCCGGCGCGGCCGCCGGATCCCGTACGCCCTGCTGCTGCCCGCCCTGCTGGGCCTGGCCTTCCTGATCCTGCCGCTGGTCGGGCTGCTGGTCCGGGCGCCCTGGAGCTCGCTGCCCGAGCAGCTCACCAGCACCGAGGTGTGGGAGGCGCTGCGGCTCTCGCTGGTCTGCGCGACCTCCGCCACCGCCATCTCGATGGTCCTCGGGGTGCCGCTGGCCTGGCTGCTGGCCCGTACCGAGATCCCCGGGCGGCGGATCGTCCGCGCGCTGGTCACCCTGCCGCTGGTCCTGCCGCCGGTGGTGGGCGGCGTCGCGCTGCTGCTGGTGCTGGGCCGCAACGGCATCCTGGGCCGCTGGCTGGACTCGGCGTTCGGCCTCACCCTGCCGTTCACCACCACCGGCGTGGTGCTCGCCGAGGCGTTCGTCGCGATGCCCTTCCTGGTGATCAGCGTGGAGGGCGCGCTGCGCGCCGCCGACCCCCGGTACGAGGAGGCCGCGGCCACCCTCGGCGCCTCCCGGCTGACCGCGTTCCGCCGGGTCACCCTGCCGCTGATCGCTCCCGGCATCGGCGCCGGCGCGGTGCTCGCCTGGGCCCGTGCGCTGGGCGAGTTCGGCGCCACCATCACCTTCGCCGGCAACTTCCCCGGCCGCACCCAGACCATGCCGCTCGCCGTCTACCTCGCCATGGAGCGCGACCCCGAGGCGGCGATCGCGCTCAGCCTGGTGCTGCTCGCGGTGTCCGTCGCCGTCCTCGCCGGGCTGCGCGAGCGCTGGCTGTCGACCACGTGACCCGGCGGACCCCATCGGCCGGCCGACCGCTCCAGGAGCCAGCACCATGACGCCGCCCGCCCTCGACGCGCACCTGCGGGTGGACCGCGCCGCGTTCACCCTCGACCTCGGCCTCACCGCCGCCCCCGGCGAGGTGGTCGCCCTGCTCGGGCCGAACGGCGCCGGCAAGTCCACCGCCCTGCGCGCCCTGGCCGGCCTGCTCCCGCTGACCGCCGGTCACCTGCGGCTGGACGGCGCCGTCCTGGAGGACCCGGCCGCCGGGCTGCACACCCCCGCCGAGGAGCGCCCGGTCGGCGTGGTCTTCCAGGACTACCTGCTCTTCCCCCACCTCAGCGCCCTCGACAACGTCGCCTTCGGCCTGCGCTGCCAGGGCCTGCGCAAGGCCGCCGCCCGGGCCGCGGCCCGGCCCTGGCTGGAGCGGATGGGCCTGGCGGAGCACGCCGCCGCCCGGCCCGGCAACCTCTCCGGCGGGCAGGCCCAGCGGGTCGCGCTGGCCCGCGCGCTGGCCGTCCGCCCCCGGCTGCTGCTGCTGGACGAGCCGCTGGCCGCCCTCGACGCCCGGACCAGGCTGGACGTCCGCGCCCAGCTGCGGCGCCACCTGGCCGAGTTCGACGCGGTGGCGGTCCTGGTCACCCACGACCCGCTGGACGCCATGGTGCTGGCCGACCGCCTGGTGGTGATCGAGGACGGCCGGCAGGTGCAGGCCGGCACCCCGGCCGAGATCGCCCGCCGCCCCCGTACCGACTACATCGCCCGCCTGGTCGGCCTCAACCTCTACCGCGGCACCGCCGACGGCCACCGGGTCGAACTCCCGGCCGGCGGGCCGGTGCTGACCACCACCGAGGCGCTCACCGGCGAGGCGTTCGTGGCGTTCCCGCCGTCCGCCGTCACACTGCACCGCGAACGGCCCGACTCCAGCGCCCGCAACCTCTGGCAGCTCACCGTGGCCGGCCTCGACCTGCACGGCGACCAGGTCCGGGTCGACCTCGCCGGCACCCTGCCGCTGTCCGCCGACCTCACCCCGGCCGCGGTCGCCGAGCTCGACCTCGCCCCGGGCAGCACGGTCTGGGCGTCCGTCAAGGCGGCCCAGACCCACGCCTACCCGGCCTAGGGCTCGCGCCCTCAGCCCTGGTCCGGCGCGACGAAGCCCGACTCGTAGGCGGCGATCACGGCCTGGGTGCGGTCCCGGGCGCCGAGCTTGCCCAGCAGGCTGCTGACGTGGGTCTTGACGGTCTGCACGCCGAGGAACAGGTGCTCGGCGACCTCGGTGTTGGACAGACCGCGGGCCATCAGCCGCAGCACCTCTGCCTCGCGCCCGGTCAGGCCGGCCCGGGCCATCGCGGCCCGCGCGGCGCCGTTGGCCCGGCCCGCGGCGAGGCCGCGGATCGCGGCCGGGAAGAGCAGCGACTCCCCCGCCGCCACCAGCCGGACGGCCTGGACGATCTCGGCCGGACGGGCCCGCTTGAGCAGGAAGCCGTCCGCGCCCGCGCGCAGCGCCTCGTAGACGTAGTCGTCGTGCTCGAAGGTGGTGACGACCAGGATCTTCGGCGGCGGCTCGCAGCCGGCCAGGATCGACCGGGTCGCGGCCAGCCCGTCGACCACGGGCATCCGGACGTCCATCAGCACCACCCGCGGCCGCAGCGACCGGGCCAGGGTCAGCGCCTCGGCGCCGTCCGAGGCCTCGCCGACCACCCGCAGGTCGCCCTGGGCCTCCAGGACGGCCCGCAGCCCGGCCCGGACCAGTTCCTCGTCGTCGGCCAGCAGGATGTCGATCACCGTCATCCGGCCAAGCGTAGGGGCAGCCGTACCCGCACCACCCAGTCGGGCCCGTCCACGCCGGTGCTGGCCTCGCCGCCGAGCAGCACGGCCCGTTCGCGGATGCCGCGCAGCCCCTTGCCGCCCGGCCGGCGCCGCGGTTCCGCCGGCACGCCGTTGGCGCAGTGCAGTTCCAGCGCGCCGCCCGCGATCCGCGCCCCGACCCGGATCGGCACCCCCGGCGCGTACTTGAGGGCGTTGGTGACGCTCTCCTGGACGATCCGGTACGCCTCCCGGGACAGCACGCCGGGCAGGTGCTCGGCGCGGGCCTCGATGGTGTCCTCGACCGGGCTGCCGGCCGCCCGCGCGGTGGCCAGCAGCGCCGGGACCTGGTCAAGTCCGGGGCGTTCCACGGCGACCCGGTCGGGGCTCTCCCGCAGCAGGACCAGGGTCCGTTCGAGGTCCTCCATCGCCTGCCGGCCGGTCGACTCGATGACCTCCAGGGCCCGGTCCCGGAACGCCGGGTCGGCCACCTCGCGGGCCGCGCCCGCCTGGAGCACCGCCACGGTGAGCGCGTGGCCGATCGAGTCGTGCAGTTCACGGGCCAGCCGGTTGCGTTCCAGCAGGCGTTCGGCGCGCAGTTCGGCGGCGGCCAGCCGCTCGGCCCGGGAGGGGCCCAGCAGGGCCTGGGCGAGCCGCAGTTGCAGCCGGCCGGCGAGCACCGCCGACCAGCCGACCAGCAGCAGCACGACCGGTGCGAGCAGCGGGCGGGCACCGGCCAGCGGCTCCCGGGCCAGGTCGACGGCGAGCATCGCGCCGCGGACCGAGACCAGGCCGACCGCCGTGCCCAGGGCGACCCGGGCCACCAGCCAACAGGCCGTGCGCCACCGGTCGGCCCAACTCGCCGACGGGGCCGTGCCGATGCTCTCCTCCCGCTCGGGCGCCAGCAGCAGCCGGGCCTGGACGCCCTCGGCCCGCCGGGTGGCCGGGACGAGCGCCGCGAGGCAGAGCAGCACGGTGTCCGCCGCGGCCGCCGTCGTCAGGGTGTGCGCCGGCGACCCGCCCTCGACGCCGGGGTAGACCATCAGCACCACCCCGGCGAACACGGTGCCGACCAGCAGGTGCAGCCAGCGCGCGTAGGTGACGGGCTTCAGGAGCGGGGCGAGGATGCGGGGCACCGGCCCATCCTGCCCGTTCGGGGCCGTCCGGCACCTCCCTCACGGGAGGGAGGGCGGTCCACCCGCGGGCGGGATCCGCTGTCCGCGCCGCCCCGGTTGACTCGGACCACCACCAGCCAGGGAGGCCGGCGTGATCGAGGTACGAGACCTCTGCAAGTCCTACGGCGCAACGACCGCCGTGTCCGAGCTGAGCTTCCGGGTGGAGCCCGGCCGGGTCACCGGCTTCCTCGGCCCGAACGGGGCCGGCAAGTCGACCACCATGCGCATGGTCCTCGGTCTGGACCGGCCGACCTCCGGCACGGCGCTGGTGCACGGCCGGCCGTACCGGGAGCTCGCCGAGCCGCTGCGCCGGGTCGGCGCGCTGCTGGACGCGGGCGCCGTGCACGGTGGCCGGACGGCCCGCGGCCACCTGCGCTGGCTGGCGCACAGCAACGGGATCGGGGACGCCCGGGTGGACGAGGTGCTGGCGCTGGTCGGGCTGTCGGAGGTGGCCGGGCGCCGGATCAGGGGCTTCTCGCTGGGGATGCGGCAGCGCCTCGGGGTGGCCGCCGCGCTGCTGGGCGATCCACCGGTGCTGCTGCTGGACGAGCCGGTCAACGGCCTGGACCCGGAGGGCATCCGCTGGATCCGCACCCTGCTGCGCTCGCTCGCCGCGGAGGGCCGGGCGGTGCTGGTGTCCTCGCACCTGATGACCGAGATGGCGCTGACCGCCGACCACCTGGTGGTGATCGGCCGGGGGCGGCTGCTGGCGGACCTGGGCACCGCCGAGTTCCTGGAGCGGCACGGCCGCAGCCGGGTCCTGGTCCGCGCCGTCGACCCGGCCAGGCTCGCCGGCCTGGTCCGCGACGCCGGGCTGACGGCGGAGCAGGCCGACGGCGGAGCCTGGGAGATCACCGGCACCGACCCCGGGCGGATCGGTGCGCTGGCCGCCGCGCACGGCGTGGTGCTGTACGAACTGACCGTCCGGCAGGACTCGCTGGAGGAGGCCTTCATGCGGATGACCGAGGACGCGGTGGAGTACCGGGCGGTGGCGGCATGAGCGCCGGCACCCACGCCCTGCGGGCCGAGTGGACCAAGTTCAGCACGCTGCGCTCGCAGTGGATCACCCCGCTGATCGCCGTCGTGCTGACCGTCGGCATCACCTACGCCGTCAACGCCGCCTACGGCGAGGTGGACACCTCGCTCACCGAGGAACCGACCCTGGGCCTCACCTACGGCCTGCTGTTCGGCCAGGTCGCCGTGGTGACCACGGGCATCCTGCTGATCGGCCAGGAGTACGGCTCCGGCACCGTCCGCGGCTCGCTGACCGCCGTGCCGCGGCGCGGTGTCCTGTACGGCGGGAAGCTGCTGCTGGGAGGCGGCCTGGGCCTGCTGACCGGGCTGCTCTCGGTGGCCGGCAGCTACCTGGCGGTGGCCTCGACCTCGGTCGGCGTGGACCTCTCCCGGCCGGGCACCGTCCGCAGCGTGGTCGCCGAGGTGCTGTACCACCCGCTGCTGCTGGTGATCTGTCTGGGCGTCACCACGATGATGCGCAACCTGACCGCGGCCGTGATCGTGCTGACCCCGACGGTGTTCCTGGGCACCACCTTCCTGAGCGCACTGCCGGGGGTGGGGCGGGTGGCCCGCTTCCTGCCCGACCGGGCCGGACAGTACGCCTTCCACTACGGCCCGGAGCCGGACGCGCCCTACGGCCACGGGACGGCGCTGCTGATCATGGCGGCCTGGGCGGCCCTGGCCGCGTACGGCGGGCTGCGCACCCTGCGGCGGCGGGACGCCTGAACGGGCCGGCCGGCGTGAGCGGCTAGGCTGGCCGGCATGCCGCAGACCGTGCTGCCACCTCCCGCCGTCTGAGCGGGCGGCCAGGCCACTGAGAGACCTCCCCGGGTGATCACCACCCCCGGGCCGGTCGGTGCTGCCCGCGAACGGGATCGCGACCGACCTCATGTCTTCGGTGGGAGAACACCCATGTCTGCTTCCCGTGCCCTGCCCGTCGGGCGGGCCCTGCTCTACCTCGTGCTGTCGGCGACCGCCTGGGGCACCGCCGGCGCCGCCGCCGCGCTGCTGTACGGCCGCAGCGGCCTCGGTCCGATGGCCCTCACCTTCTGGCGCTCGGCCGGCGGGGTGGGCCTGCTGCTGGCCGTCCGGGCGCTGGGCGGCCGCCCGGCCGTCCCGGCGGCGGTGCGTCCGGCGCCGCTGCGGCGGCGGCTGTCCCGGATCCTGGTGAACGGCCTCGGGCTCACGCTGTTCCAGGCCGCCTACTTCCTCGCCGTCCAGCGGACCGGGCTGGCCGTCGCCACCGTGGTCACGCTCGGCGCGGCGCCCCTGCTGATCGCCGTCGGCGCCCGTCTGACCATGGGCGAACGCCTGGGCGGCGCGGGCGCGGTGGCCGTCGGCGGCGCGCTCGGCGGCCTCGCGGTGCTGGTCCTCGGGGACGGCGGCAGCGGGCAGGTGCGCCCGGCCGGCGTGGCCTGGGCGCTGCTGTCCGCCGCCGGGTACGCCTGCATCACCCTGTACACCCGCCGGCTCGGCCGGGCCGGGGACGGCGGCAGCCCGTACGCCACCACGCTGTGGTCGTTCACGGTGTGCGCGGTGTGCCTGCTGCCGTTCGCGGCGGCCGAGGGGCTGTGGCCGGACCCGGCCGGGCTCGGCCGCACCCTCGGGCTGCTGGCCTACCTGGCCGCCGTGCCGACGGCGCTCGCGTACGGGCTGTACTTCGCGGGCGCGGCCGTGGTGCGGGCCACCACCGCCTCGGTGGTGGCGCTGATCGAGCCGGTCAGCGCGACGGTCATCGCGGTGCTGCTGCTCGGCGAGCGGCTGACCGCGGCGACCGCCGCCGGAACGGCCGTACTGCTGCTGTCGGTGACCGGGCTGGCGCTGGCCGAGGCGCGGCCGGCGGCCCGGGCCAGGCCCGCCTGACGGTCAGGCCCCGCGCAGCGCGGGGTGGTCCGCGACGACGGTGCAGCTGCCGGGGGCGATCTCGGTGAAGCCCGCGTCGCGGACCAGCGGGAGCCCGCTCGCCGTCAGCCCGGCCCAGGCCTCGGGGCTCGCGGTCCGCACGGCCAGCGCGAAGCCGGACTCGGCCCACTCGTTGCGCTGTGCGCCGTCCAGCCGCCACCAGGCGAGCTGGGCGGCGTGGCCGGTCTGCGCCATGGTCTTGCCGGCGCTCATCTCCAGCTCGGGGTTGAGCCACAGGACCGGGCCGTCGGGGGCGGCGGCCGGCGGCTCGGCGTCGTCCAGTTCGGTGCCGGAGACCTGGAGCTTGGCCAGCTCCTTGGGCCAGCCGTCCAGCGGGACCGGCGGGAAGACCCGGACCTCGGCGGTGGCGCCGGTGACGGTGATGCCGGGCAGCTCTCCGGCCTTGCGCCACTCCCCGCCGCGGGCCCGGCGGACCACCTTGCGGATCCGGGCGTCCTCCCAGGCGGCGACCCGCTCGGCCCACTCGCCCTCGGGGCCGGTCACCCGGGGGTCGGCGAGCAGGGTCAGCACGGCCCGGGCCGAGGTCTCCAGCGCGTCGGTCCTGGCCGGCGGGTCGGTCCGCTCCAGGCGGACCACCAGCGGCAGCACGTACTGCTCGCGGCTGTCCCGGTCGACCGGCTCGGCGGGGGTGCTGGGGGCGTCGAAAGGTGAGCTCACCCCACCAGGATGCCAGCCCCTTCGCGGGTGATCACCGGCGGTGGCCCCGGCCGGCGTCGCGCTCCTCGGCGTCCTCGTAGGCGAGGAACCAGCCCTCGGGGTGGGTGGCGGCCAGCAGGTGCTCTGTGCGCTGCAGGGCGTCCAGCTCCGGGTCGCCGTCGTCCGGGCCGAAGACGCCGAACAGCTCGTCGGCGCAGCCGTCCCAGTCGTAGTCGTAGAGGTCGGCCGGGAGGTCGCCCATCATGTCCGCGACCGACTCCGGCTGGGCGCCGAGCAGGGCGCGGGCGTCCGCCAGTGCCATCCGCAGGGCGAGCTCCTCGGCGAGGCAGCGCGGCAGCGGCCACTCGCCGAGGGCGAGGTCGTCGGCCAGGTCGTCGAAGGTGCGGGCGAGGGTGCGGCGCCAGCCGCGGTGCAGGCCCCAGGTGCGCTGCGGGAGCCGGGAGAAGACCGTCCACTCGCCCTCGTCGCCGTCGGTGACCGGCTCGTCGAGGTGCTCGTCCAGGTCGTCGTAGGCGGCGTCGGCGAGGGCGATCAGCTGGGTGTGCAGCAGGCACGCGGTGCGCGGGGTGAGCGTCCAGTCGCCGCTGTCGCCGTCCTCGGTCTCCAACGGGAACAGTTCGGCGAAGTCCGGGGCGAAGTCGTCGGTGATGCTGATCTCCAGCGTGCCGCCGAGCGCCTCGACGCCGGGGATCGCGGCGACCAGGCGGTCCGGGTGCAGCAGTGCGCCGAGCGCGGCGTTGGGGTCCTCGGACACCTCGCGCAGCAGGTCGGCCCGCTGCCCGTCCGGGTCGATGCCGCCGAACTCCAGCTCCGCGACGGCGGCCTGCGCGGCGGCGCGCAGGGCGGGCCAGTCGGTGATCCGGATGCCGAGGACCACCGTCGCCTCGATGTCCTGCGCGTCGGACTCCTCCGCCGCGCCCGGCCCCTGTGGATGATCGCTTCGCTCGCCCATGCGCCTACAGTACGGCCCCGGCGGCCCCGCATCACCGGTGCGTGGCGGTTCTTCTCCCGGCCCGGCCGTCCGCCGGACGCGGCACCCTCCCGGCGCGGCGGCCGCGCGGCCCGGGACGGATCCGCGAGGGTGGTGCGATGAGCAATCTTGACGACTACGGCGGCGGGCAGCGCCCGTCCGACAGTGTGCTGGTGGTCACCACCAACGACGTCCCGGGGCACCGGGTCGACCAGGTCATCGGCGAGGTGTTCGGGCTGACGGTGCGCAGCCGGCACCTCGGCTCGCAGATCGGCGCGGGCCTGAAGTCGCTCGTGGGCGGTGAGCTCAAGGGCCTGACCAAGACCCTGGTGGAGAGCCGCAACCAGGCGATGGAACGGCTGGTCGAACAGGCCAAGGCCCGGGGCGCGAACGCCGTCCTGATGATGCGTTTCGACGTCACGGAGGCGGCCGACCTGGGCACCGAGATCTGTGCCTACGGCACGGCCGCGGTGATCTCCCAGACCGGCTGAACCCGCCGGGCCGGGTGCCGGCGGGGGCGTGAGTCCCCGCCGGCACCCGGTCCGCTGTCGGGGGCGCCGTTCAGGCCGCCGCGGGGGCGCCGAACCAGGTGGTGAGCGCCTCGGACAGGCCGTCCGCCGTGCCGTCGGCGAGGTCGCTCGCCCAGACCACGAAGCCGTCCGGGCGCACCAGCAGCGCGGCCGTCCCTGGCCGGCCGGGGCAGGACGCCGTGACCGTCCGGACGCGGTCGGCGTAGCCCTCGACGTCCGGCGCCTGCGGCGACAGCCGCAGCAACAGGCCGCCACCGGTGTGGAAGTGGTCGGCCAGCCGGCTGCCGTCGGCGAGGAACAGCTCGGGTGCGGCGGACCCGACCAGCGGGTGGCCGTCGGCCGGGCCGATCCGCTGGAGCACCCCGGAGAGTTTGCGCGCCATGTGGGTGCTGCCGTCCGTCCCGGCCAGCAGGTCGGCGACGACCGACCGCAGGGCCCGCTCGTAGGGGCGCGGGCGCATCAGCGCGACCTGGGCCCTGGTCCAGTCGAGGACCTGTGCGGCGACCGGGCGGCGCTCGGCGGTGTAGCTGTCGAGCAGCCCGTCGGGGGCGGTGCCGCGCACCACGGCGGCCAGCTTCCAGCCGAGGTTGGCGGCGTCGCCGAGGCCGAGGTTGAGCCCCTGGCCGCCGAACGGCGAGTGGACGTGGGCGGCGTCCCCGGCGAGCAGCACCCGGCCGCGCCGGTAGTCCTCGGCGAGGCGCGCGTTGTCGGTGAAGCGGGTCGCCGAACGCACGGCCGTCACGGTCACGTCCTCGCCGGTCACCCGGCGCAGCGCGGCGGTCAGTTCCTCGGCCGTGATCGGGGCGTCCCGGTCGGCGGGCGGGCCGTCGAACTGCACGGTGAGGATCCGGCCGGGCATCGGTCCGTTGACGAACACCCCGGTGTCGGTGGCCTGCCAGCCGCGGCCGAGCTTCTCCCCGCCCTCCAGGTCGACCATCGCCTGGTGGCCGGTGATCTCCGGGTCCGTGCCGGGGAAGGCGAAGCCGGCGAGCTTGCGGACGGTACTGCGGCCGCCGTCGGCGCCGACCAGCCAGCCGGTCCGCAGCTCGTCCCCGCCGGCGAGCCGGACGGTGACGCCCTCCTCGTCCTGCTCGAAGCCGGTGACGGTGACGCCGCGCCGGACCTCCACGCCGAGTTCGGCCGCCCATGCCGCGAGCATCGCCTCGACGGCCTGTTGGGAGACCGCGAGCACCTCGCCGGCCGGGCCGAGGTCGGCGAGGGCCGGGTCGTCGGTGTCGATCCGGGTGCCGTCGATGGTGATCCCGCCGAAGTGCGCGGCGAACCGCGGCAGCCGGGTGGCACCGCCTCCGTCCCCGCCGCCCTGCTGACGGATGAACTCCCTCACCTGGGCGAGTAGTTGTTCCTGGGCGGCCTGCAACTGCGGGAGCAGTCCGCGCCGGTCCAGCGCCCGGGCGCTGGCGACGTTGACGGAGCCGGCCTTGACGGTCGGGTCCGGCGCGGCCAGCCGTTCCACGATCAGCGGGTGGGCGCCCGCCAGTTTGAGTTCGCATCCGAGGAGCAGCCCGACCGGACCCGCCCCCACGACGACCACATCAGTGTCCATGTCCATGGGAAAAGAATGTACCCGGTAAAAGTTTTGGTTCGCTACACTTTCCCGCATGGACCTCGACGACCTCCCGCTGCGCGAGCGCAAGAAGCAGCAGACCCGCCAGCGCATCTCGGCCGTCGCCACCGCGCTCTTCGTCGCCCGCGGCTTCGACGAGGTCCCGGTGGCCGAGGTCGCCGAGGCCGCCGAGGTCTCGAAGATGACGGTGTTCAACTACTTCCCCCGCAAGGAGGAGCTCTTCCTGGACCGCGTCCCGGAGGCACTCACCCTGCTCGACCGCACCGTCGGCGACCGGCCCGCGGGCCAGGACGTGCTGCCCGCCCTGCGCGATCTGATGCTCCGCCTCGCCGAACAGGACCACCCCTTCGCGGCCATCGGCGCCCGGCACCCCGCCTTCTGGCGCACCGTGCTCGCCTCCCCCGCCCTGCGCGCCTACGCCCGCGAGTCGGTGGAGGCCCTGGAGGAGCACCTCGCCGGCCTGCTGCTCGCCGAGGGCCGGGACGAGCCGACGGCCCGCTTCACCGCCGCCCTCGCCGTCACCGCGCTGCGCACCGTCTTCACCGGCAACGCCCGCCGCCTGCTGGCCGGCGACCCCGCCGAGGCGGTCGCCGCCGACCACCCCGGCTTCACCCGACGCACCTTCGGCGCGGTCGAACGGGCCCTCGCCGCCTTCACCGCCCCTTCTTCGTGACCGCCTCCCGCCAGATCAGCCCGAGGATGCTCGGCCGCACGTCGGTGGTGATCACCGCCATCGCCCTGCGGACGTACCGGTCGTCCCGGAGCTGGGCCAGCATCGCGGCCGCCAGGTCCGCACGGGCCGTGAACAGTCCGTCGGCCCGGTCCTCGGCGACCCGGTAACCCGTCGGCGCCGGGTGGTCGAACAGCCCGGACGGCCGGACGATCGTCCAGTCCACACCGCTCGCCCGGACCACGGCCTCCATCCGCCGCATGTCCTCGTGCAGGGTGCGGCCCAGCCGCCGGTTCACCAGCGGATCCATCACGTGGTTGAAGAAGAACTCGCCGCTCGGCCGCCACAGCGGGTCGGTGACGCTGGAACTGACCGCAACCAGCCGACGCACACCGTGCCGCTCCATCGCCGCGAGGATGTTGGCCACACCCTGCGAGTACACCGTGACCGGCGCCGGGCCGAACGGCACCCCCAGCACCGACAGCACGGCGTCGTGACCGGCGACCGCCGCGTCCACCGCCGCCGGATCGGCGACGTCCGCACCCACCACGGCCACCCCCGCCCGCGGGGCGACACCCTCCGGACGGCGGGTCACCGCCGTCACCTCGTGCCCCTCCGCGAGCGCCTGCTCGACCACCTGACGACCCGTCGGGCCACTGGCCCCGAAAACCACCACTCGCATCCGTCGACTCCCCGTCCGGGACCGGACGTTCCGGCCCGCCGGCCTTGACACTGCGCGCCGGCACGGGGGAGGTTCAACGGCGATGAATAAGTTACGAGGACGCCCGCCCGGCAATCCACCCACCCGCGCCCGCATCACCGAGGCCGCCAGAGCCATGTTCCTGGCCCGCGGCTACCGGGGCACCACCCTCAGAGCGGTGGCGGCGGAGGTCGGCGTCGACCAGGCCGTGGTCAGCTACCACTTCGGCTCCAAGAAGGGGCTTTTCGGCGAGGTGATGCAGCTCCAGTGCGCACACTCGTTCGCGCTGGCGGCAGCCCTGGAGGGCCCGCCCGACGGGCTCCCGGCCCGACTGCTGAAGGCCGTCACGGACCTCTGGGACGACCCCGAGTTCCAGCAGATGTCCGGCCGGGACGGGGACGTCATGGAGGTCCTCCGGGAGTACCTCGAAGGCGAGGTGCTCGGCCGGATCGCTGAATATCTCGGCGGCCCCGAGGCGACCGAACGCGCCACCGCCGTGGTCACCGTGATCGGCGGCCTCATCTTCACCCGCTACCTCAACCCGCTGCCCACCAGCGCCCGCCTGGCCACCGCCGACGTCCACCGCATCCTCGCCCCCACCCTGCACGCCGCGCTCCACGGCCGCACCCGCCGGACGGCGCCCCGACAACGGGTTTCGGTCGCCTGAGTTGTGACAGCCGGAACCGGCACAACCGCGAAACCCCTGGTCGGGGCGGGGACGGCCCGATGAGGCGTCACATTCGGCCACGAACCGCTCACGCGCGGTAGTAGCGTGAGCGGGGAGGGCCGATCGCCCGGATCCGCCCGGCTGGGGGTGCTGCGCTGTGGGAAACCGTCGACCGGCAAGGCCGCACGGGGCGTTGGCCCCGAAAGCGTTCATGTGGCTGCTCACCGACCTGCGGACCTCCGCGGGCGTGACGGCCAGCGCGCTCGCCCGGCAGGTGCCGTGCCACCCGTCCTTCATCTCCCGCCTGGAGAGCGGCGACCGGGTGCCCCAACGCGACTTCGCCGAGAGATGCGACGCCGTCCTCGGCACGGGCGGCCGGCTGGCCCGCGCCTGGGACGAGGTCGCCTGGTACGCGGAGGTCGAACACCCGGACTGGTTCCGGCGGTACGCGGAGATGGAGGCGGAGGCGGTCCATCTGCGCCAGTACCAGGTAAGCCTGGTGGCGGGACTGTTGCAGACACCGGCGTACGCCGAGGTACTCTTCCGCGCCCACAACGAGACGGCCGACGACACCCAGATCGCCGAGTTCGTGGCGGCCAGGATGAGTCGACAGCACCGCTTTCTCGACGGGCCGGACGCGCCGACACTCTCGATGATCCTCGACGAGGCTGCCATCCGACGCGAGGTGGGTGGGGCCGACGTGATGGCCAATCAGCTCGACCACCTGCTGTCCGTGGCTGAACGGCCCAACATCACCCTGCAGGTAGCCCCGTTCACCTTGGGCGAGCGCACCCGTTCCGGCACGATGTTCACGCTCGTCACACTGCCCGACGGAGCTCGGTGGATCTACTCGGAGAGCATCGCGGGGGGCCACTTCGTCAACGATCCGGACCAACTCTCAAGGCGCACACAGGTCTATGATCGGCTCAGCGCCGACGCGCTCTCGACCGGCGAGTCGGTCCAGTTGATCCGCCACGCCATGGAAGGACTGACGAACATGAGCCGGAAGCCCACCGACCTGTCCGCCGCGAAGTGGTCCAAGAGCAGCCACAGCGACGGCAACGGCGGAGACTGCGTCGAAGCCGCCCTCAACCTCGCCGCCACCGGAATCGTCCCGGTCCGCGACTCCAAGAACCCCGACGGCCCCGCCCTGGTCTTCCCGACCACCGCCTGGGCCGACTTCGTCCGAGCCGCCGCCAGCGGCGAGTTCGGCGCGATCTGATGGAGCGTCGGGACGGCTCGGTGAGCTGCTCACACTCTGCTCACCTGGCCGCATCTACGCTGTCGACACCCGCGCGCCCCCTGCCCCGGGCGGGGGGCGATGCGGCTGGATGAACCACGAACTTCACTGCACAGCAAGGAGACGATCTGTCGTGCAGATCAACGCCATACGCAAGCGCGTCATCACGGCCCTCTCGGCAACGGCCGTGGCGTGCTCGGCACTTGTCACCGTCGCCGCTCCCGCCGGAGCGGTCCAGGGCGGCCAGCCGGCCCGGGCGGCGGACTACCCCTGGGCCGTGGCGGTCACTCCCGCGGTGATCCCGTTCGCCTTCTGCGGCGGCACGTTGATCGCCCCGAACAAGGTCCTCACCGCGGGGCACTGTGTGGACGCCTTCATGAACGTGCCGGGGCTGATGCAGGTGATCTCCGGTCGCGACAAGATGGTGTCCCTGTCGGGCACCAGGACCAGCGTCACCCACATCTGGCGCGACCCGGGCTACGCCACCTTCACCTACAACGGTGAGACCGGCTACCGCAACGACATCGCCGTCCTGACCCTCAAGTCGCCGATCAACGCGCCGACCCTGCCGATCGCCGGGCCGGACCGGGGTGACCTCTACCAGCCCGGCCGGAGCGCCCGGATCCTGGGCTGGGGCACCACGTCCTCCAGCGCCATCGACGGCGGCGTCCTGCGCACCGCGACCACCCAGGTGGTCGCCGACTCCTCGTGCGCGAGCACCACCTCGTACGGCACCGCGTACGACGCCCACCAGTACACCTGCGCGGGCGACTTCACCCACGGCGGCGTCGACACCTGCGAGTTCGACAGCGGTGCGCCGCTGGTGGTCGACGGGGTCCTCGCCGGGGTCACCTCGTGGGGCGTCGGCTGCGGCAAGCCGGGCTATCCCGGTCTCTACACCCGGGTCAGCGACTTCTCCTCGAAGATCACGGCCCAGCTCGGCACCGGCTGACCCGGCGAGGAGTGGGGCTGCCGCGCCGGGCGGGTGTAAGCACGCCCATACTGCCCGCATGGCACTCCACTCCCCCCGCAGGGCCGCCGCCCCGCTCGCGACGGCCCTGCTCGTCCTGCTGACGGGCTGCACCTCCGGCGCGACCGCGTCGGGCGACCAGGAGGGGACGACCTCGGCCGCCGTCGGCTCCCTCACCGTGAAGAGCGTCCGGGCCCATCTGGAGCTGACCGACGGCACGTTCCTGGCGCAGCCCTCCGGGGCGGCCGAGCTGACGGTGACCGTCCGCAACGAGGGGTCGGTGCCCGAGCACCTGGCGCAGGTGAGCACGGCGGCCGACGGGCAGTCGACGTTCCGGGCCGGGAAGGGGCCGGAGAACCTGCTCTCCAGCGCGGGCGTGCTGATCCGGCCGGGCGAGAGCGTCACCTTCGGCGGGGACGGCCCGCGGATCCTGTTCCCCGCGCCCGCCACACCTCCCGCCACCGCCGGCGGCGGCCCCTCGGTCGACACCATCATGATCTTCGCGGTCGCCGGCCTGGTGCACCTTCCCGCCAAGGCCCCCGCGTAGGGCAGGTCGCGAGCGGCGGCCACCGATCAGGGGTGGTAGAGCTCGCTGATGCTGGTGATCACGTTCTTGGCGTCCGCCTTGATCACGTACTGGTTGCCGTAACAGGCGTACGGCGCGGCCACCGCCGACGGCTTCTTCAGGCAGTTGTCCATGTGCTCCATGAAGGTGTTCAGGTCGACCGGCTTGCCCGTCGAGCCGACCAGCAGCGTGGTCTTCACGTCGTTGCTGAAGGTGTAGACGGCGGGCGTGCCGTAGCCCTCGAAGTAGCCGTCGTCCGGGACGTCGGGGCCGCAGACGACCTTGGTCGCCTTGGCCCGCATCCAGACGCTGGTGAGGTAGCCGTTCTCGGTGGCCTCGACCACGTGGCCGACGCTGGAGGCCTGCGCCGTGCAGTCCGCCTTCGGCGTCGCGGCGCCCGACTTGGCGGGGCTCGGCTTGGCGCTGCCCGGCTTGGCGCTCGCGGTGGGCTGGGCCGACGGCGTGGCGGAGCCGGTGGCGGCCGCGGCGGTGGCGGTGGCGGGCGCGGACGACGCGGCGGTGGCGGGCCCGGAGGTGTCGTCCGGGTCGCAGGCGGTGAGTGCGAGCGCGGCGACGGCGACGGCTGCGGCAGCGAACAGACGGCTGGCCTTCATGGTGGTCCCCCCAAGGATCAGTACCCGGACGACCGGCCCGTGAACGGCCGGTCACCCACCTCCACGAACCTGACCGAGCATCAGTTGCCGCGGTTGCACGCCTGTGACAAGGCTGAGCCGATCCACGGTCATCCCGCCCCCGCCGCCGGGCCGTGGACCCGACCGGGGCGGGCACAGGATGTCGGGTCCGGCAGGGTGGGGGCTTCCTAGGGTGAGGAAACGCAAGGGAAGGAGAACCGGGGTGCTGGAGCGGCTGAACCTGGCCATGGAGCACATCGAGGCCCACCTCGACCAGCAGATCGAGGTGGCCGAGCTGGCCCGGATCGCGGTGACGTCGGAGTACCACTTCCGGCGGCTGTTCTCCGCGCTGGCGGGCATCCCGCTGTCGGAGTACGTCCGCCGCCGGCGGCTCACCGTCGCGGGCGCCGAGGTGCTGGCCGGGGAGCACACGCTGCTGGAGGTCGCGGTGCGGTACGGCTACACCTCGGGCGAGGCCTTCGCACGGGCGTTCCGGGCCGTGCACGGCGTGGGCCCGGGCGAGGCCCGGCGGACCGGCGCGGCCCTGCGGTCCCAGCCCCGGATGTCCTTCCGCCTCATCGTCGAAGGGAGTAGCAGCATGCAGTACCGAGTGGTGACGAAGGACGCGTTCCGCGTGGTGGGGAAGCGGGCCCGGGTGCCGCTCGTCCACGAGGGGGTGAACCCGGCGATCGCCGCGTTCATCAGGGGCATCGACCAGGAGACGGTGCGGCGGATCGCGAGCCTGTCGGACCAGCAGCCGGAGGGGATCGTCTCGGTCAGCGACGACCTGGACGACAGCCGCGCCGAGGGCACCGAACTGGACTACTACCACGCCGTGGTGACCGCCGCCGAGCCGCCGGAGGACCTGGACTCGCTCGCCGTGCCGGCCGGCGACTGGGCGGTGTTCGAGAGCAGCGGGCCGTTC
Source organism: Kitasatospora sp. NPDC088346 (assembly GCF_044740765.1). NCBI lineage: Bacteria > Bacillati > Actinomycetota > Actinomycetes > Kitasatosporales > Streptomycetaceae > Kitasatospora > Kitasatospora sp. NPDC088346. The sequence continues at coordinate 399,075 of NZ_JBIURH010000002.1, forward strand.
CCGCAGACGCTCCAGCACCTGTGGCGGGACGTGTTCACCCAGTGGTTCCCGTCCAACCCGTACCGCAGCAGGCCGGGCCCGGAGATCCTGCGCGTGCGGCTGTCCGAGGACGGTGCGCAGGCGGAGGCGGCGCTGTGGATCCCGGTGGAGCGGACCGCGCGCTGAGCACCCCGGACCGGCCGGGAACAGTCACGCCGACACCGATGTTTCACCGGCGTGACTGTTTACCGTGCAACCAGTGAGCCGTCGCCGGTCGACGTGGTGGTGATCGGCGCCGGCCAGGCCGGCCTGTCCGCCGCCTACCACCTGCGGCGCCGCGGCCTCGCCCCGTACGACGGCTTCGTGGTGCTGGACGCCGACCCGGCGCCCGGCGGCGCCTGGGCGCACCGCGCGCCCTCGCTGCGGATGGCCACCGTGCACGGCTTCCACGACCTGCCCGACTTCGAGCTGCCCGCACCGGACCCGACCGCCCCGGCCCGCGAGGTGGTCCCCGGCTACTTCGCGGCGTACGAGGCGAAGCACGCGCTGCCGGTGGTGCGGCCGGTCCGGGTCCGGGCGGTGCGCCCGCTGCCGGACGGCCGGCTGCTGGTCGAGTCGGACGCCGGCCGGTGGTCGGCCCGGGCGCTGATCAACGCGACCGGCACCTGGAGCCGGCCCTTCCTCCCGCACTACCCCGGGCACTTCGCCGGGCGGCAGCTGCACTACGCCGAGTACCGCGGCCCGGAGGAGTTCGCCGGGCAGCGGGTCGTGGTGGTCGGCGGCGGCGCGTCCGCGGTGCAGGTGCTGTCGGAGGTGGCCGCCGTCGCCGAGACGGTCTGGGTCACCCGGCGGCCGCCGGTCTACCACGACGGGCCGTTCACCGAGGAGTTCGGCCGGTCCGTGGTCGCGCAGGTCGAGGAACGCGTCCGGCAGGGGCTGCCGGTGCGCAGCGTGGTGAGCGTGACCGGGCTCGGCCCGTCCGTGGCGTACCGGCGGGCGCAGGAGCTGGGCGCGCTGGAGCGGCGCCCGATGTTCGACCGGCTGACCGAGCACGGTGTGGCCTGGGGCGGGCACGAGGAGCAGGTGGACGCCGTCGTCTGGGCCACCGGCTTCCGTCCGGAGATCACCCACCTGGCGCCGCTCGGCCTACGCGGGCCCGGCGGCGGCATCCGGATGGAGGGCACCCGGGCCGCCGCCGACCCCCGGATCCACCTGGTCGGCTACGGCCCGTCGGCGAGCACCGTCGGGGCCAACCGGGCCGGACGGGCGGCCGTCAACGAGATCGTCCACCTCCTCGGCGAGCCGGCGCTGGCGGTGCACTGACCGTCCGTCAGTCGCGCAGCCCGACCAGGACGGCCTTCGCGAACTCCAGCGCGCCGCGGTCCAGCAACGCCTGGGTGCCGGCGGCCCCGGGCCCGGCCCGGAGGTCCAGGTCGAGCAGGAGGTTGCCGTCCCGGACGGCGAGCACGCTGGTCAGCCGCCCGGGCACCCGCGTCCCGCCGAGCCGGTAGGCCTCCGCCCCGAGCCCGCCGACCCGGGGTGGGGCCGGCGCGCCCGTCATCACGGACGCCCGCCCGAGGAAGGCGAACCGGGCGTGCGCGGTCGGCGCGTCGAGGTGGTACGAGACGGCCACGGACACGCCACCGCCGCGGAACGGGTAGCCCGGCCCGGCCCGGAACTCCACCCGGCACAGCTGGGTCAGCACCCCGGAGGCGTCCGTCACCGGCCGGTCCTCGGACGTGCCGACCGGGCCCAGCAGGGAGGCCGGCCCGCCCAGCGGCAGCCGGGCGCAGAGCCCGCCCCGCAGCAGGTACTGCGGTGGCTCGGCGGCCGCGTCCCGTCCGCCGACGCCGACCAGCAGCAGCGCCAGGACGGCGGCGGCGCGCCCGAGCGTCCGGCGGCTCATCCGGTCCCCCTCCGGTAGGTCGCCGGCCCCGGCCCGCCCGCGCCGCCGGCACTTCGCGTTGCCCCCAGAGAACTTCCTCGCCCGCGACCGCGTCAATCCTGCCCGGCGTCGACCATCCGGTGCATCACCGCTGCCGGCAACGCCGGGTTGCGTACCGCGGCGTCGGCGGTGTCCCGGTCCAGCAGCAGCCGAACCAGCTCCGGGGCCGGCAGGCGGGGGTTCATGGCCGCCCGGTACCGCACCGAGGAGCCCGGGTCGTCGAGCAGCCGGACCGCCGAGGCGGCCGACAGTCTCGGGTCGGCGGCGGCCCGCAGCCGGACCTCGTCCGCCGCGTCCCGGCTGAGGAGTTCGACCAGGTCGGCGGTCGACTCGGGGTCGTCCAGGGCCAGTTGCCGCAGCCGCGGGTTCGGGTCGTCCGCGTACCGCAGGAGGCCACGGCGCGGGAAGTTCGGGTGGCCGTGCGGCCGGTCGGGGATCGAGAAGCTTCCGGTCCACCACTGCCAGACCTCCAGCAGCAGCTCGGCCGGCGCGTCGTCACAGGACTCGGCCAGGAAGAGGCGCACGACCCGGTCCTCGTCCCGGGCCAGCAGTTCCACCACGTCCGGCGGCAGGTTCCGGGCCCGGGCCGCGCCGCGCCGCAGCTGCGGATGGGCGGAGGCGGCGCACCGCCGCATGGCCTCCGGGTCGTGGTGCAGGGCGAGGACCCAGGGCAGGTCGCGGCGGCCCCGCCCGTCGGCGAAGTCGTACCGGACGGACGCCCGTTGCCGCTCGGTGAGTTCGGGCCGCACGGACACCTCGAAGCGGACGTCGGCGTCCTCGTCCTCGGCCAGGGCGGCGACCAGGTCCCGGTCCAGGTGCGGGTTGCGTGCCAGCGCGCGACGCAGAGACGGGTCGTGGTGTGCGGCGAGGTGTTCGGCGAGCTCGCGGTCGAGCCGGCAGGACTCCGCCGCCGCACCGCCGGGTTCGGTGCGGCGGTATGTCTCGCGGTCCATCGGGTGCTGCCGGTGGTGTCGGACCAGCATCGCGGCGCGGCCCGCACCCGTGAGCCCGGCCACCGGAAGGGCGGGCATCCCCGGGAGGCGGACGGCCTCGGAGCGGACGAGGGGGGACGGGTCCGCGGCGAGCCGCCGGTAGCCGTGGGAGGTCAGTTCGGCACCTCGGTCCGCGGCGAGCGTGACGAGCAGGCCGCGACGCCGGGGTTCGGGCTCCGCGAGTACCAGCCTGGTCCACTGCTCGGCGGTCAGCTCCTGCGCCGCCTCGGCCAGGGCGCCTCTCACCTGCCACTGCGGGTGGTCGACGGCGGCGTCGAGCACGCGGGGCGGCAGGTCCGGGCGCCGGAGGAACCACCAGGTCAGGCCCAGCAGCCGGATCAGGAGCTCCTCGGGTGCGGCCCGGTTGAAGCCGAGGTGGTCGAGCCAGGCCCGACGCAGCTCCGGGGCCGGCCCGGAGGGCTCGAAGAGCGGCTCCCAGGCGTCTGCCGAGCCGTCAGGGCGCATCGCGGGCCTCGTCCCCGGTCGGCGGTCTGCGGGCGATCAGGACGGCCTGCGGGGTGAGCTCGGTGAAGTCGCCGTGGTCGTCGGGCTCGCGCAGCAGGCGGGCGCGGACGGGCAGGCCGGCCCGGTGCAGCAGTTCGGCGACGCGCTCCGGCCGGCGGCGGTGGAAGTCCAGCGTGACCGGGTGGCCGAGGGCCTCGTCGAGGTGTCGGGGCTCGTCGCCGACCTGGAAGGCGAGCAGGACGTGCCCGCCCGGCGCCAGCACGCGGTGGAACTCGGCGAGGACGTCCGGCAGTTGCCCGTCCGGGACGTGGACGGTCGAGTACCAGGCGATCAGTCCGCCCAGGGAGGCGTCCGGGAGGTCGAGGGCGAGCATTGAGCCGACCTCGAACCGCAGGCCGGGGTGGGCGTCGCGGGCGACGGCCACCATGCCCGGCGAGAGGTCGATGCCGAACACGGGCAGGCCGAGGCCGTGCAGGTGGGCGGTGACGCGCCCGGTGCCGCAGCCGATGTCGGCCACCGGGCCGGTGCCCGCCGCCAGTTCGGCGAAGGCGGCGAGCGCGGCCCGCTCGAACGGCTTGGCCGCCAGTTCGTCGCGGAACCGGTCGGCGTACGCGGCGGCGACGGCGTCGTAGGAGGCGCGGGTGGTGCGGACGAAGTCCGGTTCGGTCATGCCCGGGTGTCGGGATCCGAGGGCCCGCGCCGGTCCGCGACGTGGACGACGTGCAGTTCGGTGCCGTCGCGGTGGCGCTTGGCGCGTCCGTACAGCCCGACGGCGAGGTCCGACCGGTCATCGGGCTCGCCGGGCGCGACGTAGGTGAGGACGTCCGGATGGTGGCCGGTGACCACCCAGCCGTCGGCGTCCTTGGCCTCGATCACCCCGAAGTCGCCCGCCGAGGAGCCGGCGTGCACCGGGCCGAACTCCCCCAGGATCCCGGCGGCCTGGGCGGCGAGGTCGCCCTCGGGTTCGGGGAGCACGACGCAGGTGCCGTGCTCGAACAGCACCCATGACTTGGAGGGGTCGACGAGGAGGCGCTGCCAGGCGTCGACGAGAGTCTCGGTATCCACGGTGGTCATCATGCCGCAGGACTCCGACACCCGTGCCGGGCCGGTCGGCCGCGCAGGGCCGGTCGGCCAGGCAGGGCCCCTCAGCCGCGCAGGGCGGTGAACGAGGCCCGGGCGAACTCGTCCATCTCGTCGAGGACGGTCCCGGTGGCCTTGTCGTCTGGGGTCCCGCTGAAGGAGACCAGGAAGGTCACGGTCATCTCGACGTTGCTGTCACGGGTGACCAGCTCGAACATCGGGTCGCGGTCCGTGCCGGCCGTGTTGCGGAACCGGAAGGCCTCCCGGCCGACCCGCTTCACCTCGGTGACCTTGCCGTCCACGGCGTACTTGGGCTGGTTCTCGGTGCGGTCGAAGGTGTGCAGCTTGCGGGCGAGCGCGGTGTCCGGGAGGAAGATCACGTCGACCGTGGTGACGGTGTGCTGATACGGCGAGGCGCCCTGCGGGCTGAAGGAGGCGACGCACTTCGCCGCGGGGGCTCCGCCCGCGCTGCGATGGGACGGCTCGTCGGTGCCGAACGGCTCCCCCAGCGGGTCGACCAGCTGCTTGAACGGCAGGACGCCGCAGATGTCGTCCTTGGCGCGGTAGTCGCCGGGGCCGTCCTTCTCGGGCGCCGGGTCGGAGCCGCAGCCTGCCGCCAGCAGCACGGCGAACAGGGCGGCCCCGCACCGGGCCAGGTGGTTGCGCATCCGGGTCTCCCTCGGGTCGGAACGAGATCGATCAACTCAACCACAGTCGTGTACATATGAGCTGATGATTGTTCCGATCCGCGAGAGAGAGCCGGCCGGCTCAGCGGTCGTAGTCCACCGTGACCCGGTCCGACACCGGACGGGCCTGGCAGGTCAGCACGTAGCCGGCCGCCAACTCCTTCTCCTCCAGCGCGAAGTTGCGCCGCAGGTCCACCTCGCCGTCCACCACCAGAGCACGGCAGGTGCCGCAGACACCGCCCTTGCAGGCGAACGGCAGGTCGGGCCGGGAGCGCTGGGCGCCGTCCAGCAGCGAGCGGTCGCGGGGCAGGGAGAGGGTCGAGGAGCGACCGTCCAGGACCAGCGTGACCTCGCTCAACTCGCCGTCCGGGACGGCCTCCACCCGCTCGGTGACCGGCTCGTCCTCGGCGTGGAAGAGCTCCTGGTGCACCCGCTCCGCGGGGACCCCGAGCTCGGCCAGCAGCTCCTTGGTACCGACCACCATCCCGTACGGGCCGCAGAGCCAGAAGTGGCCGACGGCGGGCAGGTCGACCAGCGCGCCGAGCAGCGCCCCGACCCGGTCGGCGTCCAGACGGCCGCTCAGCAGCTCGGCGTCCCGGCTCTCCCGGGACAGCACGTGCAGCAGCTGGAACCGGCCCAGGTGGCGGTCCTTCAGGTCGGCGAGCTCGTCGGCGAACATCACGGTGTCGCTGCGGCGGTTGCCGTAGAGCAGCGTGACCCGGGAGTCCGGGTGGGCCTCCAGCACGGAACCCGCGATGGACAGCATCGGGGTGATGCCGGAGCCGGCCGCGATCAGCACGTGCTCGGCGGGCTCGGCCAGGTCGGGGCTGAACAGCCCGGTGGGCGGCAGCACCTCGACCGGCTCACCGACCCGCGCCCGGTGCACCAGCCAGTGCGAGAACAGCCCGCCCGGCACCTCCCGCACGGCGATCCGCAGCGGGCCGCCGACCGGTGAGCAGAGCGAGTACGAGCGGCGCTCGTCGGCGCCGTCGACCATCCGGCGCAGGGTGAGGGTCTGGCCCGGGCGGAAGGCGAAGTCCTCGGCGAGACCGTCCGGCACCTCGAAGGTGACCGCGACCGCGTCCTCGCAGAGCCGTTCCAGGGCCGCGATCCGCAGCTGGTGGAACGTCGGTCGGCGGACGGCCATTCAGATCTCCTTGATCCTGTCGAAGGGCTCCCGGCAGTCGCGGCAGCGCCAGAGCGCCTTGCACGCGGTGGAACCGAACCGGGACAGCTCCTCGGTGTCGGCGGAGCCGCAGTTGGGGCAGGTGACGGCGGCCCGCCGGGTGGGGCCGAGCCGCAGCAGGCCGGGGCCGGCGGCCGCGGTGTGCGGCGGGGCGATGCCCGCCTCGGCGAGCTTGCGGCGGCCGTCCTCGGTGATCAGGTCGGTGGACCACGGCGGGTCGAGCCGCAACCGGACCCGGACGTCGGTGTAACCCGCCGCGCGCAGCCGGCCGTCCACGTCGGCGGCCATCTCCGCGACCGCCGGGCAGCCGGAGTAGGTCGGGGTGATCCAGGCGGTGACCGTGTCGCCGTCCTGCTCGACCCCGGCCAGGATGCCCAGGTCGGCGAGGGTGAGCATGGGCAGCTCCGGGTCGGGGACGCCGGCCGCCACCTCCCAGGCGCGGGTCGCGGTGGTCACCACGTCGCCCCCGGGTGGGCCCGGGCCAGCACCTGGAACTCGGCCAGCAGCGGCCCGAGCGCCTCGGTGTGCACGCCGTCCCGCCCGGCCCGGCCGCCGACCCGGGCCAGCGGCGGCGTGGTGGGCACGGTCAGGCAGGCCTCGCCGATCACGGCGGCCAGGCTCGCCAGCACGCCCTCGCGCAGCGCCGAGGGGTCGACGCCGAGCCGCAGCTCGGCCTCGTGCGGGGTGAACAGCTCGTCCAGCAGCGGCCAGACGGCGTCCAGCCCGGCCTGCATCCGGGCGGCGGAGTGCGCGGTGCCGTCGCCGAGCCGCAGCGTCCAGGACGCCGCGTACTCCTGGTGGTACGCGAGCTCCTTGGCACCGCGGGCCGCGACGGCCGCCAGCACCGGGTCCGTGTGGCCGGCCAGCCGCAGGTAGAGCGCGTGCCGGGCGGTGGAGAAGAGCAGCAGCCGGGCGACCGAGTACGCGAAGTCGCCGTTCGGCGCCTCGACCAGCCGGACGTTGCGGAACTCGTGCTCCTCGCGCCAGTAGGCGAGGTCGTCCTCGGTGCGGTTGCTGCCGTCCGCCTGGCCGGCCCGGGTGAGCAGGTGACGGGCCTGGCCGAGCAGGTCGAGACCGAGGTTGGCGAGGGCCACCTCCTCCTCCAGCTCGGGGGCCCGGGTGCACCACTCGATCAGCCGCTGGGCGAGGACCAGGGCGTCGTCACCCAGCATCAGGCAGTACGCGGCGAGGTCGGCGCCGTCCACTCCGGGCGGCACGGCGGTGTCCACGCCGAGCAGCGGGTCGGCGAAGCCGGTGCCGTACGCCCAGCGGGCCTCGCCCTCCGGGTCCGCGGAGGCCTCGGAGAGGTGCAGGTAGACGTGGTCGTCGTCGGTCATGGTCTGCGGTCCCCCGTCAGATGTGCGGGACATCCTCGGGGATGTCGTAGAAGGTCGGGTGGCGGTAGACCTTGTCGCCGCTGGGCGCGAAGAACGGGTCCTGCTCGTCGGGCGTGGAGGCGGTGATCGCGGCGGAGGGCACCACCCAGAGGCTGACGCCCTCGTTGCGGCGGGTGTAGAGGTCGCGGGCGTTCAGCAGCGCCATCCGGTCGTCGGGCGCGTGCAGCGATCCGACGTGCACGTGGTTGAGGCCGCGCCGGGGGCGCACGAACACCTCGTAGAGCGGCCAGCCGGCCCTGGTCTCAGTCACGATCGGCTCCACGTTCGGCTCTCCGCTTCTCCGCGTACGCCAGGGCCGCTTCACGGACCCAGGCGCCGTCCTCGTGGGCGGCCCGGCGGCGCTCGACGCGCTGCTCGTTGCACGGGCCCTGCCCCTTGATCACCTGCTTGAGCTCCGACCAGTCCGGCTCGCCGAAGTCCCAGCTGCCGCGCCCCTCGTTCCAGCGGAGCGCCGGGTCGGGGAGGGTGACGCCGAGGTGCTCGGCCTGCGGCACGGTCATGTCGACGAACCGCTGGCGCAGCTCGTCGTTGGTGTGCCGCTTGATCCGCCAGGCCATCGACTGGGCGGTGTTCGGCGAGTCGCCGTCCGGCGGGCCGAACATCATCAGCGACGGCCACCACCAGCGGTCCACCGCGTCCTGCACCATCCGGCGCTGCGCCTCGGTGCCGCGCATCAGCGACATCAGCAGCTCGTAGCCCTGCCGCTGGTGGAAGGACTCCTCCTTGCAGATCCGCACCATCGCCCGGGCGTACGGACCGTACGAGCAGCGGCACAGCGGCACCTGGTTGCAGATCGCCGCGCCGTCCACCAGCCACCCGATCACGCCGACGTCGGCGAAGGTCAGGGTGGGGTAGTTGAAGATCGAGGAGTACTTCTGCCGGCCCGCGATCAGCTTCTCGGTGAGCTCCGCGCGGTCGACGCCGAGGGTCTCCGCGGCCGCGTAGAGGTAGAGGCCGTGGCCGGCCTCGTCCTGCGCCTTGGCCAGCAGGATCGCCTTGCGGCGCAGCGAGGGGGCCCGGGTGAGCCAGTTCCCCTCCGGCTGCATGCCGATGATCTCCGAGTGGGCGTGCTGCGCGATCTGCCGGACGAGCGTCGCCCGGTAGGCGTCCGGCATCCAGTCCCGGGGCTCGATCCGCTGCTCGGCGGCGATCACCTCGTCGAAGTGCGCTTCCAGACCCGGCTCTGCCAGGCCCGTCGCCTCTGTCGCCGTCATTGCACCCGCCTCCCGACTGACCGTTCGGTCGGTTCCATTGTGGACGCCGGTGCCGCACCTTGACAAGGCGGTCCGGGAAGGCGGTCCGGGGGGCGGTCCGCAAGGCGGTACGGAAAGGGGCGGGACGCGGTACGGGAAGGGGTCGGGAGGCGGCCTCTGGCCGGAGTGCGCCGGCCGTACGAGCCGGTGCCGCGCAACCGCGGTTCGTCACCGCGGCGTCACCATCACCGTCACGATCACGATCACGATCACCGCAACCGTCACCAGAGCGGGAGTTCCATGACCGACCACGACACCGCCAGCCTCGTCGCCATGATCATCGCCGCCGTCACGGTCCTCACACCACTGGCCGGCGCCGTGGTGGCCGCCGTGTTCATCCGGCGCAGGGGCCTCAACGCCCGTCTGGCGACGGCCGGTTGCCTGGTCATGGCCCCGGGGCCGCTCATGTTCACCCTCGGCACGGCCTTCGGCCTCGACGGTTTCCTCCGCGACCTCGGCCCCTACATGGCCGTCAACGCCCTCTCGGCACTCAGCATGTCCTTCCACCTGGTCGGACTCGGACTGGTGGTCGCCGGAGCACTGGTCCCGCCCAGGCCTCCCGCGGGCATCCCGCTCGCACCGCTGCCGGACGCCGCGACGGGGTACGCAGGCTGGCCCGCGACGGACGACGGCACCGCGTCCTGACCGGCGGGGTCGCCGGTACTGCGGGGCTGGAGGGATTGCCGGGGTTGCCGAGGCCGGCGAGGCCGCCGGACCTGTCGGCGTCGCCGGGGTCGCCGGCGCCGCGGAGCTCCGCCCGGCCGGGCCCGGAGGCGGGGCCCGGCCGGGTGTGCTCGCACCGGCGCGCTTCGGCCCGGGGCGGGTTCAGCCCCGGTCGCGCAGCCGGGGCAGCGGTACGGCCAGCAGCGTCGCCAGCAGGGCGATCCGCGGGCCGAGCTGGTCGACCCGGATGTGCTCGTGGCGGGCGTGCGCCCCGGCCCCGACGCCGCCCAGACCGTCCAGCGTGGGCAGCCCCCGGGCGCCGGCCGCGTTGGTGTCGCCCGCGCCGCCGGCCGGTGCGCCGTCGAGCTGCTGACCGAGCGCCGCGGCGAGCGAACGCACGTGTCGCAGCAGCAGGTTGCCGGACCTCTCGGGCCAGGCCGGACGGCTGGAGATCACTTCGGCCCGCACCCGTGCCCCCGGCCGCAACGCGGTGAGACGCTGCAGGGTGTCCAGGGTGTTGCGCTGCGCCTCGGCGGTGGCGAACCGGAGGCCGAGCTCGGCCTCGGCCCGCCCGGCCACCACGTTCGCCCGGGTGCCGCCGGTGATCCGGCCCGCGTTGAGCTCGGTACCGGGCTGCCGGGCCAGGCCCCGCACCGCGACCAGCTGGTCCACCAGCTCGTCCACCGCCGAGACGCCGAGCGCGGCGTCGTTGCCAGCATGCGCCTCCCGGCCGGTCACCGTCAGCCGGACCCGGGAGGAACCGCGCCGGGCCGTCTTCACCCGGCCGTCCGGGTGCGAGGGCTCCAGTCCCAGGACGGCGGCCGCACCCCGCAGGTGCCGCTCGACCAGGACCCGACCGCTCGGACTGCCGACCTCCTCGTCCGCGACCACCACCAGCCGGACGGTGCGGTGCGGACGCTGACCGAGGTCGGCGAGCAGCGCGAACGCCCCCTCGACCAGCGCCAGGCCCGCCTTCATGTCCAGCACGCCCGGGCCGCTGAGCAGCCCCCCGGACTCCTCCACCGGCCAGTCCGCCAGCGTGCCGACCGGCCACACCGTGTCGTGGTGGCCGACGACCAGCAGGTGCGGGAGGTCGGGCCGGCGCCCGGGCCACTCCATCACCAGGTGGTCGCCGGCCGGGCCGGGTTCGCGTCTCACGTCCGCGCCGGTCGCCCGGAAGCCGGCGGACAGCTCCTCGGCCAGCGCGTCCAGCCGGGGGGCGTCACCCGACGGGGACTCCATGCGGGCCAGTTCGGCGCAGCGGCGGCGGACCCCGCCGGCCAGCGTGCGGGCCCGGCTGCTGAGCGTCTGCGGCAGACCGGGGAGGGCCGCGATGGCGGCGGCCGCGGGGGTCGTCGCCGGGGCGGCAGGGGATGCGGTCGCGGGGGCGGCGGGGGCGCCGCCCGTACTGTCGCCTTCGGGCGCAGCGTCCCCCGGCAGCGGGTCGGCGGTGCGGTGGGAGCCGGCCGCGGGGCCGGAGCCCGCCGGGGCGGCGGTGACGGCCGCGTCGACAGTGTGCGCGCTCATCGGGCACCTCCCGTGCCGACGGTACTGAGCGGGCTCGCCGCGGCGTCGGCGCCCGCGCTCCCGCCCCGGCGGGCACGGCGGGGCGGGAGCTCGCGGCGGCTTGGCGCCTGGCTCGGCAACGGCAGGTGGTGCGACCTCGGGCTGGGCAACACTGCGTCCTCCTCGCTAGGTCCGGCGGCCCCGGCTCGGCCGGGCCCGTGGACGTCGGCCTCGATACCTCGGTGCGGACGGGCACCGGCGCAGGGGAAGCCGAGAAGCGAGCCTAGAAGATTCGTTCGTCTCCCTGCGAGGTGGCCCGGCACTCCACGCGTCCTTCACGGCCGGCGGCGGGGGCAGCCCTCGGGGGATCTCCTCCAGGAGGCAGCCGCGCCCTGGCCTGGCGCGGAGCGGGGGTGCGGTCGGTGGATCACACCTGGTTCCACCATGGACCTCCGACGGCGCTTCAGCAGCGCGAACGGCCTACACAGGGCCCACTCCACGCCTGATGGGTGACGTGGGATCACCTTTGGTACCAGTCGGAAGCGGGGGTGGGGCGCGGGTCCGGCGGCGCCTCGAAGTCGGACCTTGGGATGACAGATATTGAAATCTGTCATCCCAAGTGCCATAGTTGATATCTGTCAGCCCCACTCTGCCCGCGCCGACCTTCACAGGAGCCCCTTCATGACCACCGCCCCCCGCACCACCGCCAGCCGCACCAGCCGCACCGCCCTCGGCACGACCGGCCTCACCACCTCCGTGCTCGGCCTCGGCCTGATGGGGATGTCCGACCTCTACGGACCGGCCGACGAGGCCGAGTCGATCGCCACCGTCCACGCCGCCCTCGACTCGGGCGTCACCCTGCTCGACACCGGCGACTTCTACGGCATGGGCCACAACGAGCTACTGCTGCACGAAGCCCTGCGCGGCCGCGACCGCGCCGCCGTCGAGATCAGCGTCAAGTACGGCGCCCAGCGCGGCCCGGACGGCACCTGGCTCGGCTACGACGCGAGCCCCGCCGCCACCAAGTCCGCGCTCGCCTACACCCTGCGCCGGCTGCGCACCGACTACGTCGACGTCTACCGTCCCGCCCGGCTCGACCCCGGTGTCCCGGTCGAGGAGACCGTCGGCGCCATCGCCGACCTGGTCAAGGCCGGCCACGTCCGCCACATCGGCCTCTCCGAGGTCGGCGCCGACACCCTGCGCCGGGCCGCCGCCGTCCACCCCATCAGCGACCTGCAGATCGAGTACTCGCTGCTCTCCCGCGGCCTGGAGCGCGAGATCCTGCCGACCGCCCGCGAGCTGGGCATCGGCGTCACCGCGTACGGCGTGCTCTCCCGCGGTCTGCTCAGCGGCCACTGGCAGCGCGACCAGGAGATCGCCGGGGGCGACTTCCGGGGCTACAGCCCGCGCTTCCAGGGCGATAACCTCACCCACAACCTGGGCCTGGTCGAGGCCCTGCGCTCGATCGCCGAGGCCAGGGGCGCGACCGTCGCGCAGGTCGCCATCGCCTGGGTCGCCTCGCGCGGCACGGACGTCGTCCCGCTGGTCGGCGCCCGTCGCCGGGACCGCCTCGCGGAGGCGCTCGGCTCACTGCGGGTCGAGCTGTCCGCGGCCGACCTCGCGGCCGTGGAGGCGGCCGTCCCCGCCGGCTCCGCGGCCGGCGACCGGTACGCTGCCGCACAGATGGCGCACCTCGACAGCGAGCACTGATCACCGCCGCGGGGCGCTCGTGAAGACCGCACGTGAAGACCGCATGTGAAGACCGCACGTTAGGACGTACCCCGCCGTGGCCACGGAGAGCACCCTCACCCCCGAGCAGATCCTGAGCGCGGCGGAGGACGTCCTGCGGCGGTTCGGGCCGGCCAAGGCCACCGTGGTCGACATCGCCCGCGCGCTCGGCGTCAGCCACGGCAGCGTCTACCGGCACTTCCCGAGCAAGGCGGCGCTGCGCGAGGCCGTCACCCAGCGCTGGCTGGACCGCGCCCACCACAGCCTCGCGGCGATCACCGTCGAACGCGGCCCGGCGGCCGAGCGGCTGCACCGCTGGCTGGCCACCCTGTTCGCGGCCAAGCGCGCCAAGGCGCTGGAGGACCCGGAGCTGTTCGCCACCTACATGACCCTGGTCGGCGAGCTGAGCGACACGGTCGAGGCACACGTCGAGACGCTGATCGGCCAGCTCGCCGAGATCATCCACGACGGCATCGACCAGGGTGCGTTCCGCCCCACCCACGTGCGGACCGCCGCCCGGGCCGTCTTCCAGGCCACCGCGCACTTCCACAACCCGGCGCACGCCGCCGAGTGGGCCAGGCCGCAGGCCGGGGCGGACTTCGAGGCGCTCTGGGGTCTCCTGCTGAACGGGCTCAAGGGCGCCTGAGCCCCACCCGCCCCACCGGCCCCTCGCCCGACCGACCCCTCACCCGACCGACCCCTCACCCACCGGGCGTCAACCGGGCAGCAGCAGCCCCGCCAGCTCGCCCACCCGCGCGGCGGTGATCCCGTCGCGCTGCTCCACCGCGAGCGGGTGGTCGGTGGGCTCCAGCTCGATCAGCGGGCGCACCCCGACGGCCCGGCTGTGGACGTGCGTCTTCAGCAGCAGCGTCGACTCCCCGTAGACCGGCAGCTCGGTCGAGAGCCAGCCGAAGTACGGGGGCTCCTGCTCGCGCGCCGGGTCCTCCCACAGGTCGCAGGTCCGTCCGAAGTTCGCCTCGCTCAGCGAGACCCACACGCCCCAGGAGAAGGTGTCCCCGGTGTCGCGGACCGGGATCTCGATCAGCCCGTGGACGTAGAAGTGCCGGCCCTTCACCACGCACTGGTCCGCGGTCAGCTCGCTGTCGCGCCGCCAGGCGTATCGGCGCTTCCAGTTCACCGGGGCCGGGGAGCCGTACGACAGCGGCGGCCCGTCCTGCGGCTCGGCGCAGCAGGAACAGGCGTGGTGGTGGGCAGCGGTCATGCCGGACACCCTACGTGCCAGGTCAGCGCCCTTTCCCGCGGCCCTGGGACGGGTGGGTCCGGTGCCCCCGGGCGCGTAAACCCCTCGCGTCCGGGGGCGGCCGGGCCCGAGAATGGCCGCGGAAGTTGTTCTCACCAGGAGGAAGACATGCCGCCCCCGACCCCCGCGCTCGACAGTCTCCAGGGACTGGCCCTCGGCGACGCCTTCGGCGACCGCTGGTTCTCGCCGCGGGTGGACGAGGCCTCCGCCGAGTACCGGGCCCGGATCCCGCGCCGGGCGCCCTGGCACTGGACCGACGACACCGCCATGGCGCTGACCCTGTTCCGGCACCTGACCGAGCACGGCGAGGTCCGGCAGGACGGGCTGGCCGCCGCGTTCGCCGCCGGGTACACGGCCGAGCCCGGCCGCAAGTACGGACCGTCGATGCACCGCGTACTGCGGGAGATCCACCGGGGCGCCGACTGGCGCGAGGTGACCTCGTCGATGTTCGGCGGCCGGGGCTCGCACGGAAACGGCGCGGCGATGCGGATCGCGCCGCTGGGCGCCTGGTTCGCGGACGACCTGGACACCGTCGCCGAGCAGGCCGAACTGGCCGCCCTGACCACCCACTTCAACCCGGAGGCGGCGGCCGGTGCGGTCGCCGTCGCGCTCGCGGCCGCGCTCGCCGCCGCGAGCCGCGGCGGGCCCGCCCCGGAGCGGGTGGAGCTCCTCACCCGCGTCGGCGACCGGCTGCCGGACGGCGAGGTCCGCTCGGGCCTGCGGACGGCCGCCCGGCTCCCGGCCGGAACGTCCGTGCGGCACGCGGCCGTGGTCCTCGGCTCGGGCTCGCTGATGTCCGCCCAGGACACCGTGCCGTTCGCCCTCTGGTCCGCCGCCGGGCAGCTGGACTCCCTGCCCGAGACCCTCTGGCAGACCCTCGGCGGCTGGGGCGACATGGACACCACCTGCGCCATCGCCGCCGGCGTCACCGCCGCGCGGACCGGACTCGCCGGGGTGCCGGCCGCCTGGCTCGACGCCCGCGAGGAACTTCCGGGCCTGCCACTGCCCCGCTGACACCACGACGGGCCGGGCCGCCGCCGATCGTACGGCTGCGGCCCGGCCCGCCCTGCTCGCGTCCCGACGCCGGTGTCCCCGTCAGTCGCGTCCCGCCGCTCGCGTCCCCGTCAGTCGCGCGACTTCCCGAACAGGATCCGATAGGCGATCAGCAGCACCAGGGCGCCGACGATCGCGGACCCCCAGGTGGGGAGGTCGAAGAAGTTCTTGGAGATCGGCTTGTCCAGGACCTTCGAGGACAGCCAGCCGCCCACGAACGAGCCGGCGATGCCGATCAGGGTGGTGACGATCAAGCCGCCCGGGTCCTTGCCCGGCAGCAGGAACTTCGCGATGGCCCCGGCGACCAGGCCGAGAATGATCCAGCTGACTATGCCCATGCCCTCTGTCCTGCCCTTCGTCCGGCGGAGCGAACCCCGTCCGCCTCACCCCGCAGGACGCCGGACCCGCCCCCGGCGGTTGCGGCGACCGGAACCCGGTCCACCCGCCGTCACCCGGACATGAGAGGGTCTGGCCCGGACGGGAGGAGGCCCCGATGGACGGGAACGCGACGGCCGGCCGGGTCCTGGTGGTGGACGACGACGCCGCCATCCGCCGCTCGCTGGAACGCGGACTGCGGCTGAGCGGCTTCACCGTGCTGCTCGCCGAGGACGGCCGGGCCGCCCTGCGGCTGCTCGCCGAGACGCCGGCCGACGTGCTGGTGCTGGACGTGTCGATGCCCGGCCTGAGCGGCACCGAGGTCTGCCGGACCCTGCGCGCCGCCCGGGACGACACCCCGGTCCTGATGCTCTCCGCCCTGGACGAGACCGCCGACCGGGTGGCCGGCCTCCAGGCCGGCGCGGACGACTACCTGGTCAAGCCGTTCGCCCTGGAGGAGCTCGTCCTGCGGCTGCACGCGCTGCTGCGCCGCCGCCCCGCCGCCCCCGGCGACCTGCTGCGGGTCGGCCCCCTCACGATCGACCCGGCCACCCGGCAGGCCCGCTGGGACGACTGCGAACTGCGCCTCACCCGACGCGAGTTCGAACTCCTCACCCACCTCGCCCGGAACGTCGGCATCGTGCTCCGCCGGGACCAGCTGCTCGACCGGGTCTGGGGCTACGACTTCGAGGTCCGCAGCGACGCCGTCGACACCTTCATCAGCTACCTGCGCCGCAAGCTGGAGGAGGGCGGCCGGCCCAGGACCATCCACACCGTGCGCGGGGTCGGCTTCGTCCTGCGGCTCCCGCCGAACGGCGGGAGGGCATGAGGCGGCCCGGCACGACACGGGGCGGCACGAGGCGGCCCGGCATCCGGCTGTCCACCCGGATCGCCCTGTGGGTGACCGTCCTGGTCCCGCTGCTGGTGGTCGCCTTCGGCCTGCTGCTGCTCCCCCTGGTCAACCGCGACCTGCACCGCCAGGAGGACTCCGTCCTCACCGACCGCGCCGCCGCCGTGCTGCCGAGCGTCCGCACCATGCTCGCCGCCGACCGCCGCGGCCGGCCCAAGTCCGAGCAGAACCAGCAGCGCAAGGTCATCAACGAGGCCCTCGACGCCGGCGTGCGGCTCTCCTCCCAGGACGGCGACGTCCTGGTCGCGATGGGCCCGCAGCCCACCGACCCGGCCCGGCTGCCCACCCGGGCCGGCGGCCCCGTCACCGTACGCGGCGACGGCCAGGCCTGGCGGGTGCTCACCGTCCGGATCGACGGCGCGGCCCCGGGCACGCTCTGGCTGCTCGCCCCCGTCCCGGCGACCAACCCCCAGCTGGCGGCCGTCCGCCGGCGGGTCCTGCTGATAGCCCTCCTCTCCGCGCCGGTCTCCGGACTGATCGCCCTCGCCGTCGCCGAACGCGGGACCGCCCCGCTGCGGCGGCTCAGCCGCCGGGCCGCCGCCCTCGACCCGGGCGCCGGCGCCGCCGCCTTCACCCACGGCCGCACCGGCACCGTCGAGGTGGACGAACTCGCCTCCGCCCTCGGCCTGGTGCTCTCCCGCTACGACGAACAGGCCGCCCGCACCGCCCAGGCCCTGGACACCGCCCGGTCGTTCTCCTCCGCCGCCTCCCACGAACTGCGCACCCCGCTGATGAGCATGCGCACCAACCTCGACGTCCTCGCCGCCCACCCCGACCTGCCGCGCGCCGAACACACCGAGGTCGTCCAGGAACTCCAGCAGGACCACGCCCGGCTGCTGGAACTGCTCACCGCCCTGCACACCCTCGCCCGGGGCGACCTCGTGGAGGTCTCCGCGTTCAGCTCCGCCGACCTGGCCGAGCTGGTCGACGCCGAGGTCGCCGAAGCCGCCCGGCGCCACCCCGCCGCCACCATCCACGCCGAACTCCCCGGCGGGCTCCGGGTGTTCGGATGGGAGTCCGGGCTGCGGATCATGCTCGCCAACCTGCTCGGCAACGCCGCCCTGCACGGTCACCGGCCCGGCGAGGCCGCCCACATCCGGCTGAGCCTACGGGCCGAGGACGGCTGGGCCGTCCTCACCGTCGACGACCGCGGCCCCGGCATCCCCGCCGCCGACCGCGCCACCGTCTTCCAGCGCTTCCACCGCCGCCACGACAGCCCCGGCTCCGGCCTCGGCCTGACCCTGGTCGCCCAGCAGGCCGCCCTGCACCGCGGCACCGTCACCATCGGCGACGCCCCCGACGGCCACGGCTGCCGTCTCACCGTCCGCCTCCCGCTCCCCCACGTCACCGGACCCGCCGACCCGCTGCCGCCGCGCCGCGACTGGCTCTCCGGCTGAACCCCCGCAGCCGCGCGGCGACTTCCACAGGGAATCCACAAGAACGGCCCCTACGCTCCTGCCGAGTCGGGAACCACCGACGTCCGCGAACCGGAGAAGAGGCCACCGTGCTCGTCAACCGCAAGGCCACCACGGCCGCCGTCGCCTCGCTCGCCGTCGCGGGCGCCCTGCTCGCGGCAGCCCCCGCCCAGGCCGCACCGACGCCCAAGGGCGACGGCGCCAAGGCCATCTGCAAGCGCCTCCCGAAGACCGAGGAGCGCGTCACCAAGGCCCTGGAGCGGCTCAACGGCGACGCCGGCACCGTCGGTTCGGTCGCCCGGCTGGAGCAGCGCGTGAACAACGCCAAGTCCGCCGGCCACACCGAGATCCAGACCTACCTGAACGACCGGCTGACCTTCCGCAAGAGCCTGGTCACCACCCTGCAGACCCGGCAGAACGACCTCAAGGCCGTCGCCGCCTGGTGCGGCACCCAGAGCCCCTCCACCGGCAAGTGACCCACCGGTGACCCGACGCACCACGGCCCTCCTGGCGACAGCGGCCCTCACGACCGCCCTCCTCCTCACCGCCTGCGGCCCGCACCCCGCCGCCCCCCACCAGGCAGCCCCCTCGGCCACCCTCGACGACTCCCAACTCTCCGACCTCCAGCAGAAACTGGACGCCGCCGAGAGCGCAGCCGCCGAAGCCGACCAGAACGCCACCGAAGACAACTGACACCCCCCGCACCCCCACCCTCAGACACCGTAGACCTGCCCTTCCCCGGGGGCGGGTCTACGGTCGTTCCGGGCACCCCGCACCGCACGGAGGACCGGTCGGGAGCCGGGTCGAGCGTCGAACGTAGAATCGACCGCGTCGACCTGCCGAGCCGGGGGAGCCATGCGCGCACGCGACGGCCGTCCCGGCGCGCCGACCGGGCCGGCCCCCACCCTCTCCGTGCCCGCCGTCTCCGTGCCCGCCGTCTCCGTGCTCACCGCCTGCCGGACGGACCGGGCCGGCACCCTTCCGGACGCCCTCGCCTCGCTGGAGGCGCAGCACGGCACGGACTGGGAGTGGGTGCTGCAGTTCGACGGCCCCGTGCCCGTGCTGCCGCCCTCCCTGCTGGCGGCCCGCGCCGGCGGGCTGTTGAGCGTCGGCGGCAGTGCACGGCCGGGCGGGTACGGGCCCGCCGAGGCCCGCAACCGGGGACTCGCCCGCTGCCGGGGCGAGCTGGTGCAGAACCTGGACGCGGACGACGAGCTGGAGCCGGACGCGCTGACCCTGCTGGCCGATGCGCTGCGGGCGCGACCCGACGCCGCCTATGCCGTCGGCGACGCCAGGGATCTGCTCCCGGACGGCTCCCTGGTGTCCGTCGCCCTGGACCTCCGACCGGGCCTGCTCGCGCCCGGCGAGGTGTACCTGCGCTGGCGGACCGAACCGTCGGCCTACTCCGTACCGCTGCACCCGGCCGGGGTGATGTGGCGGCGCTCGGTACTGCTGGAGTTCGGTGGGTGGCCGGCGCTGTGGGGGATGGACGACACGGCGCTGTTGATGGCGGTGTCGGCCGTCCGTCCAGGCGTGTACGTGGGCGCCGACACCCTCCGGTACCGGCGCCACGACGGCCAGCTCTCCTTCCGGGTGGCCCGACAGCGGGACGGTCTCGGGGATCAGGTGACGATGGTCCGCCAGCGGGTCGCCGCGCTACGGCGGCGGATGGACGACGGGCTGGTCCGGAGGGTGGACCCGGCTTGACTCGGTGGGGGCTTTCGTGAACGATTCGGCGCATGAAGCCCGGCACCGCTCTGGTCTGCCGCCTGCACGTCGATCTGCGACGCCAGGCGAGCGACATGTGTGCCCGCTGACCGTTCGTTCCCGCCCTGTGCCGTTCTCCGGGGCCCTGTTCCACTGACGCTTCGCCCGTCCTTGCGGTCGGTGTCCCGTGCTGTTGTCGCGCAGGGGTGCCGCCGTCCCTTCGGCTCGTTGAGGACTTCCGATGAGTGTTGTGAGTCTCGTTCCGGCACCCCCGCAGACGCCCCCGCAGACATCCCCGCAGGCACCGCAGTCGCGGTCCGCCCGGCCGCCGCTGTCCCCGGACGCGCTGCGGGCGGTCGTCCGCAAGCTGGCCGAGCGGCCGCAGGAGTGGCTGCACCGGGTCCGGCTGGCCGGCGACGACCGCTGGTACGAACGGCTGGCCGCGGACGCGGACCACGAGGTGTGGCTGATCAGCTGGCTGCCGGGGCAGTCGACCGGGTTCCACGACCACGGCGGGTCGCGCGGGGCGTTCACGGTGGCGCTCGGCGAGTTGGAGGAGCTGTCGCTCGGCGGGCCTGAGCAGCAGTTGCTGATCCGGCGTCTGGGTCGTGGTACGGAGCGCGCGTTCGGTCCGGAGTACCTGCACGACGTGCGCAACACGGGTGCGGGTCCGGCGGTGACGATCCATGCGTACTCGCCGCCGCTGGGCGGGATGTCCCGCTACGAGCTGCGGGCCGGTGGCCTGGTGCGGACCGCGGTGGAAGGGCCGGAGCAGTGGTGAGCCGTCAGGACGGCCGGCGGGCGGAGGTGGCGACCGGCGTGGACGCGCTGGTGGCGCGCTCGCGGGTGGGTGTGCACCGGCCGGGCCCGACGGAGGCTCAGGAGGCGGCGGCCCGGGGTGCGCTGCTGGTGGACATCCGTCCGGCCGCGCAGCGTGTCCGTGAGGGTGAGATCCCCGATTCGCTGATCATCGAGCGCAATGTGCTGGAATGGCGGCTCGACCCGGCGGGCAGTCACCGGATTCCCGAGGCGACCGGCAGCGGGATCGAGGTGATCGTGGTCTGCTCGGAGGGGTACGCGTCGAGTCTGGCGGCCGCGAGTCTGCGGGAGCTGGGCCTGCACCGGGCCACGGACCTGGACGGCGGGTTCGTCGCCTGGGCGGCGGCCGGGCTGCCGACCCGTCCGGCGGATCAAGGTTTGCGCCGACCCGGGTGCGGGCAGCAGCATGGCTGACTTACCGTTCGACAGTTGTTCGATTCCACCGTACGGCCATCGCTGAGGACCAACCCTGTGATCAGATTCGACGGCGCCGCCAAGCGCCACCCCGACGGCACGGTCGCCGTCGGAGGCCTTGACCTCGACGTCCCCGCGGGGCGAATAACGGTCCTGGTCGGTCCGTCCGGCTGCGGCAAGACCACGATCCTGCGGATGGTCAACCGGATGGTCGAGCCGACCTCCGGCCGGGTGCTGCTGGACGGTGTCGACGTCGCCGAGCGGGACGCGGCCCGGCTGCGCCGCGGCATCGGGTACGTGATCCAGCAGGCCGGCCTGTTCCCGCACCGGCGGGTGCTGGACAACATCGCCACGGTGCCGCGGGTGCTCGGCTGGGACCGCAGGCGCTCCCGGGCCCGCGCGCAGGAGTTGCTGGAGCTGGTCGGACTGCCGCCGGAGGCGGGCGCCCGCTACCCGTACCAGTTGTCGGGCGGGCAGCAGCAGCGGGTCGGGGTGGCCAGGGCGCTCGCCGCCGACCCGCCCGTCCTGCTGATGGACGAGCCGTTCAGCGCGGTCGACCCGGTGGTGCGGGCCGGGTTGCAGGAGGAGTTGCTGCGCCTGCAGTCGGAGCTGAACAAGACGGTGCTGTTCGTCACGCACGACATCGAGGAGGCCGTCCGCCTGGGCGACCAGGTGGTGGTGCTCCGCGAGCACGGCGAGATCGCCCAGCTGGCCGATCCGCACACCCTCCTCACCGCCCCGGCCGACGCCGGTGTGGCGGCCTTCCTGGGCCGCGACCGCGGGCTGCGCGGCCTCGGGCTGCGGCCGGCCGCCGGTCTCGGCCTGGAGCCGGTGACCCACCGTCCGGGCGGCTGGCAGCTGGCCCTGGACGGGGACGGCCGGCCGGCCGGCTGGCGCTCCCCGGACGGCGGCGACCTGCGTCCGGCGCCCGCCTTCCACCCCGGCCGGGACACCCTGCGCAGCGCGCTGGACGCCGCGGTGCTCTCCCCCGCCGGCGCGGCCGTCGCGGTGGACGACAGCGGCCGGGCCACCGGCCTCGCGGACCGGGCGACGGTCCTGGCCGCCACCGGGCCCGCCACCACGCCCGCCGCTCCCACCACGCCCGCCGCTCCCGCCACGCCTGCCGCACCCGCCGGGCCCGACACCACCGACCGGTCGGCCGCCGAGCACGAGGCGGCGCCCGGTGGACGGTGAACCCCTGGTCCGCTGGACGTGGATCGGCGACCATCTCGGCTACCTCTGGGGCCTCACCCTGGACCACGCCGTGATCGCCCTCGTCCCGGTGCTGATCGGTGCCCTGGTGGCCGTCCCGCTGGGCCTCGCCTGCACCCGCTGGCCGAAGCTGTACCAGCCGCTGGCCGGCCTGTTCAACGTGGTGTACGCGCTGCCCTCGCTGGCCGTGTTCGTGGTGCTGATCCCGTACACCGGCCTGGCGACCCGGGCGACGGTGATGGTCCCGCTCACCTTCTACGCGATCGCCGTGCTGCTGCCGACCACGGTGGACGGGCTGCGCGCGGTGCCCGAGGCCGTCCGGCAGGCGGCCACCGCGATGGGGTACGGCCACTGGCACCGGCTGACGGCCGTCGAACTGCCCGCCGCGGTGCCGTTCCTGGCGGCCGGCCTGCGGGTGGCGGCGGTCGCGTCCATCTCGCTGACGGCGGTCGGCGCGCTGGTCGGCCGGGGCGGTCTCGGCTACCTGTTCATCGACGGATTCCAGCGGACCTTCCCGACGCCGATCGTCGCCGGGATCGTGCTGGTGGCGCTGCTCGCGCTGGTCACGGACCTGCTGCTGGTACTGGCCCGGCGGCTGCTCGCCCCGTGGGCGACCCGGCGGGCGGGGGCCGGCCGATGAACTGGTTCGACTGGCTCACCACCTTCTTCACCGCCCCCGACCACCGCAGCGGCCCCGACGCGATCGCCCACCGGATCGCCGAGCACCTGGTGATCTCGGGCGAGGCCCTGGTGCTCGCGGCGGTCCTCGCCGTCCCGGTCGGTCTGCTGATCGGCTACACCGGGCGCGGCACCTTCGTGGTCACCGCGCTCACCGGCGTCGCCCGGGCGCTGCCCACCCTGGGCCTGGTGACCCTGGCCGTGCTGCTGGCCGGGGTCGACGACCTCGCCGTGCTGGTGCCGCTGGTCGCGCTGGCGGCACCGCCGCTCCTGGTGGCCACCGCGGAGGGCATCGCCGGCACCGACCCGGAGGTCCGCGACGCGGCCCGCGGGATCGGGCTGACCCACCGCCAGGTGCTGTTCGGGGTGTGTGTCCCGGCCGCGCTGCCGACGGTGCTGGCGGGCCTGCGCACCGCCGCCGTCCAGGTGATCGCGACGGCCACGGTGGCCGCGTACGTCGGTCTCGGCGGGCTCGGCCGGTACGTCATCGACGGGCTCGCCACCCGCAACTTCCCGACCACGCTCGGCGGCGCCCTGCTGGTGGTGCTGCTGGCCGTGGCCACCCAGCTGGTGTTCGCCCTGCTGATCCGTCTCACCCTGCCGCCCGGCGCCCGCCGCGTCCGGCGGTCCGCCACCACCCCTGAGGAAGCCCTATGAAGTCCCGTCTGGTCACCACCCTCACCGCCGCCGCGATCGTGCTGGGCGCCGCGGCCTGCAGCTCCTCGGGCGGCGGCGACCCGCTGGCGGCGCCCAGCGGCGGCGCCCCGGCGTCCGGCGGGAAGACCGTGGTGGTCGGCTCGGCCAACTTCCCGGAGAACGTGCTGCTCGCCTCGATCTACTCGCAGGCCCTCAAGGCCAAGGGCGTGAAGGTCGAGGAGAAGTTCAACATCGGCAGCCGCGAGGTGCTGTACGGGCAGCTGCAGAGCGGCAGCCTGACGGTGCTGCCGGAGTACAACGGCGCCCTGCTCGGCTACCTGGACCCGAAGGCGACCGCCACCGGCACCCAGGACGTCAACGCCGCGCTGCTGCAGAAGCTGCCCGCCGAGCTGGCGGTGCTGGACTCCGCGGCGGCCGAGGACAAGGACTCGCTCACCGTCAGCCAGGAGACCGCGGACAAGTACCAGCTCAAGAGCATCGCGGACCTGGCCGCCAAGGCCGGCGAGTTCACCATCGGCGGCCCGCCGGAGTTCAAGTCGCGCCGTGAGCAGCAGTTCAAGGACGCCTACGGGCTGACCTTCAAGGAGTGGAAGCCCACCGCCGACACCACCGCCAACGCCCTCAAGGACAGCGGCATCCAGGTCGGCAACGTGTTCACCACCGACCCGCGGATCGTCCAGTTCAAGCTGGTCCCGCTGGCCGACCCGAAGAACGTCTTCAGCTCGCAGAACGTCACCCCGCTGGTCAACAAGGCCGGCGTGGACGCGACCTCGACCGCCGCGCTGAACGCCGTCTCCGCCAAGCTGGACACCGTCGGGCTGACCGCCCTGATGACCAAGGTCGCGGTGGACAAGGAGGACCCGCAGAAGGTCGCCAAGGACTGGCTGAAGGCCAACAACCTCGGCTGATCCCCTTCGCCGCCGGTCCCGGCGGTGGAACGACTCCCGGGTCGGGCGCCCCCCGGCGTCCGGCCCGGGAGTGGTCGGCGGAACCGCGCGCCGGGCACCGGGCCCGCGGGACCGGCCCGCCGCGCCGTGCCCGACGGCACCGCGGTCACGGACCGACACAGAGCCCCGGCCTGCCGTTCTCCCCGAACGGCGGCGCGGGGCTCATCGGCGTGGGCGGGGGCCGCCCTCCCGGCCGAAGTCGTACATGGGAGCGATCATCTCGGATCGGCGGCGCGCTCGGCAAGCGTGATCTCCGCGCGGGACACCGGCCCCGGACGCTACGCTGACGAACTGTTAGGACCCTTGACAGACGACTGGTCTAGTCCAAACATAGGCGGTGGTCTTCCGACCGGGACGCATCGTGGGGGTGTGACCACCGGCCGGCTGTGCTGTCGTGCACCGCCGCACCACCCCAGTCGTACCTGCCGCCGCGGCGGCAGTCACCGCCGCGCCCAGGTCCGGGCCGGCGGCCTTCCTTCCTGTCTGTTGGAGCATCCATGCGCCTGTACAGATCGATCCAGGCCCTGCTGACCACCTGTGCCACCGTGGCCGCCTCGGCGAGCCTGCTGGTCGCCGGCGGCGGCACCGCGCACGCGGCCACCCCGCTGCCGCAGCACGTCTTCGCCCCGTACTTCGAGGCCTGGACCGGCGCCAACCCGGCCACCCTGGCCGCCCAGTCCGGCGCCAAGCACCTCACCATGGCCTTCCTCCAGACCGCCGGCAAGGGCTCCTGCACGCCGTACTGGAACGGCGACACCGGGATGCCGGTCTCCTCGGCCGTCTTCGGCAGCGAGATCGCCACCATCAAGGCCGACGGCGGCGACGTCATCCCGTCCTTCGGCGGCTACACGGCCGACAACACCGGCACCGAACTCGCCGACAGCTGCACCGACGTGAACGCCATCGCCGCAGCCTTCGAGAAGGTGGTCACCACCTACGACATCAGCCGGATCGACCTCGACATCGAGGACAACTCGCTCACCAACACGGCCGGCATCGACCGCCGCAACAAGGCGATCAAGCTGGTGCAGGACTGGGCCGCCGCCAACGGGCGCTCCGTCCAGTTCTCGTACACGCTGCCGACCACCACCAGCGGGCTCGCCGCCAGCGGCCTCGCCGTGCTCAAGAACGCCGTGCAGAACAACGCCCGGATCGACGTCGTCAACCAGATGACCTTCGACTACTACGACAACGCCGCCCACACCATGGGCGAGGACACCAAGACCGCCACCACCGGGCTCTACAACCAGCTGGCCAAGCTCTACCCGGCCAAGACGCCCGCGCAGCTGTGGGGTTCGATCGGCATCATCGAGATGCTGGGCATCGACGACTTCGGCCCGGCCGAGACCTTCACCCTGGCCGACGCCACCAACGTCTACAACTGGGCCACGAGCAAGGGCATCAACACGCTGTCCTTCTGGGCGCTGCAACGCGACAACGGCGGCTGCCCCGGCACCGCGGGCTCCGACAGCTGCTCCGGGATCAACCAGGGCACCTGGGACTTCTCGCGGATCTTCGCGCCGTTCACCGGCGGCGGCCAGAGCACCAACGACTTCTCGGTCGGTCTCGCGCCCGCCGGCGGCGCCGTGAACCCCGGCGGTTCGGCCGCCGCGACGGTCACCACCGCCGTCACCTCGGGCACGGCCCAGACCGTCAACCTCGCCGTCACCGGCGCACCGGCCGGCGTCACCGCCACCCTGAGCGCCTCCTCCGTGACCGCCGGCACCAGCGCCGCGCTGAACATCACCACCACAGCCGCCACCACCCCCGGCAGCTACCCGCTCACCGTCACCGGCACCGCCCCCTCCGGCAGCCACACCGCCACCTACACCCTGACCGTCAACGCCTCCGGCGGGACCGGCCTCGTCAACGGCG
Source organism: Kitasatospora sp. NPDC088346 (assembly GCF_044740765.1). Taxonomy (NCBI): domain Bacteria; kingdom Bacillati; phylum Actinomycetota; class Actinomycetes; order Kitasatosporales; family Streptomycetaceae; genus Kitasatospora; species Kitasatospora sp. NPDC088346. The sequence goes on from NZ_JBIURH010000002.1 coordinate 425,278, forward strand.
GTCTGGAGAGCGGCAGTCTGAGCCCGTGGACCTGCCAGAGCGGCGGCGCCGTGGTCTCCACCCCGGTGCACAGTGGTGCCAAGGCCCTCCAGGCGGCGGCCACCGCGAGCCAGACCGGCGAGTGCGGCCAGAGCGTGACCCTCGCGCCGAACACCAGGTACACCCTGAGCGCGTGGGTGCAGGGCAGCTACGCCTTCCTCGGCGTCAGTGGCGGTGCCACGGCCAGCAGCTGGACGTCCGGCACCGGCTGGACCAGGCTGAGCGTGCCGTTCACCACCGGCGCCTCCGGCACCGTCACCGTCTACCTGCACGGCTGGTTCGGACAGGGCAGCGTGTACGGGGACGACTTCACCGTCTCCTGATCCCCGCCCCGGCGCCGCCGGCCCGCACACGCTTCCCCGTGCGGGCCGGCGGGAGGGTCTAAGCGACCGCCGGGCTGTCCGCGACCGGCTCGGGCCGCGCCCAGGGGCGGCAGAGCAGCAGGTACGCGCCCCCGGCCAGGACGGCGCAGCCGAGCACGAGGGTGCCGAGCGCGACGGCCGAGGGCTCGCCGCCGATGCTGCTCAGCGGCGCGACGACGGCGCCGCACAGGAAGGTGCTGGTGCCGAGCAGGGCGGAGGCGGAGCCGGCCGCGTGCGGGGCCATGGTGAGCGCCCCGGCGGCCGAGTTCGGCAGGATCAGGCCCTGACCGGCCATCAGCAGGAACAGCGCGGGCCACACGCCCGCCAGCCCGACGTCCCAGACGGTGGTGAAGACGATCAGTGCCACCCCGGCGAGTCCGGCGGCGGCCAGCCCCGCCTGCATCAGCACGGGCTGGCTGAACCGCCCGGCCAGGACCCGGCCGTTCAGCTGGGTGAACGCCACCACGCCGACCGAGTTGGTGGCGAAGATCAGGCTGTAGGCCTGCGGGGAGACGTGGTAGACGCCCTGGAGGACGACCGAGGAGCCGCCGATGTAGGCGAACAGCGCCCCGAAGGCGAAGGTGCTGGTCAGCACGTACCCGAGGAACGGCCGGTCCTTCAGCAGGCCGCCGATGGCGCGGAAGGTGACCGCGAGGCCGCCCGCGTGCCGCCGCTCCGGCGGCAGCGTCTCGCGGAGCACGAACAGCGCCCCCAGCGTGAGCGCGGCGCCGACCACCGAGAGCACGGCGAAGGTCCCGCGCCAGGGGGTGAGGCGCAGGATCTGGCCGCCGACGACCGGGGCGAAGATCGGGGCCAGTCCGGAGATCATGCCGAGCGAGGCGAGGAAACGGATCATCGCGACGCCCTCGTAGCGGTCCCGGGCGATCGCCCGGGAGATCACCAGGCCGGCCGAGCCGGCCACGCCCTGGACGAGCCGCGCGCCGATCAGCACCGGCATCGACGGGGCGAGGGCGCAGACCACGGTGGCGAGGGTGTAGACCACCAGGCCGACGGTCAGCGGCCGCAGCCGGCCGAGCCGGTCGCTCAGCGGGCCGAACAGCAGCTGGCCGAGGGACAGGCCGATCATCGAGGCGGTGATGGTCAGCTGGGCGGCCGGCACGGTGGAGTGCAGGTCGGAGGTGAGCGCCGGCAGGGCCGGCATGTAGAGGTCGAGGGTGAGGGGGCCCAGTGCGGCGAGGCCACCGAGCACGACGACGGTGGTCGGGCTCGGCGGTGCGGTGGTCGCCGCCGGTATGGGGGCGGAGTCGGTCGATCGGTCCCCGTCGGCGTCGACGGATGGGGATGCCATGGAGCTCCTTCGCGTGGGGTTACGCCCCGTCCTACCGCACGCGGACGGTCCCGCGAAACCCGGGGCCCCCGATCGTGGCGGGGGTGTGGGGCAGTCGGCGGTCCGTCCGCGTCCGGCCGGTCGGCCCCGGGTCAGGCGCCGGAGGGCCCGGCCGCGGGGCGGAACTCGTGCACGACCTCGATCCGCCCGACCAGGTGCCGGTTGAACTCGGCGAGCTCCTCGGCGGGGACCCACAGCTCCAGGATCGTCTCGCCGCCGGCCTGCCGGACGGGGTAGCGGGCCAGGAAGGCGGTCTCCACCTCGAACCGGGTGACGTAGCCGACCCCGGAGGCCGGGACGTTCCAGTCGCGGGCGATCCGGACGGCGTAGTCCTCGTTCAGCACCGGGTAGAAGATCGGCTGGTCCGGGAGCCGCGGTGGCCAGGCCCGCCAGTCGGCGGCCTCGACCAGCGCCAGCTCTGCGGGACCGGTGGGGCGCCAGAGGGTCGTGGTGGTCACGGTGTGGTTCTCCTTCGTGGATCGCCACCCACCGTAACCAGCCGTCCGCCGCGCCCACCACCGGATATCCGGCCCGCCGGGGCGTCAGCGGTAGGCGGCCTCACCGGTGATCGCCTCACCGAGGACCAGGGTGTGGATCTCCGAGGTGCCCTCGTAGGTGAGCACCGACTCCAGGTTGTTGGCGTGCCGCAGCGGCGAGTACGCGGTGGTGACGCCGTTGGCGCCGAGGATCGTCCGGGCCGAGCGGGCGATCTCCAGCGCGGTGCGGACGTTGTTGAGCTTGCCGAAGCTGACGTGGGCGGGCAGGCTGCGGCCCTCGTCCTTGAGCCGGCCGATCCGGACCGCGACCAGGTAGGCCTTCTCCACCTCCAGCATCATGTCGACCAGCTTCTGCTGGGTCAGCTGGAAGCCGGCGATCGGCCGGTCGAACTGGATCCGGGACTTCGCGTAGTCCAGCGCCGCGGTGTAGCAGTCCCGGGCGGCGCCGACGGTGCCCCAGAGGATCCCGTACCGGGCCTCGTTGAGCGAGGAGAGCGGGCCGCGCAGGCCGCGCACGCCGGGCAGCATCGCGTCGGCGGGCAGCAGCACCTCGTCGAGGACCAGCTCGCTGGTGACCGAGGCGCGCAGCGAGAGCTTGCCGTGCACGTCGTTGGCGGTGAAGCCGGAGGCGCCCCTGGGGACGAGGAAGCCGCGCACGCCGTCCTCGGTCTGTGCCCAGACCACCGCGACGTCCGAGACCGAGCCGTTGGTGATCCACATCTTGGAGCCGGAGAGCACCCAGTCCTGGCCCTTGCGGCGGGCGCGGGTGCGCATGTTGGCCGGGTCGGAGCCGAAGTCAGGTTCGGTGAGGCCGAAGCAGCCGATCGCCCGGCCGGCGGCCAGCTCGGGGAGCCACTGCTGCTTCTGCTCCTCGGAGCCGAAGGCGTGGATGGAGCGCATCGCGAGCGATCCCTGCACGGAGACGAAGCTGCGCAGACCGGAGTCGGCGGCCTCCAGTTCCATGCAGGCGACGCCGTACTCGGTCGCGGTGGAGCCGGTGCAGCCGTAGCCGTCGAGGTGCATCCCGAGCACGCCCAGCCGGCCGAGTTCGGGGGCGAGTTCGCGTACCGGGAAGACGCCCCGCTCGAACCAGTCGCCGATCTCGGGGCGGATCCGGTCCTCGGTGAACTTCCGCACGGTGTCGCGGATCAGCCGCTCCTCGTCGGTGAGCAGGTCGCCGACGGCGAGCAGGTCGGCCGGGTCGAGGCGGTCGGGGGTGGTGGCCATGGCGGTCTCCTCGGACGGTGACGGCGCGGCGGGGGTGGGGCCGCGGCGACGAGTATGCCGCGACCTCGATACCGGCCGGTACGAGATGATGCCCACAGTCGACCGACGATTGGAGCCCGACATGCCCGCGCCCGAGCTGTCCACCGAGCCGGCCGTCCCTGCCGCCGCGGCCCCGCCCGCCGTCGCCCGCCTGGGCGCCGGGGAGCTGGCGGCCGCCGCCGGGGAGCTCGGCGAGCTGCTGGCGGACGCGGTGGCCGGCGGTTCCTCGGTGGGCTTCCTGGCGCCGCCGGACGCGGGCGAGGCCGCCGCCTGGTGGCGGGGCCTCGCCGCGGGGGTGACGGACGGTTCGATCGTGCTCTGGGCGGCCCGGGACGCCGCGACCGGCCGCCTGCTGGGCACCGTCCAGCTGCGGCTGAGCACCATGCCGAACGGCCGGCACCGGGCCGAGCTGGCCAAGCTGGTCGTGCACAGCGCGGCACGCGGCCGGGGCCTGGGCCGGACGCTGCTCGCGCACGCCGAGCACGAGGCCGTCGGGCTCGGGATCGGCCTGCTGCTGCTGGACACCGAGACCGGCAGCCCGGCCGAGCGGCTGTACGAGGCGGCCGGCTGGACCAGGCTGGGCACCGTGCCGCGGTACGCCGCCGACCCGGCCGGGGTGCTGCGGTCGACCACGTTCTTCCACAAGTCGCTGTCGCTGCCGAACGGGTGAGCCGGTGAGCGGCGGTCAGCGGCGCGGCCGGCGGATCTTCATGTCGTCCAGGCTGGTGGCGGCGCCCCGCAGCGGGCCGTGGCCGACGCCGCGGCCGGCGAGGTCGGCGGCGGCCCGGTCGCAGGCGTGCCCGACCGCGGTCTCCTCGTCCCCGTCGCCGGGCTGGCGGACCACGCACCGGAAGCTGAAGGTGCGCAGCGAGCGGTCGTAGACGAGGGTGCCCTCGTCGGTGAACTGCGCGTTGAGGATGTCGTGGCGGTCGGCGGCGGCGAGCAGGTCGGCGCGGCGGGTCTCGTCGAGGTCGGCGAAGACGCCTCGGACGATGACGCGGTAGGTGCGGTCACTCACGGTCGGGTGGTCTCCCTGTCGTTCTCGGTCGGGGGTGCGGTCCGGGGTGCGGTCTGCGGCGCGGTCTGCGGCGCGGTGGTGCGGCCGGGCCGGGGCAGCAGGGCGGCCACGCCGTCGAGGAGGCGTTCGAGACCGAACGTGAACCGGTCGTCCATGGTGGGCCCGGTCAGGTCGTCGGCGAGGGCGACGAGGTTGGGGAAGTCCGCCCCGGGCAGCCGGCGGAACCGGTCCCCGATCGCGTCGGCGACCTCGCGGCGCCCGGCCCCCATGGCCTCGGAGGCGGAGAGGGGGGTCTGCTCCTGGAGGACGAAGCCCTGCACGTAGACGCCGAGCAGGTGGTTGATCAGCGCGGCGTCGGCGTCGGCGAAACCGGCCTCGCGGAGCCGGCCGAGCTGGTCCTCCATCAGGCGCAGGATGTGCGGGCCCGGGGCCAGCCGGCCGGCGGCGACCTTGGCCGCGTCCCGCTTGCCCAGCAGGTGCTGCCGGTGGAGCTCGCCGTACGCGCGCAGCTGGTCGCGCCAGGGGCCCTCGCGGGGCGGGGGCTCGGCGTCGGCCATCAACGCGTCGCTGAGCAGGTCCAGCAGCTCTTCCTTGTTGCGCACGTGCCAGTAGAGCGAGGCGGCCTTGACGCCGACCTCGGCGCCGACCTTGCGCATCGACAGTCCGTCGATGCCGTCGCGTTCCAGCACCCGCAGGGCGGCCCGGGCGATCGTCTCCCGGGTCAGGCCCGGCTGCGGGCTCGTGCCCGGGTCGTCGTCCGCCATCTGCTGCCTCCCGGTCGGAAATCCCACTTGCCACCTAACACCGTTAGGGGCATTCTAGCCCTGCCCGACCACCGACTAACACCGTTAGGGAGAGTGATGGAGGAGTTGACCCCCCGCCGCAAGGGGCTGGTACTCGCCACGCTGTGCGCCACCATGTTCATGGCGATGCTCGACAACGTCGTCGTCAACAACGCGCTGCCCCGGATCGGGCAGCAGCTGCACGCCGGCGTCGACGGCCTGCAGTGGGTCGTCGAGGGCTACAGCCTGGTCTACGCCGCGCTGCTGCTGACCGGCGGCACCCTCGGCGACCGGTACGGCCGCAGGCGGATCTTCCTGATCGGCGTGGCCCTGTTCACCGCGGGATCGGCGGCGGCCGGGCTGTCCTGGTCGACCGGCCAGCTGGTCGCCGCGCGGATGCTGCAGGGCCTGGGAGCCGCGCTGCTCACCCCGGGCAGCCTGTCGATCCTGCGGCACGTCTTCACCGACGAACGGGAGCGGGCCCGGGCCGTCGGCCTCTGGTCCGGCGTCTCCGCGCTCGGCCTGGCCGTCGGCCCGGTCGTGGGCGGTCCGGTCGTGGAGGCCTTCGGCTGGTCCGGTGTGTTCTGGATCAATGTCCCGGTCGGCGCCGCCGGACTGCTGCTGGCCGCCCGGGCCCTGCCCCGGCTCACCGGCCGGGCCCGCCGGCTGGACCTCGCGGGGCAGGCGCTGTCCGCGGTCGGCCTCGGCGCCCTGGTCTACGCCCTCGTCGAGGGGCCGGCCCACGGCTGGACCGACCCCGGGGTGCGGGCCTGCGCGGCCGCCGCGGCCCTGCTGCTGCCGCTCTTCGTGCTGGTCGAACTGCGGACCGTCGACCCCATGCTCGACCTGCGGTTCTTCCGGGATCCGGCGCTTGCCGCGGCCGCCGTGAGCGGCTTCATGGTGAGCTTCGGGATCTTCGGCACCTCCTTCTTCCTGCCCCTGCTGATGCAGGACGTCCTGGGCTGGTCCCCCTCGGACGCCGGGCTCGCCGGGCTGCCGATGACCGCGATGATCGTCGTCGCCGCACCGCTGTCGGGCGCCCTCACCGCCCGCCACGGACCGCGGCTGCCCCTGGTGGCCGGCCTGGCGCTGTGCGCCGGCTCCCTCGCGGGCCTGTCGGCCTACGGCGAGCAGGCCCGCTACCCGCAGTACCTCTGGGTCCTGCTGGCCATGGGGCTCGGCCTGGGGATGACCTTCACGCCGGTGTCGATCACGGTCATGCAGCGCGTCGACCCGGCCCGGGCCGGGATGGCCTCCGCCACCGTCAACACCCTGCGCGAACTCGGCGGGGTTGTCGGGGTGGCGGTCCTCGGAGCCGTGCTCACCAGCCGGCTGGCCGGCCCCCTCGCCGGCTCGCCGGACGGCCCCGGCGTCGCCGCGTTCGTCGACGGCCTCCACCTGGCCCTGCGCTGCGGCGCCGCCGCGCTGGCCGGCGCGGCCGTGCTGGTGGCCGTCCTGCTCCGCCGCTCCCCGGCCTCCCCCGCCCCGGCCGACGCCGCAGCGCCCGCCGAGCGCCCGGCGCCCCTGCCGGCACGGGCGGGCCGGTAGCGGCGAGGCCTCAGCGCAGCAGGCGGTCCAGGAACGCGTTGGAGAACACCCGGTCCGGGTCGTACCGGTCGAGGACGGCGACCGCCTCGGCCCAGCCGCCGTCCTCGGCCAGCGAGGCCGGGACGGTCCGGTCGAGCATCTCGTCGTCGGTCCAGGCGGCGTCCTCGCCGTACGCCCAGCCCTTGGACCACTCGACCCGCAGCCCGGCCCGGGTGCCGTCGAAGGTGCGGAACAGGAACTGCTCCAACTCGCGGCAGAAGCCCGCCAGTCCAGGGGTTCCGGGGAGGCTGAGGACGTCCAGCCAGACGGCGGTGTCCCAGTCCGGCCGGTCGGCGCGCGGGCGCAGCGCGGAGAGCAGCGGCGGCCGGGCGCCGGGTACGCCGGAGCGGGCCGGGTCGTCCAGACCGGTGACCCGGATCTCCACGCCGCCGTTCACCGGGAACTCGCCGCGGTCCCGGTACCGGGCCAGCAGCGCGCGGTAGTAGGCCGCGAACTCGGCGACCACCCACTGGAGATCGGCCCGGCGGGCGAGCACCGCGTACCCGTTGGCGGTGACCCGCAGGGTGCTCGGGCGGACGTACTGCAGCAGGGTCCGCGACGGCCCCCACAGGTCCGAGCGCAGCCCGCCGGCCAGCAGGTGCACCAGGGCGTCGCCGCTCAGCAGGTCGCGCAGCACCCCTCCGGAGAGCAGCAGGTCGGTCAGGTCGCCGGTGAGGCCGATCTTGGTCACCAGGTACTGGAGCTGTCCCAGCAGCGGCGCCGAGCCCCAGGCGCCGGCCGCGATCTGCCCGGCCAGCCGGGCGACCGGCTCCGGGATCCGGTCGGAGAACGGGTAGTTGTACGGCTCGCGCACCTCACGGGCGGCGACCGGCCGGGCCGGTGCGGCGCTCCAGAGCTTGATCCAGGGCAGCTCGGTGAACGCGTACCAGATCACCTCCACCCGGCCGGTGGCGTCCACCAGGCCCGCCAGGCTGCGGCCGCCGGCGCCGGGCGGTGCGAGCAGTTCGGCGGCCGGGACGTCGAGGCGGCTGACGCAGCGCAGCCGCTGGTCCTGGCCGACCCGGAGGTCGACGTCGGTGAGGAAGGCCCGCCCGAGGTGGACGAGGAACGCGGCGGCGTCCGCCTCCGTGCGCTCGAAGCTGCGCAGGACGTACCGTCCGGCGGCCGGGTCGAGGACGACGGCGGTGAACCGGACCACCTGGTTGCTGAGGGTGCCGTAGCCGTGGCCGGGCACCGGCTGCGCGCCGGCCGGCGGGACGGCGGTGCCGTGGCCGCCGATCGCGAGCACCCCTCCTACGGTCAGCTCGCCTGGGGCGGGGCAGGCGGCCACGCCGAGGCCGCGGTCGGCGAGGTGGGCGAGCAGCGCCTCCAGGTCCGCGCCGGTCTGCGCGCGGACGGTCGTCGCGTCGACCTGGCCGAGCGCGGTGAGGTGGCGGGTGGTGTCCAGCAGCAGCACCCGGGCGGCGGCGGGGGTGCCGTCCGGGACGGTGAGCGGGGCCCAGGTGTGGCGGTGGCCCTGGGCGCGCAGCCGCCAGCCGTTGGCGCGGGCCCAGTCGGCGAGCTCGACGACCTGCGCGGGCGTCTCGGGGGCGCAGGTCCACAGCTGGTCGGCGCGGACCTCGCCGGACCAGTTCCGGTACTCGCTGCGGTAGGGCGTCACCCCGGCCGGCAGCGCGGGCGGCAGCGGGACGTCGGCGTTCGCGCTCTCCGGCCCGAGGGTGCCGCCGAGCAGCCAGCCGGCCACGCCCAGCGCGGCGGTGCCCGCGACCAGTTCGCGCCTGGTCAGTCCCTTGTCCTGGTGACGCTCCACAGCTGCCCGCCCCGTGTCGGATCTTCCGGATTCCGGGCCGAGGCTAGGCCGTCCGTGGGCGGTGCAGCGGGTCGGTGGCACACCGAAGCATCGATCTTCATCCTTTCGAGTGAAGAATCGACGGTCCGTCAGCGCGCGGCGCGGAGAGCCGCTTCGGCGAAGTTGTCCCAGTGCCCGGCCGAACCGGCCGGCAGGCAGACCCAGTCCTTCATCGGCCGCCCGCCGGCCGGGTCGAACAGGTGCGCCTCCGGCAGGCGCAGCGCCTCGGCGAAGGCCGGGGTGTCCCGCCCGAGCCGGCAGACCAGCTCGCCCCGGTGCAGGCCGAGGAAGGCCTTGCCGTTCGGGTCCTTCAGGCAGGGCATGCCGAACATCTGCGCCGCGGTGGCCCCGTGGGGCGCCAGCTCGGCCGCGATCTCCCGGTAGCGGTCGGCCGGGTCGGGCGGGCCGGCCGGCTCCGGACCTTCGGTCAGTTCCGGTGTGTCGGTCACCCCACCATGCTCCCGCACCGCGACGCTGGCCGGGGGTTGCCCCGCCGACCGGCCGGGACCGGACCTGGAACCGGACGCCGGAAACCGGTCGCCGGAGACCCGACCCGGATCCGGGCGCCGGAACCGGAAATATTGCGGCCGCCCGTGCGGCTCGGGAGAGCAGGAGGTGTCACACGATGGGTGTTGAGGACGGGTTCCGGGTCGAACACGACTCGATGGGCGAGGTGCGGGTGCCGGCCGCCGCCAAGTGGCAGGCGCAGACGCAGCGGGCGGTGGAGAACTTCCCGGTCTCCGGCCTGCGGCTGGAGCGGGCGCACATCGCCGCGCTGGCCCGGATCAAGGCCGCCGCCGCGCGGGTCAACGCCGAACTGGGCGTGCTGGACGGCGAGACGGCGGAGGCGATCGAGCAGGCCGCGTACGAGGTCGCGGAGGGCCACTGGGACGGGGAGTTCCCGGTGGACGTCTTCCAGACCGGTTCCGGCACCTCGTCCAACATGAACACCAACGAGGTGATCGCGACCCTGGCCGGCGAGCGGCTGGGCCGGCCGGTGCACCCCAACGACCACGTCAACGCCAGCCAGTCGTCGAACGACGTCTTCCCGTCCTCGATCCACATCGCCGCCACGGCGGCCGTCACCGGGGACCTCGTCCCGGCCCTGGAGCGGTTGGCCGAGGCGCTGGAGCGCCGGTCGGCCGAGTTCGCCGACGTGGTGAAGGCCGGCCGGACGCACCTGATGGACGCCACCCCGGTCACCCTGGGCCAGGAGTTCGGCGGTTACGCGGCGCAGGTCCGGTACGGGGTGGAGCGGCTGCGCTCGGCGCTGCCCCGGGTCGCCGAACTGCCGCTCGGCGGCACGGCGGTCGGCACCGGCATCAACACGCCGCCCGGCTTCGCGGCGGCCGTGATCGCCGAGGTCGCCCGCACCACCGGGCTGCCGCTGACCGAGGCCCGCGACCACTTCGAGGCGCAGGGCGCCCGGGACGCCCTGGTCGAGCTGAGCGGGCAGCTGCGGACCGTCGCGGTCGGCTTCACCAAGATCGCGAACGATCTGCGCTGGATGGGCTCGGGCCCGCGCACCGGCCTCGGCGAGATCAACCTGCCGGATCTCCAGCCGGGTTCGTCGATCATGCCCGGCAAGGTCAACCCGGTGCTGCCCGAGGTGGTCCTGATGGTGGCCGCCCAGGTGATCGGCAACGACACGACCGTGACGGTGGCCGGGGCCGGCGGCAACTTCGAGCTGAACGTGATGCTGCCGGTGATCGCCCGCAACGTCCTGGAGTCGGTGCGGCTGCTGGCCAACAGCGCCCGGCTGCTGGCCGACCGGACGGTGGAGGGGATCACCGCCAACGCCGAACGGGCCCGGGAGTACGCCGAGTCCTCGCCGGCCGTGGTGACGCCGCTGAACCGCTACATCGGCTACGAGGAGGCCGCCAAGGTGGCCAAGCAGTCGCTGGCCGAGCGCAAGACCATCCGCCAGGTGGTGCTGGAGCGCGGGTACGTCACCCGCGGCGACCTCACCGAGCAGCAGCTGGACGAGGCCCTCGACGTGCTGCGGATGACCCGGCCCTGACCGCCGGGCCGCCGGCCGCGCACGCGCATCCGGCCGGTGCGGCGCCCATGCACGCACCGGCCGGACGGATTTCACTCAGCTGCCGCCACCGCGGCGCATCGGGGAACCGGCCATGGAGATCGCTCCGAGCGACAGGCAGATCATCAGACCGCCGACGACGAGGTTGGTGAGGATCGTCCGGAAGACGGCCTCACTGCCCACCGTCCACCAGGGGGCGAGACAGGTCCAGGCACCGATGGCCAGGCAGGCCCACGCGCGGGCGTGGGTGCGCTCGTACGCGGAGCCGTAGCCCGCCATCAGGACGGTGAAGGCCAACCCGAGGACCAGGTTGCTGATCGTCAGCGCGGAGAAGCCGGAGAAGCCGACCACCCACGGGGAGATCGCCAGGAAGAGGCCGGCCAGCATGGCCAGGGCCTCGACCGCCTGGGCACGCGGCGTCGCCGCGGCCCGCTCGTAGTGCTCACGCAATTCCAGGATGTCCGGGTGGTGCTCCATGCCCATGGGCAACTGGGTCGACACCGGGACCACCTCCTCGATCGGTACTGGCAGGCGCATGGTCACTACCAGTATGGACCCGATGTGACACTTATTCGACCCTTATGTCCGATTTTTCGGCTACACTTCCGCGACCCTCAGCGGCAGCGCCTCGGACCTGAACTCCCCCACCGCCGCGGCCTCCTCCGCCAGCCCGGCCCGGACGGCCGCCGGCAGCGGACCGAAGGCCTCCACCAGCAGCTCGCCGCCAGCCCGGCGCCAGGTCCCGAGCACCCGCCCGTCCGCCACCAGCACCGGCCGGACCACCCCGCCCCCGGCGTTGACCAGCTTCGTCCGCGCCGGGTCCAGCATCACGTCCCGCGAGCGGTAGCCGAGCAGGTACGTGTCGTACGGGCCGAGCAGCCGGACCAGCGGCGGGCCGGACGGCGGAGGTGCGGCGCCGGGCAGCACGGCCAGGCCCGGCGCCGTCTCCACCGCCCCCGCGGCCTCGAAGGCACGCCGCGCGTCCACCGGGGCCAGCCCGGCCCAGGCCGCGAGGTCCGCCGGCCCCGCCGGGCCGAACGCCCGCAGGTAGCCGCGGGCCAGATCCCCGGCGGTGACCTCGCGCCCCGGCGGCACCGGCCGGTGACCGGGTTCGCGCGGGGCGACGTCCGCCCCGCGGCAGAGCACCCCGTGCGCCGCGAGGAAGGCCATCAGGTGGGCGGGGGCCTGCCCGGCCGGCTCGACCGGGACGCCGTGCTCGCGCAGCCGCGCGACCAGGGCCGCCCGGCTCGGTGGCGGGTCGAGCAGCGCGGGGGCGACGGCCAGCGCCCGCGCGCAGAGCTCCTCGGTCAGCCCGAGCTCCCGGCGGCGGCGGGCACCGGCGGCCAGCCGGCGTTCCCGGAACAGTGCCACCAGCCCGGCGGCGTCCCCGGCCGGCACCAGGTGCAGGGTGCCGCGCATCAGCCAGGTGGCGACCACCTCGCCGGCTTCGTACGCGGCCGCCACCTCGCCCGGTCCGGCGACCCCGCGGGCCCGCAGCGCCAGCCGCACCGCGCCGGCGTCCTGGGCCTGGACCCCGGCGCAGCGCCGGGCCGCCTCCGCGACACCGGCCGGCCGGCCGCCGAACTGGGCGTGCATCCGCCACCGCAGCAGCTCCGCGTCATCGCTCACGCCGCCATTGTGCCGGGCCGCGGGAGGCTGGCGCAGGGTGCTCAGGCCACCGGGTCGGCGGGTTCGGCCCGCCGCACCCGGCGGACCGCCCGGACCCCCGCCGCCAGTGCGACCGCGAGGACGACCAGGACCAGGTAGGCGCCCAGCAGCCGGCCCACGGAGTGGACCCACCGCGGTCCGTCCATCACGCCGGGGAGCAGCCAGACCACGCCGACGAGGCCGGCACCGGCCGCCCGGTACCGGTCGGGCCGCCCGGTCACGAGGTGGCCGAGCACCGCGGCCGCCGCGGCCAGCAGGGGCCAGGAGATGTAGGTGTTGAAGAAGGTGTTGCCGAGGATGGCGGCGGAGAGCCCGGTGTCGCGCGCGAGGGTCAGCAGGGCGCCGAAGGAGATCGCCACCGCGGTCACCTCCCAGCGGCCCCGCGCCGAGCGGTCGACGAGCGTCGGCGGCGCGAGCAGCAGCACCGCGCAGAGCCCACCCAGGAACGCCGCCCCGCCGTAGAGGAGGTTCATCCACGGGTCGAACACCGTCGAGAGGGCCATCCAGGTGAGGGTCGCGCCCAGGGTCAGCGCCCGGGCGGCCCGGGGGCGCCCGACGGCGACGGCGCCGAGGGTGAAGATCCACGGCAGGTACAGCGCCACGGCGAGCAGCAGACTCTCGACCGCGATGGTCCGCCCCCCGCCCCAGGAGGGGTGCCGGACCTGGTGGACCAGGTCCGGCAGGTGGGGTACCAGGGCCCACAGGCAGAAGCCGGACACCAGCCCGAGCACGACCGGCGCGGCTCCGGCGAGCATCCGGCCGGCGGGGTCGGTGGCGCCGATCCGCAGCCGCAGGCGCAGCGCGTGGGAGGCGAGGTCGAGGCGTTCGCGCAGCAGTGCGCGGCCGTTCAGGCCTTCGGCGGCCTCGGTGAAGGTGGCGGCGATGTCCTCGCCGTGGGCGGTCCGGTAGCGGGCCGGGTAGAGGCCGATCAGCAGCCGGCCGGCCTGCGGGGTGGTGTGCGGGTGGTTCACGCGCTGGCTCCGTTCAGGCGCAGCCGGGCGCGGCCCAGGCGGCGTTCGGCCTCGGTGACGGTGAGGCGCAGTCGTCGGGTCTCCTCGGCCAGCAGGTCCTGGCCCTGGTCGGTGAGGGCGAAGGTACGGCGCAGACGGCCGCCGACCACCTCCTCGCTCTCGACCCTGACCAGTCCCTGCTGGAGCAGCCGGTCGAGCGCGGTGTAGAGGGTGCCGGTGCGCAGCCTGGTGCGTCCCTCGGAGATGGCCAGCACCTCCTGGATGATCGCGTAGCCGTGGCGCGGGGCGTCCGCCAGCGCGGTGAGCACGAGCCTGGTCGGCTCCTGGACTTGACGGTCTGTCATGACGTCAGCATAGGTCCACGGCCGCCATATGTCGATCAAAAACCTATGTGGGCTCGACGGGGTCCGCCGGCCGTCCCGCGTGAGCTGCGTCTCAACCCGGCGCGGCGCCGTTGCCTATGCAACTCGTTGCATAGCAGGATGCGGGTATGGCACTGGAGCACGCGATCCTCGTCTCGCTGCTGGAGCGACCCGGCTCCGGCTACGAGCTGGCCCGCCGGTTCGACCGGTCGATCGGCCGCTTCTGGACCGCCACCCACCAGCAGATCTACCGGGTGCTGCGGCGGATGGAGACCGACGGCTGGATCGCCTCGGAAGAGGTCGCCCAGGACGGCCGACCGGACAAGAAGGTCTACTCGGCAGCCGGCCCCGGCCGGGCCGCGCTCTCCGCGTGGCTGCGCGAGCCGGTCGAACCGGAGACCGTCCGGCACGAGCTGGCCGTGAAGATCCGGGCGGCCGCCTTCGACGATCCCGCCGCGCTCGTCTCCGAGGTCGAACGGCACCGCGAGTCGCACGCCGCCCTGCTGGCCCGCTACCTGGCCGGCGAGCAGCGCGACTTCCCCGCCGACGCCGAGCCCGACGCCCGCCAGGAGCTCCAGCACGTGGTGCTGCGCGGCGGCATCGAGTACGAGCGGATGACCCTCGCCTGGCTGGACGACGTGCTCGCCACCCTGCACCGCCTCGCCGCCCGCTGAGCCCGAAGCCCACTGACCCTCAACCCCCAGGGACGACACCATGCTCTTCAACCCGCGCAGCTACGACCCCGTGCAGTTCGACGAGCCGACCCGCCGGCTGCTCCGCGCGACCGTGGACTGGTTCGAGTCGCGCGGCAAGAAGTCGCTGATCGACAGCTACATCGACCGCACCTGGTACTCGGACTTCCTGGAGTTCGCCGCCAAGGAGGGGCTGTTCGCGGAGTTCCTGACGCCCGCCTCCGCCGACGGCGACAAGCGCTGGGACACCGCCCGCAACGCGGAGCTGAACGAGATCCTCGGCTTCTACGGCCTGGGGTACTGGTACACCTGGCAGGTCACCATCCTGGGCCTCGGCCCGGTCTGGCAGAGCGAGAACGAGGCCGTCCGGGCCCGCGCCGCGAAGCTGCTCACCGAGGGCCACGTGATGGCCTTCGGCCTGTCGGAGCGCAGCCACGGCGCCGACATCTACTCCACCGACATGATCCTCACCCCGGACGGCGACGGCGGCTTCACCGCGACCGGCTCCAAGTACTACATCGGCAACGGCAACGTGGCCGGCCTGGTCTCGGTCTTCGGCCGCCGCTCGGACGTCGACGGCCCCGAGGGCTACGTCTTCTTCGCCGCCGACAGCCGCCACGAGGCGTACCACCTGGTCAAGAACGTGGTGAACGCGCAGATGTACGTCAGCGAGTTCCGCCTGGAGGAGTACCCCGTCCGGGCCGAGGACGTGCTGCACACCGGCAAGGCCGCCTTCGACGCCGCGCTGAACACCGTCAACGTCGGCAAGTTCAACCTGTGCACCGCGTCGGTCGGCATCTGCGAGCACGCGATGTACGAGGCCGTGACGCACGCCCACAACCGGGTGCTGTACGGCAGGAAGGTCACCGACTTCCCGCACGTACGCCGCGAGCTGACCGACGCGTACGCCCGTCTGGTCGCGATGAAGCTGTTCAGCGACCGGGCCGTGGACTACTTCCGCACCGCCTCCCCCGAGGACCGCCGCTACCTGCTGTTCAACCCGATGACCAAGATGAAGGTCACCACCGAGGGCGAGAAGGTCATCGACCTGATGTGGGACGTCATCGCGGCCAAGGGCTTCGAGGCGGACACCTACTTCGACAAGGCCGCCAAGGACATCCGCGGCCTGCCGAAGCTGGAGGGCACGGTCCACGTCAACCTGGCGCTGATCCTCAAGTTCATGGGCAACTACCTGTTCAACCCGGCCGAGTACGCGCCGGTGCCGAGCCGGCTGGACGCCGCCGACGACGAGTTCCTGTTCCGCCAGGGCCCGGCCCGCGGGCTGGGCGCGATCCGCTTCCACGACTGGCGGACCGCGTACGACGCGCACGCCCACGTCCCCAACGTCGCCCGCTTCCGCGAGCAGGCCGACGGCTTCTGCGCCCTGCTGCTGGCCCACGCGCCGAGCACCGAGCAGCAGCAGGACCTGGACTTCCTGCTGGAGATCGGCCAGCTGTTCGCGCTGGTCGTCTACGGCCAGCTGGTGCTGGAGCAGGCCGAGCTGACCGGCCTGGACGCGGACCTGCTGGACCAGGTCTTCGACGCGCTGGTCCGGGACTTCTCCGCGCACGCCACCGAGCTGCACGGCAAGGCCTCCACCACCGACGAGCAGGCCGCCTGGGCGCTCGCCCACGTCCGCCGCCCGGTCGCCGACACCGAGCGTGCGGCCCGGGTCTGGGGCCGGGTCGAGGCGCTCAGCGGCGCGTACGAGATGCAGGCGTAGCACGGCACGGGGGCGGGGGCACCGGATCGTCCCGGTGCCCCCGCCCCCGTTCGTTGGCGGCGCCGTCAGAAGGTCAGCTTCCAGCTGTCGATGTAGCCGGTGTCCTGCGCCGCGACGTCCTGGACCTTCAGCTTCCAGGTGCCGTTGGCGACCTCGCCGGAGGCGTTCACCGTGTACGTGGTGATGACGTTGTCGGCGGAGTCGTTGCCGCTGGAGTTCTTCAGCCGGTACGTGGAGCCGTCCGGCGCGACCAGGTCGACCACCAGGTCACCGCGCCAGGTGTGCTTGATGTCCACCCCCACCTGGAGGGTGGCGGGGGCGTTGCCGGTGCGGCCGCTGACGGTGATCGAGGAGGTCACCGCCGCGCCCGCGTCGGGCACGGCCACGTCGGTGGTGTTCTCGAAGACGTTGCCGCCCGGGGTGCTCGGCGAGGGCGACGGCGACGGCGTGCCGCCACCGCCGGCGGCGAGCGTCCAGATCCCGTACGCGATGGCGTCGCTCATCCGGTCCAGCACGGTGTCGTCGATGTTCGCCGAGGTGTCGCAGGAGGAGTGGTAGCAGCGGTCGAAGGCCTGGCCGGCCGTCCCGCCCCACTTCGCCGCCTGGGCGCTGGTCTTGGTGTAGTCGGCGCCGCTGAACAGACCGCCGACGGCGATCCCCGCGTTCTTGAACGGCGAGTGGTCCGAACGCCCGTCGCCCTCGGTCTCCGGCTCGGTGGCGACGCCCAGGCCGCTGAAGTAGTTCTTGAACAGCGTGTCCAGCGCGGCGTTGTCGTCGTAGACGAAGTAGCCCGGGTTCGGCGAGCCGATCATGTCGAAGTTGAGGTACGCCTCGATCTTCGAACGGTCGGCGCCGGAGAGGCTGTTGACGTAGTTCTTGGAGCCGACCATGCCGGCCTCCTCGGTCCCCCACCAGCCGAAGCGCAGGTGCTTGGCGGGCTGCAGACCGGCCCGCGAGACGGCCAGTGCGGTCTCCAGGATGCCGGCCGAACCGGAGCCGTCGTCGTTGATGCCCGGCCCGGCCGTGACCGAGTCCAGGTGCGCGCCGACCATGACGGTGTGCGCGGTGTCGCCGCCCGGCCAGTCCGCGATCACGTTCCAGCTGGTCGCGCCGTTGTAGGTGTAGGACTGCAGCACGGTGGTGAAGCCGGCCGCGTCCAGCTTGCCCTTGACGTAGTCCGCCGAGGCCTTGTAGCCGGCCCGGCCGTGGGCGCGGTTGCCGCCGTTGGCGGTGGCTATGGACTGCAGCTGGGCGAGGTGCGCCTTGACGTTGGCCACCGGGATGTCCGGTGCGGCCGCGGCGGCCTGAGGGGTCGTCGTCCCGGCGGCGGCGCCGCCCGGGACGAGGAAGGTGGCGGCGGCTGCCGCGGCGACCGCGACGGTGGCCACGGCGGAGCGGCGGACACGGGATCGCCGTATCGCACGCCGCACGGCGGGCTCGGACATGGAGGGGCTCCAGATTCTGGTGGGGCAGAACAGGACCGGGCCGCCGCGTCCGGGTTGGGGTACGGGCGCGGCGCCGAACAAAAGTTGACGCGCCCATGATGATTGGGTGAAGCAAAGCATTCGTCAAGAGCCCCCGGCACAAGGGCAGGTCGCGCGCCCCGCCCCCGGCTACGCCCCCAGCCGGTTGATCTCCCGGGTCGGCAGGACGTGCTCGGCGTCCCCGTGCAGCGCGACCGCCAGCATCGCCCGACCCACCGTCTCGGTGGTGGTCACCCGGTCCGGCAGCACCCTGCGCAGCAGCGGCAGCAGCGGCGCCGTCACCGCGTACCCGGCCCGGTACCAGCCGGTCCGCGAGCGCGCCCCGTACAGCGGCTGGATGAAGGCCGGCCGGAACATGTACGTGTCCGGCCCGAGCGCCAGCAGGTCGTTCTCGGCCCGCCCCTTGACCCGCGCCCACATCGCCCGCGAGCGCCCCGTCCGGTCGGTGCCCTCCCCGGTGACGTACGCGAAGGTCAGCCCCGGGTTGAGTTCGAGCAGCAGCCGGGCCGCCGCCATCGGGTAGTCGTACGAGATCCGGGTGTACTGCCCCTCGTCCATCCCGATCGAGGAGACGCCCAGGCAGTAGAAGCACGCGTCGAGGCCGCCCAGCCGGTCCTGCACCGGCGACAGGTCGGCGAAGTCCGCGGTCGCCGCCTCCCGCAGCTTGGGGTGCGAGCGGCCGAGCGGGGAGCGGACCACCGCGAGCACGCTCGTCACCCGGTCGTCCAGCAGGCACTCCCGCAGCACCCCCTGGCCGACCATCCCCGAGGCGCCGAACACCACGACCCGCAGTCCGCTCACAGCACATCTCCCCAGGTGGTCCCGACGGCCGACAGCCCGATCCTGGCACCCCCGGCCGGACGCCGATCGGCGACTCGCCCGCCCACCGGGGTGGTGGACGGGCGAGTCGCCCTGCGGTGCGGCTACTTGCACTTCGGCTGGTTGACACCGCCGCAGCCGCCGACGCTATCGGTCTCGGTCTCGGTCGCCGCCGCCACCACGGCGGCGAGGGCCCCTCCTCCGCCCGACGCCCGCACCTTCCCCGGCTCCTTGCACGGGGGCTGGTTGATGCCGCCGCAGCCGCGCACCGGCCCCAGTCCGAGCCGCCTGGCCACAGGTACCGCCACCACGGCCACCACCACCACGGCGAGTGCGGTGGTCAGCCGTCCTCCTGCTGTCGCTGCCATCTCGTCTCCTCCTCGGCGTCCGCACGGCCGGGAGACCGTGGACCGAAGACCCGTTCGGGCCTGTGGTACGACTCTCCCCCGGATCCCGTCCCGAGTGCATGGGCCGGGCGTCCCCTCTGCGCCCGGGACCGCCGTCCCGCCGGTCAGCCCGCCTGCTCGACCGCGGCCGCCCGGGGAAGCACCGCCCGCACCACCGCACCGCTCACATCGTTGGCGGCGGTGAAGGTGCCGCCCAGCTCCTCGGCGCGCTCCGCCATCGAGCGCAGCCCCACCCCGACACCCTCGGTGTGCGCCGGGAATCCGCCGCCGTTGTCCTGCGCCTGGACGGTCACCTCGTCGGCACCCACGTGCAGCGAGAGCCGGATCCCGGTGGCACCCGAGTGCCGCACCGCGTTGTTGAGCGCCTCGCCGCTGATCCGGTAGACCGCGACCTCCACGGCGGCCGGCAGGGCGGGCAGCGGATCGGGGTCGAGGTCCAGCGAGACCTGCATGGTGTGCCCGCCGAAGCCGTCGGCGAGCTGGCGCAGCGCCCCGGCCAGGCCTTCGGCGCCGAGGGCGGCGGGCGCCAGTCCGTCGGTGATCCGGCGCAGCTCGGTGATCGCCTGGCCGATGCCGGTCGAGGTGGCGATGAGCGAGTCCCCGGCCGGGGAGCCGGCGGGCAGGCCGCTGCGGGCCGCGTCCACCTTGAGCCGCAGCCCGGACAGCGCGGGCCCGAGGCCGTCGTGCAGGTCGTGCCGCAGCCGCCGGCGTTCCTCCTCCCGGGCGAGCACCAGCTGCTTGCGGCTGGCCTGGAGGTCCTCGTACAGCCGCAGCGAGGCGATGGCCGGCGAGGCCTGGTCGGCGAGCAGGCCGAGCACCTCGTGGTCCTGCCGGTCCAGCGTGCGCTGACCGGAGCGCGGGGAGACCCGCAGTTCGCCGATGGCGGCGCCCTCGTAGCTGAGCCGGAAGCTCTCCGCCGGCTGGTCCCGGCGGCCCATCCGGGCCAGCTCGCGGGCGCCGCCGCGGGTGTGCACCAGCACGGCCGCGCCGGGCAGCCCGAGCGCGCCGACCACCGCCTCGCACAGCAGCGGCGGCGCGTCCGCCGGGTCCACCGCGCGGCTCATCCGCTCGGCGAGCCGCCGGGCCACCTGGTACGGGTGGGCCCGCTCGCCGTAGTAGTACCGGTCGACCACGCCGACCACCCCCCGGGCGGCGGGGCGCAGCAGCGCGCCGAGGGCGGCGGCGGCCAGCACCGTCCACCAGCGGTCGCCGCGCGCGGTGCCGGGCCACAGCAGGTGGACCACCAGGGCGGCGGCGAGCAGGGCGGCGAACAGCAGGATGCAGAAGACGTAGGCGGACACGTAGCGCCGGGTGGCCCGGTCGAGCGAGACCGAGCGGTCCCGGCGGAAGGCCACGGCGAGGCCCAGCAGCCAGCCGGCCGGGCCGAGCAGTGAGACGCCGTAGGTCAGCCAGGCGCCCTGCGCGTCGGTGTAGGCGGGGACGATGACGAGCAGCATCCAGAACAGGTACGGCACCAGGACCTCGACCAGGCCGCGGTGCGGTCCGGGCGAGCGCCACCAGCGGAACGCCGCCACGGCCAGGGTGAAGCCGACCGTGGCGGTGGCGGTGTCCTGGGCGACCGGGTCCAGGGTGCTGTGCAGGTGGGTGCTGAGCTCGCCCCAGCCCCCGCTGAGCAGGGGGTTCGCGACGCCCGCCCAGTCGGTCATCAGCGAGGTGTTGTAGTAGCCGAGGACCACGCTCCACAGCCCCACCAGGACCGGGATCACCCGCCCCGGCCCGCGCGGCAGGGTCCCGTCCGGCAGCCAGAGCGGGAAGGCCAGGGTCATGAACATGTACGCGATGTCCGAGGCCAGCACCACCAGCACGACCAGGTCCGCGGCGACCGGGCCGGCCCCGGCGAGGCCGGCGCCCAGGCCGACGGCCATCCGCAGGCACTGCAGGAACCCGGTGGCGACCAGGAGCGCGCCCAGCCCCCGGCCGTTGCGGTTGACCAGGACGAACACCCCGGCCAGCGCGAGCAGCAGGAAGAGCGCCACCTGGGCGCCGTCGAAGAGGTAGTCCTCGCTGATCCCCGGCTCGTGCAGGTGGGTGAGGGCGAGCACGGACCAGCAGAACGCGCAGAGGACGGTGGCCCCGCAGGCGACCAGGGCCCACCCGAGGCGCACGGGCGAGGTGTCGGTGCCGGGGCCGCCGTCCGCGGCGGTGTCGGCGGCAGTCTCCATGGTGATCATCCAGCCCTCCTCGGCCCGTGTCGCCCCGAGCGGCCCATGTTCCTCCGCCCACCGTCCCGACCGCACGGGCCCGTGGTCCCGACCCCGGCCCGGGCGCTCAGCGGTCGCCGAGCCCCATGTCCCGGGCGCGGGCGACGGCCTCGGCGCGGGTGGCGACGTGGAGTTTCTCGAAGATGTGCGTGACGTGGTTGCGCACGGTCTTCTCCGCGACGAACAGCTCGCGGGCGATCCTGCGGTTGTCGAGGCCGCGGGCGACCAGGTCCAGCACCTCGGCCTCCCGGGCGGTGAGCGCGGGGAAGAGCTGCCCGGCCTCGCGCAGCCGGCTGCCGGAGAGCAGTGCGGTGATCCGGGTGGCGATGTCGGCCCCGAACACGGCCCCGCCGGCGGCCACCGTCCGGACGGCGTGCAGCACCTCGTCCCGTCCGGCGCCCTTGACCAGGTAGCCGCGGGCCCCGGCCTGCAGCGCGGCCAGCAGGCTGCCGTCGTCGTCGGCCATGGTGAGCATCAGCACCGGGACGGCGGGGACCGGGCCCGGCGCGTCCGGCGCCCGCCCGTCCGGCGCCCGGCCCTCCGGGCCCGGGGTCCGCGGCGGCTGCCCGCCCGGGTCCTGCTCGGCGAGCCGGCGGACGGCGTCCAGGCCGGAGCCGTCGGGCAGCGAGAGGTCCATCACCACGACGTCCGGCCGGCAGGCGGCGACCGCGCCGGCCACGGCGGCCACGGTTTCGGCCTCCCCCACCACCCGCACCCCGTCGGCGCTCTCCAGGGCCACCCGGAGGCCTTCCCGGAAAAGCGGATGATCGTCAACAATCAGTACACGCACCGTTGCCATGCTCTCCAGCCGATCGTCCACGGCGCAGACACTAGCAGTGCCATCAGAGTGACTCTTCGTGACATGCGGAGGCCTGGCGGCGATTCCCGGGGGATCCTCCGACGGCACTCACCGAAACTCACCGGAACTCCGTCGCGAGAGGCTGCGTCATGGCATCGAGACTTCTGCGGGCCGCCCTGCGGCTGGCCCTGGCGATCGGCGCGGTGGCGTCCGCCGCGGCCCTGCCGGTCACCCCCGCCGCCGCCGTACCCGCCGGTTCGGTCCCCTGCATCCCCGGCGCGCTGCGGCAGGGCCTGTGCTCGGCGTTCGGCCGACCGGAGCGGCTGGGCGACGGCCTGGTGCGCACCTACGCGCGGCTGGACGGCGGGCGCCCGCTGGCCGTCGGCGTGCTGTACCCGGACGCGGCCCTGCGCGACCTGCCCACCGCGATGACCGACGGGCACCACTGCTACGACGTGGACGGCGACGGGCGCACCGACCCGGAGACCGAGTGCCTGGCCAACCACGAGCGCGTCCTCGCGCTGCCCCGGGCCGTGCTCGGCCTCCCCGGCATGCCGCTGCGCTGGGTCCTGGTGAACTGGAACCCGATGGGCCACCCGCCGGCCGGCGTCTACGACCGGCCGCACTTCGACACCCACTTCTACCTGCAGCCGAAGGCCGAACGGGACGCCATCCGCCCCGGCCCGTGCCGGGGCATGATGAACTGCGCCGACTACGCCACCGCGACCCGGCCGGTGCCGGACGCCTACCTGCCCGCCGACCACCAGAACCGCGGCCAGACCGAGGCGGGCATGGGAAACCACCTGCCGGACCTCACCTCCCCCGAATGGCACGGCGCGGGCTTCACCAGGACCTTCCTCTACGGCTCCTACGACGCCCGGATCACCTTCCTGGAGCCGATGGTGTCGCTGGCGACCCTGCGCGGGGCGCGCACCGCGGACCCGGCCGCCGCGTGCTCCCCGGTCAAGCAGCCGAAGGCCTGGCAGCAGCCGGGCTGGTACCCGCGCAGCTACTGCGTGCGCTACCGGCCCGAGCTGCGCGCCGCCGCCGTCACACTGGAGGACTTCGTCCGGCACGGCTGAGCGGCCCGCCACCCGGTCACGGCGGGACGCCACGGCCCGTCACGGCCGTACGCTGCGGCCGCTCCGGCGCCTCGGGCGGCGCGGGGTGGTCCCGGGGGTGCGCAGGGCGAGGCAGAGCAGTTCCGCGCCGAGCGGTCCGGCCCGTAGCCGCAGGCCGCGGCCGGCCGGGGCCAGCAGCAGGTCGCCGGCGGCGGCCAGGTGGTGCGCGGCGTCCGGCAGCTGCTCGGCGAGCACCGGGCCGCGCAGCACGAACCAGGCGGACTCGCTGTCGGCCCGCCCCGGATGCTCGTGCGCCGCGCCCGGGCTCAGCCGCAGGTGGTCGAAGGACTCGGTGGCGCTGCGCACCGTCGCGCGCTGCGCCAGCGTCCGGATCCGGGTGAACTCGCCCTCCGGGCCGACCAGGACGGCGGCCGACGCGGTGGCGGTGCTGACGACGATCATCACGAGGCTCCTCGGGGTACGGCCAGCACGGCGTGGAAGTACTCCAGGCCGTCCGGGCCGGCGGTGAGGGTGAGGCGGCCGCCCAGCGGCAGGGTGACGGCGGTGCCCTCGGCGAGCGGGACGTCCGCGCCGTCGCTCCCGGCCAGACCGGAGCCGCCGGTCACGTACAGGGCGTGCTCGACGCCGTCGGACGTCAGGTCGAGCGCGTCGTCCGGTTCCAGCCAGGAGAGGCCGACCCCGAGCAGCGGCCCGGCGAGCACGCGGCCCGGGTCCACGGCGCGGCCGCGGTGCAGGGCGGTGACGGCGGTCCTGGCGGTGGTGCCCATGGCTGGTCTCTCCCGTTCTCACGCGGTGCCCGCACGGGGTGCGCGGACCGTCCACCTCCGACGATCGGCCGCCCGGCGTCCCGGGTGCACGGGCGCGGCGTCCCGTCCCGGGCCCGGATCAGCACGCGCACCGGGCCGGGACCCCGGCCCGGCGGCTGCGCGGGACGCCGCCCGTCCGCCGGCTCAGCGGACCGGCCGCGGCACACAGCTCCCGGTCGTCCACCTCGGTCAGCAGGCTGCCGCCGGTGCAGTACGGCCGGCCGAGGCCCGCCAGCAGCAGCAGACCGGGCTCGCCGTCGCGCGCGGCGGCCAGCCGGACGGCGGCCGGCAGGTCCGCCGGGTCGACGCCCGGCGGCAGCGCGACCGGCAGCCCGGCCCGGCGGAGCAGCTCGCGGTGGGCCCGTTCGTCCTCGGCGGGCAGCAGCCCCAGGCGGGCGGCGGCGCCGGCGGCGACCAGCATCCCGAGCCCGTCCGCCCCGCCGGCCGGCAGCGCCCCGCCGGACAGCAGCCCGATCGCCCGGCCCAGCGTCCGGCCGTACCCGAGGGCGCGCCCGGGGCCGCGTTCCAGCGGGTCGTAGCCGGTGACGGCGGCCCGGGCGTCGGCGCACAGCGCGATCAGCGCGGCGGCCTCGCGCGGGCGGTAGCCGCCCTCGGGGCGGAGCAGCGCGGTGAGGTCGGTGTACCGGCCGGGGCCGACCGCCAGCACGGCGCGCACCGCGTCGAGGGCTCCGTCGGCCGGCGCGCCGGTGGCCGCGATCGTGTCGAGCGGGCAGAACACCAGCTCCGGGGCCTGCCACAGGCCCAGCACGCCGGAGTCGACGGTGTGCCGCAGGGACAGCGCGGGGCCGCAGGCGGCGTCCAGGGTGGTCGGCACCTGCACCAGGCGCAGCCCGTTGAGGAGCAGTGCGGCGAGCAGCCCGGCCGTGCCGGCGGTCCTGGGACCGCCGACACCGAGGACGACCGTACGGCGGCTGATCCCGGCGGCGAGCGCCCGTTCGGCGAGCTGCTCGACTGCGCGCAGGGTGGTGGCGGCGGGGGTGCGCAGCGCAAGGGCGTTCGGGAGGGCGAGTTCCGGTGGCGGGTCGGACTCCGCCACCACCAGCAGCCGGTCGGCGTCCAGGTCGGCCAGTGCGCGGGCGAGTTCGCCCCGGGCGGCCGGTCCGCCGCGGGCCGTCAGCCGGACGGTGGCCGCGCCGGTCTGCAGCCGGCGGTCGAGGGCGACCGCAGCGGTGGGGTGTGCCATCGCGGTCCTCCTGTCCCCGGGTCGCGGGAGCGACCCGACCCCGTCACCGTGCGCCGCCCGCCGCCCCGGGCGCCTGAGCCCGCACGCCCGGCCCCGGCCCGTTCCGTTCCCGGGACCGGAACCGGCTGCGCCGGGCGGCCGTCCAAGGACCGACACCCCGTCACCTCCGGAAGGACACCGCCGTGAAGCGTCGTGCCGCCCTCGCCCTGGCCTGCGCCGCCGTGGCCCTCGCCGCCGCCTGCGGCGCCCCCGCCCGGGGCCCGGTCACCGTCAGCGTCGCCACCGTCTCCCCCGGCTCGCCGGTCCCCACCGGCACCACCACCACTGCCCCTGCCCCTGCCCCCGCCCCCGCCACCACCGCCACCGCCACCGCCTCCGACCCGGCCTCCCCCGCCACCACCGCCACCGCCTCGGCCGAGCTCCAGGCCGCGGCCACCGCCCTCGGCGACCAGGGGCGCGGCGACTTCGCCGACACCTGGGCCGCGCTGTCGGTGGACGGCGTCAACGGCCGCGTCCTGCTCTACGCCACCAGCGGCGACCGTGCCCGCGAGCTGATCGCCGCCGCCCGCAGCGCCCACCCGGAGACGGCGGCGGTCGAGGTGCGGGTCGCCCTGTGCCCGTACACGGCCGCGCAGGAGCTCGCGGCGGTGGACCGGATCGTCGAGGCGCAGCGGACCGGGCAGCTCCTGCTGGAGATCTACGGGGTCGGGCCCAGCGGCGACGGCAGCGGCGTGGTGGTGCACGCCTCGGCCGAGGCGGCGCTGGCCCGCGACTTCGGCCGGCAGCTCCAGTCCGTGGCGGGCACGGTCCCGGTCAGGCTGGTGGAGGGCCTGCGGGCGATCCCCGCCTGAGGGCGGGGCGGCCTCGACCACGACACCGGGCTCACAGCCGCAGCACGGCGGGGTCGACGTCGAACGGGACCGGTGCGGAGATCCGGGTGACCGCTCCCGCGAGCGCGGTACCCGTCTCGGTGTAACCGGCGCCGTGCCGTTCGGAGAGCACCAGGCCTGGGGCCGGGTCGAGCTCCAGGCGCCAGTAGTGGGGGATTCCGGCCGCAGCACAGAGGCTCGGCTTCGTCCGCACGTCGGTGATCCGGGTCGACGGGGACACGATCTCGACGACGAGGACCACGCCGGAACAGTCGACCGTGGTGCCGGCCTTCGCGGCGGCGCTGCCGTCCACGACGGCGATGTCCGGAATCAGCAGCCCGTCCGGCAGCGCGAGGTTCACCGCCTCCAGGACCTCGTGGTCGGCGCCGCAGGCCGCGACGGCGTCCTCCAGCAGCCGGGCGAGGCACGCCGATGCGGAACGGCGGGGGCAGGACGCATCAGCGGTTGCCCGCCCACCAGCTCGATCCGCTGCTGGGAGTCCTCGCCGAGCGCCAGAACGTCTCCGACCGTCCAGGGCCCGATGTGCTCGTAGGCGACACCCACCCGTCTCCACCTCCTCCGGGACCCCCTCGTTGTCCCCACCGGGGCGGTCGGGCCGTACCGGCTCGCTGACATCGACCGCGGCCGTCCGGGGCCACACCGCCCCCAGGTTGTCCACCGTGTCCGCCGGCGGGCAGCTGGTTGCCGGGCGATTCACCCGAGCGGCCGTGGGGCCGGGCGGTGTCGGCGCCGCCTACGCGTCGCCCGGAGCCGGGCCGGCGAGTTCGGCGTGGACGTACTCCAGTCCGGCGCGGCCCGCGGTGAGGGCCGCCCGGTGGCCCGGCGGCACGGTCAGGGCGCGGCCCGGCCGCAGCGGCACCCGGACGTCACCGGTGGCCGCGCGGCCGGAGCCGGCGCTGACCCAGAGGGCGTGCTCGACGCCGTCCGCGGCGAGCTCCGCGCGTTCGCCGGGCGCGAGCCGGACCACGGCCAGGGTGCGGAAGGGCCCGGCGGCGGCGTCCGCCGGGACGATCCGGCGCAGGCCGGTGAGGGCGTGGTGGTCGGACAGCGGCGCGCGGGGCGCCGGTATGCGGGGGGCGGTCATCTCGGTCACCAGCCTTTCCCGGGCTTCCTCGACCCGGCGGCCGCCGCGGGGGTCCGCGGCCGGCCCGGCCTCCACCGTCGCCGTCCCGCCGTCCCGGCCGCACGGGGGTCAGGCCACCCGGCGTCCCGCTCCGGTCCCGGGTCGGGGCGGACGTACCGTGGAGGGGGAGACGGCGCGATGCACTTCACCGACCGCAGGGACGCCGGCCGCCGGCTGGCGGCCGAGGTGATGCACCTGCTCTCCGCCGATCCGGTGGTGGTCGCGCTGCCCAGGGGCGGCGTGCCGGTCGCCGCCGAGGTGGCGCGGGCCCTGGGCGCGCCGCTGGACATCTGCGTGATCCGCAAGCTGGGCGTGCCGAGCCAGCCGGAGCTGGGCATGGGCGCGATCGGTGAGGACGGCGTCCGGGTGGTCAACGCCCGGGTGGTGTCCGGCGCGGGCGTCGCCCCCGCGCAGCTGGCCGCGGTCGAGCGGGAGGAACGGACGGAGCTGGAGCGGCGGGCCGAGCGGTACCGGCGCGGGCGCCCGGCGGTCCCGCTGCGCGGCCGGACGGTGGTGGTGGTCGACGACGGCGTGGCGACCGGTTCCACGGCGCTGGCCGCCTGCGAGATCGTCCGGGCCCGGGGCGCCGCGCGGGTCGTGCTGGCGGTGCCGGTCGCACCGGCGGACTGGGCGGACCGGCTCGGGGCCGCCGCCGACGAACTCGTCTGCCCGTTCACGCCGGCCCGGTTCTGGGCCATCGGGCAGTTCTACGAGGACTTCGAGCAGACCTCGGACGCCGAGGTGCTGGACTGCCTGGCCGAGGCGGGCGAACGACACCCGGCCGACCGGCCGACCGTCCGGACGGAGTTCGACCTGCCCGGTGCCCGGCTGACCGGCGACCTGGCCGTCCCGCACCATCCGCTCGGCGTGGTGCTGTTCGCACACGGCAGCGGCAGCAGCCGGCACAGCCCGCGCAACCGGGCCGTGGCCCGTTCGTTCAACCACGCGGGGCTCGGCACCCTGCTGTTCGACCTGCTGACCGGGGCGGAGGAGGGCGACCGCGGCAAGGTCTTCGACCCGCCGCTGCTGGGCGGCCGGCTGGCCGAGGTCACCCGGCGGCTGCGCGCGGACCCGGCCTGCGCCGGGCTGCCGCTGGGCTACTTCGGTGCGAGCACCGGTGCCGCCGCCGCGCTGTGGGCCTCCACCGAGCCCGGCACCGAACCGTCCGCGATCGTCTCCCGCGGCGGACGCCCGGACCTCGCCGGCCCCCGGCTCGGCCGGGTCACCGCACCGACCCTGCTGATCGTCGGCGGCGCGGACACCGGCGTGCTGGAGCTCAACCGGCTGGCGCGGGCCGAGCTGCGCGGCGAGAGCAGTCTGCTGGTGATCCCGGAGGCGGGCCACCTGTTCGAGGAGCCGGGGGCGCTGGCGGCGGTCGCCCGGCTGGCCGCCGAGTGGTTCACCCGGCACTTCACGTTCGAGGATTGAACCGCGGCACCGCGCGCGGCACCGGCTCCGGCTCCGTCCCAGGAGCCCCGACCACCACTCGGCATGCTGGGCAAACTGAACAGAAGAACCGCCGCCCGCCTGCTCACCTTGTACACATTGATCAGTCAAAACCCCACCTGTTGCCCAATCGGCCCGCCAGGAGCAAGCTCTGCCCCACCGATGGCGCCCACCCTTGCGCCGCGGACCCCCTCGACGTGGAGGAAGCACCGATGACCGCCAACGCCGTTGAACTCACCCCCGAGGAGCTGGAGGCCGGCCTCGACGCGGAGCAGCTGCGCCGCCTGGTGGGCCTGGTCGAGCACAACCCGGCCAACGACCCCTTCCCGGTGATCGCCCAGGACGCGGTGGTCTTCGTCGTCGGCAACGCCACCCTGACGGCCCAGCTGTACCAGGCCGTCTTCGGCATGGAGCTGACCGCCTACTCCGGCCCGGAGACCGGCCGCCGCGACCGCAAGGCGTACGTGCTGCGCTCCGGCTCCTGCCGCTTCGTGATCAAGGGCGGGGTCGCCCCGGACAGCCCGCTGCTGGACCACCACCGCCGCCACGGCGACGGCGTGGTCGACCTCGCGATCGAGGTCCCGGACGTGGACAAGTGCATCGAGCACGCCCGCGCCCAGGGCGCCCGCATCCTGGAGGAGCCGAACGACGTCTCCGACGAGAACGGCACCGTCCGCCGCGCCGCCATCGCGACCTACGGCGAGACCCGCCACACCCTGGTCGACCGCTCCCGCTACACCGGCCCCTACCTGCCGGGCTACGTGGTCGCCGAGACCAGGGTGGAGCGCCCCGAGGGTGCGCCGAAGCGGCTGTTCCAGGCGCTCGACCACGCGGTCGGCAACGTCGAGCTCGGCCACATGAACGAGTGGGTGGGCTTCTACAACCGGGTCATGGGCTTCGTGAACATGGCCGAGTTCGTCGGCGACGACATCGCCACCGAGTACTCCGCGCTGATGAGCAAGGTGGTCGCCAGCGGCAACCACCGGGTCAAGTTCCCGCTGAACGAGCCGGCCATCGCCAAGAAGAAGTCGCAGATCGACGAGTACCTGGAGTTCTACGGCGGCCCGGGCTGCCAGCACCTGGCGCTCGCCACCAACGACATCCTGACCACCGTGGACGTGCTGCGCTCGCGCGGCGTGGAGTTCCTGTCCACCCCCGACTCGTACTACGACGACCCCGAGCTGCGGGAGCGGATCGGCAAGGTCCGCGTCCCGGTCGAGGAGCTGAAGAAGCGCGGCATCCTGGTCGACCGCGACGAGGACGGCTACCTGCTGCAGATCTTCACCAAGCCGCAGGGCGACCGGCCGACCGTGTTCTTCGAGTTCATCGAGCGGCATGGTTCGCTGGGATTCGGCAAGGGCAACTTCAAGGCGCTCTTCGAGTCCATCGAGCGCGAGCAGGACAAGCGCGGCAACCTCTGAGCCCCTGAGGAGACTCCACGATGGCGCACTACCGGCAGCTGGGCAGCATCCCGCCCAAGCGGCACACCCAGCACCGCACGCCCGAGGGCGGGCTCTACTACGAGGAGCTGATGGGCGAGGAGGGCTTCTCCTCCGACTCCTCGCTGCTCTACCACCGGAGCATCCCCTCGGCGATCGTGGACGCCCGGACGTGGGTCCTGCCGGACCAGTCCACCACCCCGAACCTCCCGCTCGTCCCCCGCCACCTCAAGCTGCACACGCTGTTCGAGGGCGAGGACTGGAAGGACACCGACGCGGTGACCGGGCGCCGGCTGGTGCTCGGCAACGCGGACGTGCGGATCAGCTACGTGGTGGCGGGCGCGCCGAGCGACCTGTACCGCAACGGGCTGGGCGACGAGTGCGTCTACGTGGAGTCCGGCTCCGGCACGCTGGAGACGGTGTTCGGCACCCTGGAGGTCGGCCAGGGGGACTACGCGATCATCCCGCGAGCCACCACCCACCGCTGGGTGCCGGCACCGGACGCGCCGCTGCGCGCGTACTGCATCGAGGCCAACAGCCACATCACCCCGCCCAAGCGCTACCTGTCGCGCTTCGGCCAGCTGCTGGAGCACGCGCCGTACTGCGAGCGGGACCTGCGCGGGCCGGTCGGGCCGCTGCTGGTGGACGGCACCGACGTGGACGTGCTGGTCAAGCACCGCGGCACCAACGGTGTGGTGGGCACCCGGTACACCGTGCCGAACCACCCGTTCGACGTGGTCGGCTGGGACGGCTGCCTGTACCCGTACGTCTTCAACATCGCCGACTTCGAACCGATCACCGGGCGGATCCACCAGCCTCCGCCGGCCCACCAGGTCTTCGAGGGCAACAACTTCGTGATCTGCAACTTCGTGCCGCGCAAGGTGGACTACCACCCGCTGTCCATCCCGGTGCCGTACTACCACGCCAACGTGGACAGCGACGAGGTGATGTTCTACTGCGGCGGCGACTACGAGGCCCGCAAGGGCTCGGGCATCGCCCAGGGCTCGATCTCGCTGCACCCCGGCGGCCACACCCACGGGCCGCAGCCCGGCGCCTACGAGCGCTCGATCGGCGCGGAGTTCTTCGACGAGCTCGCGGTGATGGTGGACACCTTCCGCCCGCTGGAGCTCGGCGAGGCCGGCACGGCGAGCGAGGACCCGGGCTACGCCTGGACGTGGTCCGGCCGCGGGCCCGCCCGATGACCGTACCCGCCCTCTACCGGGGGCTGTTCGACGACGCGGCGCTCTTCCCACCGGGAGAGCTGCCGCTGCCCGAGGCGGTGCCGGCCCACGAGGCGCACCGGGCCGCCTGGTACGCGGAGGCGGTCGGCCCGTTCCTGTGCGGAGCGGGCCGGCTCGCCGACCTGCGGGCCACCGCCACCGCGCCGCTGCGGGTCGCCCTGGTGCTGCCGGGGGGCAGCGGCCAACTGGCGCCCGCACTGGCGGACGCGGCCGGGCTGACCGTGGTCGGCGTGGAACTCGCCGACCCCGACGTGCCCGCCGCGGTCGTCGCCTTGGACGAGCAGCTGCCGTCCGGGGTGGCGGCCGCCGTGGAACTCGCCCGCGGCGACGGCCTGGAGGCGGCGCTGGACGTGCTCGCCGGCACGCCGTACCGGGCCAAGTTCCGCACCGGGGGGCTGGCCGCCGGGGCCTTCCCCACCGAGGCCGAGCTGGCCGCCTTCCTGGCCGGCTGCGCCGCGCGCGCCCTGCCCTACAAGTGCACGGCCGGCCTGCACCACGCCGTCCGGCACACCGACCCCGCCACCGGCTTCGAGCACCACGGCTTCCTGAACGTCCTGCTGGCCGCGCAGGCCGGCGAGGACGCCGCGGCGGCCGCCGAGGTGCTCGCCGAGCGCTCCGGCGAGCTGCTGGCCAAGGCCGCGCTCGACCTGACGGACGATCAGATCGCCGTCGTGCGCGGCCGGTTCACCGCCTTCGGCACCTGCAGCGTCGCCGAGCCGCTCGACGACCTGGCCGCCCTCGGCCTGCTCGCCCCGCCCGCACCACTGGAGGACCGTTGACCGCCACCACCTGGCTCGCCGTGCCGGCCGACTCCCCGTTCGGCGTCCACAACCTGCCGTACGGCGTCTTCACCGCCCCCGACCGCCCCGGCCGGCGGCGGATCGGCGTGCGGATCGGCGAGCAGGTCCTGGACCTCGGGGCGACCGCGCGGGCGGCCGGCACGCCGTCCGCCCTGCTGGACGCGGACACCCTCAACCCGCTGATGGCGGCCGGGCGTTCGACCTGGACGTCGGTCCGGGCCGCGATCACCGAGTGGCTCACCGACGAGGCGCACCGGCCGGCCGTCGCGCCCCACCTGGTGGACCTGGCCGAGGTCGAGTTGCACCTGCCGTTCGAGGTGGCCGACTACGTCGACTTCTACGCCTCCGAGCACCACGCGAGCAACCTGGGCAAGCTGTTCCGCCCCGGGTCGGAGCCGCTCACCCCCAACTGGAAGCACCTGCCGATCGGCTACCACGGCCGGGCCGGCACGGTGGTGGTCTCCGGCACGCCGGTGGTGCGCCCGCACGGCCAGCGCAAGGCACCGACCGACCCGCTGCCCACCTTCGGCCCCTCCCGGCGGCTGGACATCGAGGCGGAGGTCGCCTTCGTCGTCGGCACCCCCACCGAGCTGGGCAGCCGGGTGGCGCTCGCCGACTTCGCCGAGCACGTCTTCGGCGTGCTGCTGCTCAACGACTGGTCCGCCCGGGACATCCAGGCCTGGGAGTACGTGCCGCTCGGCCCGTTCCTCGGCAAGTCCTTCGCCACCTCGGTGTCGCCCTGGGTCGTCCCGCTGGCGGCCCTGGAGCACGCCCGGGTCGCCCCGCCGGCGCGCGACGTCGAGCCGCTGGAGTACCTGGACGACCGGGCCGCCGAGCCCTGGGGCCTGGACCTGGACCTGAAGGTCTCGCTCAACGGCCACCCGGTCTCCCGCCCGCCCTTCGCGGCCATGTACTGGACGGCCGCCCAGCAGCTCGCCCACATGACGGTCAACGGCGCCGCCCTGCGCACCGGCGACCTGTACGCCTCCGGCACCGTGAGCGGCCCCGAGCCGGAGAGCCGCGGCGCCCTGATCGAGCTCACCTGGAACGGCCAGGACCCGGTCAAGCTCCCGGACGGCACCACCCGCACGTTCCTGGAGAACGGCGACGAGGTGTCCATCACCGCCACCGCCCCGGGCCCGGACGGCACCCGGGTCGGCTTCGGCGAGGTCTACGGCCGCATCGTGCCCTGACCCGCTCGCGTCGGTGGGCCCCCGACCGGGTCGGGGGCCCACCGACGTGTCGGCGGAGGCCGCAGGCGTGTCGGCGGAGGCCGCAGGCGTGTCGGCGGAGGCCGCCGGGCAGGACCGAGGTCCGATCCGACCGGACAGGACCTAGGCTGTCGGTGGCACCGACCCTCATGACCCGGAGGACCCCGATGGATGTGCTCGTCGAGCGGGACGGCCTGGCCGGCCGCATCACGCTGAACCGGCCGAAGGCGCTCAACTCGCTGACGCACGCGATGATCCGCACCCTCCGCGCGACCCTGGACGAGTGGGCCGCGGACCCGTCGGTGGCCACCGTGGTGCTGGCCGGCGCCGGGGAGCGCGGGCTGTGCGCGGGCGCGGACGTCCGGGCCATGCACGACGACGCCAAGGCGGGCGGGACGGGCTTCCGGGCGCTCTTCCGGGACGAGTACCTGCTGAACGAGCTGATCTCCCGCTACCCCAAGCCGTACGTCGCGGTGATGGACGGCATCACCATGGGCGGCGGGGTCGGCGTCTCCGCGCACGGCGGCCTGCGGATCGTCACCGAACGCTCCACGGTGGCGATGCCGGAGACCAGGATCGGACTGGTGCCGGACGTCGGCGGCAGCCGGCTGCTGGCCCGCGCCCCCGGAGAGCTGGGCACCCACATCGCCCTGACGGCCGGTGCGATGACCGGGGCCGACGCGCTGGCCTGCGGATTCGCCGACCACTTCGTGCCGGTCGGGCAGCTGCCCGCCCTGCTGGCCGAGCTGGCCGAGCGGCCCGCCACCGAGGTGGTCGCCGCCCGGTCCGCCACGGCACCCGACTCCGAACTGGCCGCGCAGCGCGCCTGGATCGACCACTGCTACGCGCCGGACACGGTCGAGGAGATCCTCGACCGGCTGGTGGACAGCGGGGTGCCGGAGGCGAAGGAGGCCGCCGAGCAGATCCACGCGAAGTCCCCGACCGCACTGAAGGTCACGCTGGCGGCTCTGCGGCGGGCCCGCGGGCACCGCACGCTCGGCGAGACGCTGGAGCAGGAGTACCGGATCTCCTGCGCCGCCCTGGACAGCCACGACCTGGTCGAGGGCATCCGGGCGCAGGTGGTCGACAAGGACCGCGACCCGCACTGGCGACCCGCCGCGCTCGCCGGGGTCACCGCCGCCGACGTGGCACGCTACTTCGCCCCGGCGCCGGACGGCCCGCTCGGGATCGGGTGACCACCGTCTCAGCAGTCGAGACTGGCGCACCGGCCGGTGCGTCCGCGAAGGTATCCACGGGCAGGGCGCGTCGAGTGCCGTCACAGCAAGCGTCACAGCGCAGAGGGAGTCAACGACGATGACCGACTACGAGACGATCCTGGTGGAGCGCAAGGGCCGGGTCGGGCTGATCACGCTCAACCGGCCGAAGGCGCTGAACGCGCTCAACACGCAGCTGATGAACGAGGTGGTGGCCGCCGCCAGGGCGTTCGACCGCGACCCGGAGATCGGTGCGCTGGTGATCACCGGTTCGGAGAAGGCCTTCGCGGCCGGCGCCGACATCAAGGAGATGCAGGACAACCGCTTCCCGGACGTCTACCTGGACGACTGGCTGGGCCCCTGGGACGAGCTGGGCCGGCTGCGCAAGCCGGTGATCGCCGCGGTGGCGGGCTACGCGCTCGGCGGTGGCTGCGAGTTGGCGATGCTGTGCGACATCCTGCTGGCCGCCGACACGGCGAAGTTCGGCCAGCCCGAGATCAAGCTCGGCGTCATCCCCGGCATCGGCGGCTCACAGCGGCTGACCCGCGCGGTCGGCAAGGCCAAGGCGATGGAACTGTGTCTGACCGGCCGGATGATGGACGCCGAGGAGGCCGAGCGGGCCGGTCTGGTGTCCCGGATCGTCCCGGCGAACGACCTGCTCGCCGAGGCGATGGCCGTCGCGGAGACGGTCGCCGCGATGTCCACCCCGGCCGCCGTGATGATGAAGGAGAGCGTCAACCGGGCGTTCGAGACCACCCTCGCCGAGGGCGTCCGCTTCGAGCGCCGGATGTTCCACGCCGCCTTCGCCACCGCGGACCAGAAGGAGGGCATGGCCGCCTTCGCCGAGAAGCGCCCGCCGTCCTTCACCCACCGCTGAGACGCCGCGCCCGGCCCGGATCAACTCCCTTCACTGTCCAGGGTGTTGATCCGGGCCAGTCCGCTCCGGGTGGCGGCCACCACGATCCGGTCGCCCGCTTCGAGCCGCCGGGCCCGGTCGGCGAAGTTCCACTGGTGGTCCCCGGGCCGCCGGGCCAGCCGCACCGCGATCACCCGGACGCCGCCGCCGGCCTCGATCTCGTGGGTGTCCCGCCCCGGCAGGCCGGTGCCCTGCTCGGCCGCCAGCTCGGCGATCAGCAGCACGTGCCGGTAGACCGAGAGGGTGCCCAGCACCTCACGGCCCATCAGCGCGGCCGCGAAGGCGGGCGCGGACAGGTAGGAGACCGAGCGCGAGGCCACGTTCCCCAGCGTGGCGTACACGTGGTGCGCGAAGTCGTCGTCGAACAGCCGTACCACGATGCGCACTTCGGGCCGGGCCGCGCGGGCCTCCAGGGCCGCCTCCAGGTTGGCCGCGTCGTCGCTGGTGACGGCGGCCACCGCCCGGCTGTAACGGACCCGGGCCCGCCGCAGCTGGCTCTCCAGCGGCGCGTCCCCCACCAGCACCGGCAGGCCCAGCGCCCGGACCGCCGCGATGCCACGGGCCTGCGGGTCGCGTTCGATGCACACCACCGGCACCCCGGTCTCGTGCACCAGGGCGGCGACCCGGGTGCCGACGTTGCCCAGCCCGACCACCACCACGTGGTCCCTGGTCCGCGAGCCCGGCGCCCGCGGCAGGCCGCGCCGGCCGGTGGCCAGCATGTCGACCACGATGGCGGTCGCCACCGGGACGAACGTGATCCCGCAGAAGGTGACCACCACCTGGGCCAGCCGCACCCACGGCCCGCCCGGACTCCCCTGGCCGGGCTGGTCGGGCTGGGCCGCGCCGGCCAGGTCCAGCAGCGTCAGGTACGCCGCCCAGCCGATGCTGCCGTTGTGGTACCAGATCACCCAGCCGCCCAGCAGCACCGCCGCCAGCGCGGTGGTCAGCACCAGCCGCAGCCGGACGCTGGTGAAGTGGTGCAGCACGTCCTGCAGCCACCAGCGGGTCCGCTTCCACCAGGGGATCCGCACCGGCGGCTCGCTGGTGAGCGCCTGTAGGACGGCCACCTCGCCGCGGTCCTCCGCCCCCTGCGGTGCGACGCCGGGCCCGACCGGACCCTCCGAGCCCAGCCGGCGGGCCAGCGCGATGAACTCGGCCGCCCGGCCGCCGGTGTCCGGCAGCAGCCGGAGCCGGCTCAGGTCCTGCGGGTCGATCCGGTCGGCGACCAGGCAGATCCGACTGCCGTCGATCTCGTCCCCGTACGCGACGTACAGGTAGCGGTCACCCACCCGCACCGAGTTGGGCCGACCCAGCGCGCCGTTGGCGAAGGCCGGGGCGGCGGTCGCCGAGCCGGACAGCGCCGCGCAGTTGGGCAGCAGCTTCTCGATGTGCTCGCCGAGCCGCTGGTTGAACATCCGCAGCACGATCCGGATGCCCGGGTTGCGGCCCTGCGCGCTCAGCGCGGCGTGGATGTTCTCCTGGTCGGTGCCGTCCATCAGCGCGATCCCGCGCGCACCGTCCACCCCGGCCGCGCGCAGCGCCTCCGCGGTGACGGTGCTGTGCTCCAGGACGGCCGCGACGCCGGCGAGCTGCTCGATCCGCGGCCCGTGGTCGCGGGAGCGGTCCGGCACCACGGCGACCACCGGCACCTCGTAGAGCTCGGTCAGCTCGACGATCAGCCGGTGCGCCAACGCGTTGCCACCGAAGACGACGTAGTGCCCGGCCGTCGGTACGGCTCCAGGGTCCCCCTGCCCTTGCTCCGTCATAGCGTCCGATCCTACGTCCCCCGAACGGATCAACGGCTGGACGGAAGGTGACTGACGGGCAATCATCCGCCGACCTGACGGATCATCCGAACGGCCGAGCGGCGCGCGCGGGGCCGCTCACCGGCGGCGGAGAGTGGGAGGGTCCGCCGCCCTTCCACCCCCGCCACCGCCCTTCCGCCCTTCCGCCCCCCTTCCGCCCGTCAGGAGCACCGCCATGGAGACCCCGTACCCCCCGACCGACGGCCCGTTCCAGCGGCTGGCCCGGGCGGCCTGGCAGGTGGTGCTGGCCGCCGGCCTGGCCTCGCTGGCGCTCGGGGTGATCGTCTTCGTCTGGCCCACGCAGACCCTGTGGGTGGTGGGGGTGCTGTTCGGGGTCTACCTGGTGATGATCGGCGTCTTCCAGCTCGTCGCCGCCTTCGGCACCCACGGCGAGACCGCGCTGCGGGTGATGGCCTTCATCAGCGGTGCGCTGTGCGTCCTGCTCGGGCTGCTCTGCTTCCGCAGCGCCGTCCAGTCACTGGCCCTGCTCGGCATCTGGATCGGCATCGGCTGGCTGTTCCGCGGCATCACCCTGGTGGTGACCGCCTCCTCCGACCCGGGGATGCCGGCCCGCGGCTGGCAGATCTTCGGCGGCGTGCTCAACGCCGTCGCCGGTGTGCTGCTGATGGTCTGGCCGGTCCACTCGGTCGCCGCACTGGCCATCCTGGCGGGCTGCGGACTGGTCGTCCTGGGCGTGGTCGAGATCGTCACCGCGGTACGGATCCGGCGGCTGGCCCGGGACCTCCCGGCCGGCGTCTGACCCGGCGCGGGGCGGCCCGGCCGGGTCAGGCGGTCGCGGTGACCCCGGCGACCAGCAGGAGCAGCACCGCCGAGGCCGCCGACAGCCGGCGGGCCGCCGCCGGGGTCCCGCCGACGGAGGCCCCGAGGCGACCCGCCGCGACGGCCACCAGGCCGTACACGACCGCGCAGCCGAGCACGTTCAGCGCACCGAGCGCCAGCACCTGGGTGCCGACCGGCAGGCCGGCCGCGGGGTCGACGAACTGCGGCACCAGCGAGAGGTAGAGCAACAGGCCCTTGGGGTTCAGCAGCGCGGTGGTGACGCTCTGCCGCAACACGGTGGTGGTGGGCTGCGGGCGGGCCTCGGGGAGCTCGCCGCCACTGCGCCGCAGCGAGAGCAGCATGGTGAGGGCCAGCACGGCGAGGTACGCGGCGCCGGCCCAGCGCAGCGTCGGCAGCAGAGCGGGGACGGCGCGCAGGGCGGCGGCCAGGCCCGCGGCCGAGAGCAGGGTGTGCACCGTGTAGCCGGCGCAGACCCCGAGGACGGCGACCAGGGCCGTCCGGCGTCCCTGGCCGAGGCCCCTCGCCACGATGTACAGCCAGTCCGGCCCGGGGGTGCAGACCAGCAGGAGGTCCACCCCCAGGAAGAGCAGCAGTGCGTGTGCGTCCATGACACCCCGAATTCCGCGATCGTCGTCGGTGACCGAACGTATCCGGACGGGCGTGGCAGCCGATGGCCAATTCTCGCGCCCCCGTCGGCCGCTGCGGCAGAATGTTGCGCCATGGACCGCATCGACCGCAGAATCCTCCACGAGCTCCAGCAGGACGGCCGCCTGAGCAACGCCGAGCTGGCCTCCCGGGTGGACCTGACCCCCTCACCCTGCCTGCGCCGGGTGCGGCAGCTGGAGCAGGACGGGGTCATCCGCGGCTACCGCGCGCACCTGGACGGCGCCGCCCTCGGGCGCGGCTTCCAGCCCTTCGTGTCGATCGTGATGCGGCACGAGGACCGGGCCACCGTCACCGAGTTCGAACAGCGGGTCGCGGCGCTGCCCGAGGTGGTCGAGGCGCACCGACTGTTCGGCGATCCGGACTACCTGCTGCGGATCGCCGTCGCCGACATCGCGGCGTACGAGCGGTTCATCACCGACGTGCTCTCCGGCCTGCCGGGGATCGCCCAGGTCAACTCGCACCTGACCATGAAGCAGGTGAAGGCCGACCGGGGCTTCCCGGAGATCCGGCCCTGAGCCCGCCCGGGCCGACGGCTCACTGCTCGGAGAGCGGCAGGTAGTGGGCGACCTTGGGCGGGTGCTCCAGGAAGTTCAACTGACCCTCGGCCCAGACCGGCCTGATCCGCCACATCGGTCCGGCATGGGCCAGCAGCGCGGCCTCGTCCCGCCACCGGGTGATCATCAGGATCCGGTGGTCCTCCTCGCCCACGGCGTTCAGCAGTTCCCCGCCGAGGCAGCCCTCGGTGCGCACGATCTGCGGCAGGGCCTCCGCGGTCAGCGTCGCGCAGAACTCGTCGGCGTGCTCGGGCGCGACGTGCGCCTCCCAGATCCGGACGATCATCGGGCCTCCTCGGCCTGCTGCCCCCTCCCCCCAGTATCGGTCAGCACCCGCCGCGCGTCCGGTCGATTTGCCGGGCGTCGCGGGCGGCCGAAGACTCGGAGGGTGCCGGCCGGCAGGCGGTCGGGCGGGAGCGGTGGAGAGGAAGTCGCGGTCATGGCGGTCTGTGTGGTGTGCAAGAACGACTACTGGCTGGCGTTCGAGATCAAGACGGTGAGCGGGGACACCTACACCTTCGACAGCTTCGAGTGCGCCATGGAGAAGCTCGCCCCGCGCTGCGAGTACTGCCAGGTGCGGATCGTCGGCCACGGGGTCGAGGTCTCCGGGAAGTTCTTCTGCTGCGCCAACTGCGCCCGGCGGGACGGCGGGCTCGGCGAGCAGATCCGGGACGCGGTCGGCGCCCACCCCGGGGCCTGAGGCACCGCGGGCGGGATCGGACGCGGGCGGGATCGGACCCGGGCGGCTCGGACGCGGGCTGGCTCAGACGCGGGCGTGCGAGCCGATGTCGGCGGTGAACTCCTCGACCATCGCGGGGGTCACCGTCGGCCGGCACTGGGCGATCGCCGCCAGGTAGTCCTCGGTGGTCGCCCCGGCCGGGTGGCTGCCGAGCTCGCCGAGGTCCCGTTCGAACGCGGCCTGGGCGGCGATCCGGGCGGCGTGCTCGATGTCCGCCGGGGTGAACAGCTCGGTCCGCCGCACCAGCAGCTCCAGGTCGACGTCGGTCCGGGTCACCGCGTACCGGGACCAGATGGCGGCCCGGGCCTCGGCGTCGGGGGTGCCGATCGGGATCAGGTAGTCGAAGCGGCCCGGGCGCAGGAAGGCGGAGTCCAGGGAGCGGATCGAGTTGGTCGCGCAGACCAGCAGCCGTTCCTCGCCCTCGCGGAAGCCCGGGATCAGCTTGAGCAGCTCGTTGGTCACCCCGTGCATCCCGCCCACCGCGCCCTCGGCGCGGGTCGGGGCGACCTCCTCGACCTCGTCGATGAAGACCAGTACCCGCTCCAGCCGCGCGATCCGGGCGAACGCGGTCCGCAGCGCGGCGGCGAGGTTGCCCTCGTCCGCCAGCCGGGAGGGCAGCAGCTCGACGAACGGCCAGCCGAGCCGGGAGGCGACGGCCCGGGCGAAGGTCGTCTTGCCGGTGCCCGGCGGGCCGAAGAGTGCGATCGCCCGCGGCGGCCGCACGCCGTGCCGGGCGGCCCGTTCCGGCTCGGCCAGCGGCAGCACCACCCGGCGCTCGATCAGGTTCTTCTCCGCCTCCATGCCGGCCACCCTGTCCCACAGGTCGCCCGGGAGCAGCCGCCCGCCGAGCTCCTCCAGCAGGTTGGCGGCCGGCCCGGCCGCCGGCTCGGCCTTCTCGAAGTACGCGACCGCCGGGCGGCGGGTGTAGCCGGCGTTGCGCAGGCCCTCGCCGAGCAGTTCCTCCTCCGGCAGCACGTACGCGATCCGGCGCACCCGCCGGGCGACCAGCCGCCGTTCCAGCTCGCGCAGCAGCGCGCTGGCCAGGCCCCGGCCGCGCCAGAGCGGGGAGATCGCGATCCGCATCACCCAGGCCCGGTCGCCGGCCAGGTGCGCCAGCGCGGTACCGATCGGGGCGCCCTGGCTCACCGCGACCACGGCGGGCTGCCGGGAGGTGAGCGCACCGATGCACTCCGCCAGCGAGAACACCGACTCCTGGCCCAGCTCGGCCGTGGTGTCGATGAGGTGGACGACCGCCGCCAGGTCGTCCTCCCGGTAGTCGTGAATGAGCCAGTCGTGAATGGAACGGTGCACCGCGGCCGCCTCTCCTGGTCCGTTCCCGGAACCGTAGGGCGGGAGGGCCGGCGGAGCCGCACGCCGGTTCGGACAAGCCGGCCGGCCGAACCGTACGAAGCGTGACTGGCAGGTCAGCCCGCGGCCGTGAAGTCGAAGCGCAGCGACCGGACCCGGCTGTCGAAGTTGGACGGGACCCGCTCGGGCGAGCCCACCGAACGGATGTCCGGGAGGCGGGTGAACAGCTCCCGGTAGAGCACCTTCATCTCCTGGCGGGCCAGGTAGGCGCCGAGGCAGAAGTGCGGGCCGCCGCCGCCGAAGCCGAGGTGCGGGTTGGGCGAGCGGGTGATGTCGAAGGTGTCCGGGTCGGTGAAGACCGCCTCGTCGCGGTTGGCCGAGCCGAAGAACAGCACCACCTTGTCGCCCGCGGCGAGCGGGGTGCCGTTCAGGACGTGGTCGGCGGCGAGGGTGCGGCGGAACTGGATGATCGGGGTGCTGTACCGGACGATCTCCTCCACCGCGCCGCCGATCCGGGCGTCGAAGTCCTCGGTGAGCAGGGCCCGCTGCGCGGGGTGCTCGGTCAGCAGGTGCAGGCCGTGCGCGAGGGCGTTGCGGGTGGTCTCCACGCCGGCCACCAGCAGCAGCGAGAAGAAGGCGCCCAGCTCACGGGAGTTGAGGTGCCTGCCGTCCACGTCGGCGGTGACCAGGGCGGAGATCAGGTCGTCGGCGGGGTGCCGCCGCCGCTCCCGGCCGAGCGCGGCGATCACGCCCTGCATCCGGGCCAGCGCCCGCAGGCCGCGGCCGGGGACGCGGATCCGGCCGCGGGCCACACCGGTGTTCTCGGAGGCGTGGTTGACCTGCGCGAGGATCTCCCGGCGCTGCCGCTCGGGGATGCCCATCATGGTGCAGATCACCTGGTACGGCAGCTCCGCGGCGACCGCCGTGACGAAGTCCTGCGGGCGGGTCGAGACCACCTCGTCGACGATCCGGGCGGCCACCCGCCGGATGTCCTCCTCGACCCTGGCGATCAACCGCGGGGTGAACGCCCGGGACACGATCCGCCGCAGGTCGGCGTGGCGGGGGTCGTCCAGGTTGACCATCGAGTCGCCGAACACGGCCCGGACCCAGCGGGCCGGTTCGGGGGTGGTGACGCCGGGGCCGCTGAGGAACACCTCCGGGGTCCGGCTCGCCGCCACCACGTCGGCGTGCCGGACGAGCGCGTGGAAACGGCGGCCGGTGGCGCGGTCGGTGAAGACCGCCGGACGGTCCAGGGCGCGCAGCCGCGCGAAGGCGGCGGCCCGGTCCGCGTCGGGCAGCCGCCAGAATCCCGGATCGGCCAGGTCGTCGCCGGGCAGGATCTCGGCGCGCACCGGTGCAGTCATGAGGGAATTTATCGTGCACCGGCCGCCGAACTGTCAAATTCCCGGGAATTCGAAAAAATGTCCGTGAATGAATTCCCCGTGCTATTTCCCGTATTCCCGGGGTCAGTCCTTGGAGAGGTCGAGCGGGGAGTTCCCGGCCGGCCCGTCGGCCTCCCCGGAACCGTCGGCGCCCGGCCCGTCCGACTCCACCGGCTCGTCCGGCTCCACCGACTCGTCCGGCTCGACCGGCGCCAGGTCGCGGCCCAGCAGGGTCGCCCCGGCCACCGCGCCCGGCATCGCCAGCACCGTCACGAACGGCACCAGGAAGAGCAGCGTCACCGCCACCCCGAATCCCAGCGTCAACGGCATCCGGCCTCGCAGCAGCCGCAGCCGCTCGCGCTGCGGTATCCCCCGGCGCTGGAGGGCCACCGCCGACAGCTCGGCGGTCAGGTAGTAGCCGGACACGCAGACCCCGAGCACCGGCACCACGGTCTGACCGACCAGCGGCAGGAAGCCGGCGGCGAACAGCAGCACACCGAAGCCCACCACCCGCAGCAGCACCTGGACGCTGTCCCGCGCGGAGACCAGCAGTTCGCGCCAGAGCGGCACCTCCGGCGC
Source organism: Kitasatospora sp. NPDC088346 (assembly GCF_044740765.1). Classification (NCBI taxonomy): domain Bacteria; kingdom Bacillati; phylum Actinomycetota; class Actinomycetes; order Kitasatosporales; family Streptomycetaceae; genus Kitasatospora; species Kitasatospora sp. NPDC088346. The sequence continues at coordinate 468,378 of NZ_JBIURH010000002.1, forward strand.
CGGCGGGGCACCGCCCTCGCTCTCGTCCACCTTCTCGCACAGCGACTCGTAGAACGGCTGGCCGACCAGCAGGGTGGCCGCGGTGAACGTCACCAGCGACAGCAGCCCGCCGGCGGCCAGCACCACCGCCGCCAGCAGCCCGCGCAGCAGGCCCTGCCACGGCGAACCCCAGTGGTCCGCGAACGGCGTCGCCCAGGAGGCGAGGTCGTCCGACCACACCACCAGCGCGGTCAGCGCCGCCACGTAGCCGACCAGCGCGATCAGGGCGGGGATCATCCCGAAACCCCACCACCGCCCGTGCCGCGCCACCCAGCGCTGCCCCCTCAACAGATAGCCGACCCCCGCCGCAAAATCTCGCATACCCGCAGCCTACGGGCCCCCGACGGCCCGATCCGGGGCGGCCCGGGGGAACCGGGACGCGGGCGTGCGCATCCGGACCCGACCACGGCAGGGAAGACATGACGGACCGGAAGACGACCGACGACACGAGAACCCGCACACCCCTCTCGGTACGGGGACCTGGTGAGCCAGCGCGCGGGCCGACCCGACCTGATCCCGGTCGGCCACAGCCACCGGGACCACGTCAACGACGTGGCGTACCTCGCCACCACGAGCACCGTCCACCGCTGCGGCCGGGACGGTGGCCGTCCCGGAGCGGCGCACTGTCCCGGCCCGGGCGCTTGCCCGATGATGAGGGAGGGCCGGGGCGAAGGACGGTGGTGGTCGTGGTGGAGCTCGAACGGATGCTGGCGGTGGCGGTCGAGGAGGCCCGGACCGGGCTGGCCGAGGGCGGGATCCCGATCGGCGCCGCGCTCTTCGGCGCCGACGGCGAACTGCTCGGCCGCGGGCACAACCGCCGCGTCCAGGACGGCGATCCGTCCATGCACGCCGAGACCGCGGCCTTCCGCGCGGCCGGCCGGCTCCGCGGCTACGGACGGACCGTCATGGTCACCACGCTCTCGCCCTGCTGGTACTGCTCGGGCCTGGTCCGGCAGTTCGGGATCGGCCGGGTGGTGATCGGCGAGGCACGCACCTTCGAGGGCGGCCACACCTGGCTGGCCGAGCACGGGATCGGCATCACGGTGCTGGACGACCCCGAGTGCGTCCGGCTGATGACCGGCTTCGTCGCGGCCCGCCCGGACCTGTGGTTCGAGGACATCGGGGAGTGACGGGACGCGCGCCCGCCGAACGAAACGCCCGCCCGAGCGGTGATCGCTCGGGCGGGCGCATTCGTACGGCGGCGGCTGCCGTCAGCCGCGGGCCTCGGTGACGGCGGCGCCGAGCGCCTCCTTGATCCGCGGCCCGAGCCGGGCGAAGCCCAGCTCCTTCATGGCGGCACGCAGCAGCTCGTCCTCGGACCGCTCGACACCGTCGCCGTCGATCCAGCGCACCAGCGCCGTCAGCTCCGCCGCCGAGTACGCGGTGACCGGCCGACCGGCGGTCAGCTCCGGCTTCTTCGGCCGACGGGCCTTCTTCGGCGCCTCGACGGGCACCTCAGCGGGCTGCTCGGCGACGACCGGCTCGGGCTCGACGGCAACGGGCTCGACCTCGACGACCGGCTCCTCTACAGCCACCGGCTCAACCTCGACCTCGACCTCAGCCACCGCCTCGGCCTCGGCCTCGGGCTCGACGACCGGCTCCTCAACGGCAACCGGCTCGACCTCGACCTCGGCGACAACCTCCGCGGTCTCCGCCTCCGCCTCAACCGCAACCTCAGCCACCGGCTCGGCCTCAACAACCGGCTCCAGCTCAACGGCAACCGGCTCAGCCTCGACGACCGGCTCCTCGACAGCCACCGGCTCAACCTCGGCCTCGGGCTCGACGACCGGCTCCTCAACGGCAACCGGCTCAACCTCGGCCTCGGCCTCAACAACCGGCTCCGGCTCAACGGCAACGGCCTCGGGCTCGACGACCGGCTCCTCAACGGCAACCGGCTCGACCTCGACCTCGGCGACAACCTCCGCGGTCTCCGCCTCCGCCTCAACCGCAACCTCAGCCACCGGCTCGGCGGCCTCGATCCCGACGTCGGCGGCCTCGACCTCAGCGGCCTCCGGCTCGGCGGCCTCGACCGCCGCAGGCGGCTCCTCCCCTCGCGGCCCGGCCGCGAGGGCCTGCCGGGCGGCCTGCTCCTCGGCCTCGGCGTCGGCCTCGGCGCCGACCTCGCGGTCGTACGCGGCGAGTGCCGCGTCCCGGTCGGCCTGACGCTCGGCCAGCTCGATCAGCAGGGATTCGAGCCCGGCCTCGACGAGCTCCTGGCGGGCGGTGTGCAGGGCGGGCAGCCGGTAGAGGGTGCCCTCGTCGGCGGCCAGGCGGTCGACCAGGTCGGCGAGTTCGCCCAGGGGCAGGGCCTCCAGGTCGCGCTCCGGCAGGAGGCGGCCGAGCGCGCGGACCGCGGTGCCGAGCGACTCGACGGCCTGCGCGGTCTCGGCGATCAGGGTGCCGCCGACCGGGACGACCGGGCGGGCGGTGGCGTCGTCGTCGGCCAGGGCCGCCCAGTCGGTGCGGGCCGCGGCGGCGGCGGTCAGGGCGGCGTGCAGGTCGGCGCGGCTGGTGCGGCCGCCGACCGTGAGGCTCTTGGCCTGCGAGCGGAGCGCCCAACGCTGTCCGAGCGAGAGCTTGACGCCCCGCTGCTTGCGCCAGCGGCCGTCCGCGGTGGCGGCGATGAGGGATTCGAGGTCGGCCTCGTACACGTCGGCGCGGAGCGCGCCGGAGGCGCGCTGGACCCGCTGGAAGACGTCGAGCAGCAGGTTGAGCCCGTGCAGGGTCTCCGGGACGTTGAGCCCGGCCTTGGCGGCCAGGCCGGTGACGGCCGCTCCGACGGCGCGGATGTCACCGTTGCGCAGCTCGGCCAGGACCGTGGTGGCGGCGCGGGCGTCCTCGGCGCCGGCGACGTGGTCGGCGGCCTCGATCCAGGGGTTGGTCTCGGTGGTCAGGGTGAAGCCGCCCTGTTCGGCGTACCGGCCGAGCCCCTCGCGGGTGCTCCGGCGGCCTTCGCCGTCCGGGGTTTCCGCTGGGGCCGGCACCGTGGCGTCGGCGTCGTTCAGAAAGCGCACTGTCATGGCAGGTCCGGTTCTGGCGGGAGGCTGGCGGGGAAGGTTTCAGCGGGAGGTTTCAGCGGTCGGAGCGTCGCGAGCAGCCCGGCTCGGACGGCGCGGAGGCCCAGGATACGGGTGAGCGTTCGAGGCACGCACGCACCGGGGCCCGTACAACTCGCCGCGCCGCCGCGGTATCGCTCTACGCATCACGTCGTATACCGCTCAGCGGTTCTCCGGGGGCAGCAGGTGGGCGAGGTCGTGACGGGTCGACGGGCGGAGGTAGTCGTGCGCCGGGGTGCGGTGCCACCAGTCGCCGGTGGTGCGCAGTTCGCTCCAGGTGGTGAAACGGTAGCGGTACAGGCGTGCCCGGACGTGGGTCGGCGGGGTGCCGGGGAAGGGGTTGTGCCGCAGCAGGGCCAGCGTGTCCGGGTCGTTGACCAGCAGTCTGGCCACGAACGGGGCGAACCAGGGCCGGGCGTACTCGGGGGTGAGGGCGGCGAACCACATCAGCCAGTCGAGCCGCAGGTGGTAGGGGGCGAACTGACGCGGTATCCGGCCGAGGGCACCGGGTTTGCCCTTGAAGCCGTACGCGCGCCAGGTGGTGCGGTCGGTGACGTGCGGCTCGTCGGTGCCCTCGATCACGACCTCGTGGCGCAGCCGTCCGACGGTTCCGAAGGCGCCGTAGGCGTTGACCAGGTGGATCCGGTTGAAGGAGCGGTTCATCTGCTGCCGGCTGGAGAGGAGGTTGCGGGCGGGCCAGTAGCTGAGGACGGCGATCAGGGCGGTGAGGGCGATCGCCAGGGCCTGGTACCAGGGTGGTCCGGCCGGTCCGCCGGAGCGGTCCGGGAGCGGGAACGGCAGCCGGTCGGCGTCCACGGCCGAGACGGCGAGGGCGATGGTGAGCCAGTTCAGCCAGGCGAAGTTGCCGGAGAGCACCAGCCAGAGCTGGGTGACGGCGATCAGTGCGGCGGCGACCGTCGCGCCCGGCTGGGGCAGAAAGAGTCCGAACGGCACCACGAGCTGCACGACGTGGTTGGCCGCCACCTCGGCCCGGTGCAGGGGGCGGGGCAGGTGGTGGAAGAACCAGCTGAGCGGCCCGGGCATCGGCTGGGTCTCGTGGTGGTAGTAGAGGCAGGTGAGGTCGCGCCAGCAGCGGTCGCCGCGCCACTTGATCAGCCCGGCGCCGAACTCGACCCGGAACAGCACCCACCGCAGCAGCCAGAGCACCAGCACGGGCGGTGCGACGTCGTCGTTGCCGAGGAAGGCGGCCAGGAAGCCGGTCTCCAACAGCAGGGACTCCCACCCGAAGGCGTACCAGGTCTGGCCGACGTTGACGATCGACAGGTAGAGCACCCACAGCACACCCCAGAGGGTCATGGCCGCCCAGAGCGGCAGCAGGTCGTCGGCGCCGGCGAGCAGCGCGGCCGAGAGGGCGGCGCCCGTCCGGGCCGAGGCGGCGAAGGCCCGGTCCGAGTAGTGCAGGTGGAACAGGCTGGGTGAGCGGCGGGCCGGGACGCGCGCGGTGAAGGCGGGGACGGGCAGCATCCCGCGCTCGCCGATCAGCGCGCGGAACTGGTTGGCGGCGGCGAGGAAGGCGGTCAGGTAGACGGCGGCCAGCAGGCCCTGGAAGACCTCCCGGGCGAGCCAGTACTCCGGTCCCGCGAACCACTCCACCCCGTGCGCTCCTCGGTCGCCCCTCGAACGGGCTCCATGCCTACCACCCGGGCGGGGCCGTCCCGGTGGCGGGCACACGCCGGGCGGCGGCGGTTCATCCGGTCGGCCCAGACGGTCCACCCGGACGGCCGGGGCGGCTCGGTGGCGGCGGAACCGCGTGTACCTGCGGCGCCGGATGTGGTCTCATACCCGCACAGGCCGCCAACAGGACCAAAATCAGGAGTCACACATGTCATCCTCGGCACCGCGAGCGACGGCGGACGCCACTTCCCCCGACGCCGGCCCCACCCCCACCGGCCGACCCGGCCCCACCGGCCCCACCGGCCGGCCCGGCCTCGGCGGGGCGGTCTGGGCGGGGCTGGGCATCGTGTACGTGGTGTGGGGCTCGACCTACCTGGCGATCCGGGTGGCGGTCGAGACCATGCCGCCGTTCCTGTCCGCGAGCGCCCGGTTCCTGGCGGCGGCCCCGCTGCTGGCCCTGCTCGTGCTCTGGCGCCAAGGGCCGGCCGGGCTGCGGGTGACCGGCCGCCAGCTGGGCTCGGCGGTGGTGGTCGGCCTGCTGCTGCTGGTGGGCGGCAACGGGCTGGTGGTCCTGGCGGAGCAGTCGGTGCCGTCCGGGATGGCGGCGCTGCTGGTGGCGAGCGTGCCGCTCTGGGTGGTGCTGCTGAACCTCTCCTCGGGTCGGCGCCCGCCCCTCGCCACGCTGGCCGGCGTGGTGGTCGGCCTGGTCGGCCTGGCGGTGCTGACCTCGCCGGGGCTGAGCGGGCAGGTGAAGCTCAGCGGCCTGCTGGCGGTGGTCGTGGGCGCGCTGGTCTGGGCCTTCGGCTCCTTCCTCGCCGGGAAGCTGGAGATGCCGGCCAACCCGATGGCCGCCAGCGTCTACGAGATGCTCGCGGCCGGCGTCGGTGACCTGCTGCTGGCCGTGCTGCGCGGCGAGCCGCAGCACTTCGATCCGGCCGCGGTGTCGGGCCGGTCCTGGATCGCACTGGCGTACCTGGCCGTCTTCGGCTCGCTGGTGGCCTTCACCGCGTACGCCTGGCTGCTCCAGCGGGCACCGTTGCCGCTGGTCGCGACGTACGCGTACGTCAATCCGGTGGTGGCGGTGCTGCTGGGCTGGCTCGTCCTGGCGGAGCCGCTGACCTGGCCGGTGCTGCTGGGCGGCGCGATCGTGGTGAGCGGGGTCTTCCTGGTGGTCCGCGCCGAGCGGTAGCCGGTGGGGGTGCGGGGCCGGGTTCGCCTCCAGTGGGCGGGAGTTGGGGCCGCCTTGTTGAGAAGTTGATCCCATCCCCGCCCCCTTCCCGGGGTCTACGCGGGTCATTCGAAATGATCATTCAAGAAGGTAACGACTTGGTCGACATTGTCAGCAGGATGCTTTAATTATTGACGTCACATCGGAGCGACCGCTTGACTCCCCTTCACTCGCCGCGAGGCTGCGGCGCTGTCAGGGAGGCACCACCCACCATGAACGCAATGACGCGTCGCCTGCTCGTCGGCACGGCCGCTGTGTCGATGACGCTGTCGCTCGCCGCCTGTGGCCTGAACGACCCCTCGTCGTCCGGACCCACCAACAAGACCATCGGTCTGCTGCTGCCCGAGCGGGCGTCGTCGACCCGCTACGAGAGCTTCGACAAGCCACTGATCGAGGCCTCCGTCGCCGGGCTCTGCACCAAGTGCACCATCGACTACGCCAACGCCGACGGCGACGAGGGCAACCAGAAGCAGCAGTTCGACGACATGCTGGCCCGCGGCGTCAAGGTCATCCTGCTCGACGCGGTCAACGCCAAGTCGACGGCCCCGTGGGTGGAGGCGGCCAACAAGAAGGGCGCCAAGGTCGTCGCGTACGACCGGCTCGCCGCCGGCAACGTGGCCGCCTACGTCTCCTTCGACAACCGCCGCACCGGCGAGCTCCAGGGCCAGGCCCTGCTGGACGCACTCGGCCCGAAGGCCGGCAACGCCCAGGTCGTCATGGTCAACGGCGCCGAGAGCGACCCGAACGCCGCGGACTTCAAGCTCGGCGCGCACAAGACGCTGGACGGCAAGGTCAAGAGCATCGCGTACGAGCAGTCCGGCGAGTGGAAGCCGGAGGTGGCCGCCCAGAAGATGACCGAGGCCATCGGCAAGCTCGGCAAGAACGGCTTCCAGGCCGTCTACTCCGCCAACGACGGCATGGCCGCGTCCATCATCGAGACGCTGAAGAAGGCCGGCATCGACAACGTCCCGGTCGGCGGCCAGGACGCCTCGCTGGACGCCGTGCAGCGGGTCCTCACCGGCGAGCAGGCCTACACCATCTTCAAGCCCTTCCGGCCGGAGACGGACGCCGCCGCCAACATCGCGGTCTACCTGGTCAAGGGCCTGGACGTGACCTCGATCGCGACCGCCATCACCGACAGCAACGGCGCCCAGATCCCGTCCATGCTGCTCAGCCCGATCGTGGTCACCAAGCCGCGGATCAACGACACCATCATCGCCGGCGGCCTGTACACGGCCGCCCAGATCTGCGACGGCCCGCGCGCCTCGGCCTGCAAGGCCGCGAACATCCAGTAGCGGCCCGGGCGGGCCCGGGGCTCAGCCCCGGGCCCGCTGCGTCGCCGCGATGCACGCCAGGACCGCCACCGCGGCCACCGGCGCGGCCGGCGACGGTTCCTCCCCCAGCACCAGCACCGCCCAGCCCAGGGTCAGCAGCGGCTGGGCGAGCTGGAGCTGGCTGGCCCGGGGCACGCCGATCGCGGCCATCCCCCGGTACCAGAGCACGAAACCGCCGAACTGGGAGACCACGGCGAGGTAGAGCAGCCCGGTCACCGCCCGCGGATCCATCCGCACCGGCTCCGCGGCGAGCGCCACCAGCGTGAGCGGCAGCGTGACCGGGAGCGCCAGCACCACCCCCCAGGCGATCACCTGCCAGCCGGGCATCCGGCGCGCCAGCCGCCCGCCCTCGGCGTACCCGGCCGCGCACAGCAGCAGCGCGGCGAACAGCAGCCCGTCCGCCCGGCCGAGACCGCCGTGGCTCTGCGTCAGGGTGAAGGCCAGCACCACCGCCGCCCCCGCCAGCGCCGCCCACCAGAACGTCCGGGCCGGGCGCCCGCCGCTGCGCAGCACCGCGCAGACCGCGGTGGCCAGCGGCAGCAGACCGATCACCACCGCGGAGTGCGCGGCCGAGGAGACCTGCAGGGCCAGTGTGGTGAGCAGCGGGAAGCCGACCGCGCAGCCGACGGCCACCACCAGCAGCCCGGCACGGTCGGCCCGTCGCGGCAGAGGAGCCCGGGTGGCGAGCAGGCAGGCCCCGGCGAGCGCGGCCGCGAGGACACCACGCAGGCCGGTCACCGTCCAGGGGCCGAAACCGCGCAGGGCCCAGACGGTCGCCGGGAAGCTGAGGGAGAAGCCGAGCACGGCGAGGGCGGCGAGGGCGGTACCGCCGACCGCTATCGCCACCGGCCGAATAGCGCTATCTTGTGCTGTCATGAACGAGCGTAGCAGCGTGGGTGAACTGGCCGCCATCCTCCGCGGCGAGCTCAGCCGCTACTCTCCCGGAGAGAAGCTGTCGAGCAGCCGCGCCCTGGTGGAACGCCACCGGGTGAGCCCGGTGACGGTGGCCCGGGCGATCGCCCAGCTGGTCGCCGAGGGGCTGGTGGTGTCCCGGCCGGGGGCCGGGGTGTTCCGCGCGGAGGCCGCCCCCGCCGGACCGGCACCGGTCGACACCTCCTGGCAGGAGGTCGCACTCAGCGCCGAGGCCGGTCTGCCGCCCACCCGCGGCGCCGACGCCACCGGCGTCCTCGCCGCGCTGGCGCTCGCCCCGGCGGAGGTCGTCGACCTCAACAGCGGCTACCTGCACCCCGCCCTCCAGCCGGAACGCGCCCTGGCCGCCGCGCTGGCCAGGGCCGGCCGACGGCCCGGCGCCTGGGGGCGGCCGCCGATCGAGGGCCTGCCGGAGCTGCGGTCCTGGTTCGCCCGGGACGTCGGCGGGCCGCTGACCGCCTCGGAGGTGCTGGTCACCGCGGGCGGCCAGAGCGCCCTGACCACCGCCCTGCGCTCGCTGGTCGCCCCGGGCGCCCCGGTCCTGGTCGAGTCGCCGACCTATCCCGGGATGCTCGCGGTCGCCCGCGCCGCCGGGCTGCGCCCGGTCCCGGTGCCGGTGGACGCCGACGGCGTCCGTCCCGACCTGCTGGCGGACGCCTTCGCCGCCAGCGGGGCCCGCGCCTTCGTCTGCCAGCCGCTGTTCCAGAACCCCACCGGCGCCGTGCTGAGCGCCGCCCGCCGGCCCGAGGTGCTGCGGATCGCCCGCGCGGCCGGCGCCTTCGTGGTCGAGGACGACTTCGCCCGCCGCCTGGTGCACTCGGACGCCCCGGCGCTGCCCGCCCCGCTCGCCGCCGAGGACCCGGACGGCGTGGTCGTCCACATCCGCTCGCTCACCAAGCCCAGCTCGCCGAGCCTGCGGGTGGGCGCGATCACCGCCCGCGGACCGGCCTTCGAACGGCTGCGCGCCGTGCAGGCCGTGGACAGCTTCTTCGTGCCGCGCCCGCTCCAGGAGACCACCCTGGAGCTGGTCGGCTCCCCCGCCTGGTCGCACCACCTGCGCACGCTGTCCGGCGCCCTGCACGACCGCCGCCGGGCACTGGCCGGGGAACTGCGGCGGCTGCTGCCCGCGCTGCTGCCCGAGCGGCTGCCGTACGGCGGGTACCACCTGTGGCTGCGGCTGCCGGACGGCCGGGACGAGACCGCGCTCACCGCGGCCGCGCTGCGGGCCGGGGTGGCCGTCACCCCGGGCCGGGCGTACTTCACCGCCGAGTCCCCGGCCCCGCACCTGCGGCTCAGCTACGCCTGCGCGGACGGCCCCGAGCGACTGGTCGAGGGCGTCCGGCGGCTGCACCGGGCGTACGGCCCGCTGGGCTGAGCACGGGAACGGCGCGACCCCCGGCGCGGGGCTGCGCCGGGGGTCGCGCCGTACGGGTCAGCGGGCCTGGATCGCCCAGAACTCGTCGAAGTTCAGCAGGCCGTCCTTGCTGGTGTCCGCGTCGCTGATCAGGGCCTGGGCCTTGGGGACGGTGATGTACGGGTCGCCCATCTCCGCCATGACCTTGGAGTACTCCTCCGGCGAGATGTGCCCGTCGCCGTCGACGTCGAACCGGGCGAAGACCGCCTTGGCCGTCTCGATGTTCATCTGGCCTGTCCTCCACTTGAGTGTCACTGTGACGGCCGTACCCTACCCGGCCGCGACGGATGTCCGATACGTCCCCCCTCGGCAGCGGTGGCCGCCCTCCCCGCCGCGGGCCACACTGACCGTGTGCCGGAGCTGCCCGAAGTCCAAGCCCTGGCCGAGCGCATGACCGAGGACTGCGCCGGCCGCGCCCTCGCCCGGCTGGACGTGCTGTCCGTCCAGGTGCTCAAGACCTTCGACCCGCCCGTCCACGCGCTGCACGGACAGGCCGTCAGCGGGGTCGGCCGGTACGGCAAGTTCCTCGACCTGACGACCGGCGACGGCCTCCACCTGGTGCTGCACCTGGCCCGGGCGGGCTGGATCCGCCACCGCGCCTCCTTCCCGGACCGGCCTGCGGCCCGCCGGCCCGGCCACGGCCCGCTCGCGCTGCGGCTGGTGCTCGACGACGGCTCGGGCTTCGAGGTCACCGAGCAGGGCAGCACCAAGCGGCTGGCCGCGTACGTGGTGACCGACCCGCGGGCGGTGCCGGGGGTGGCCCGGCTCGGCACGGACCCGCTGGGCGCCGAATTCTCGGTCGCGGCGCTGGCCGGCCTCACCTCGGGTGTCCGCAAGCGGCTGAAGACCCTGCTGACCGACCAGACCGTACTGGCCGGCATCGGCAACGCCTACTCCGACGAGATCCTGCACACGGCCCTGCTGTCCCCGTACGCGCTGGCCTCCGGGCTCGACGAGGAGCAGCTGGGGCGGCTGTTCGACGCCGTCCGGCTGGTGCTGTCCGAGGCGCTGGAGCGGGCCCGCGCGGTGGCCGCGGCGGACGGCCTGAAGGCCGAGAAGAAGGCCGGGATGGCCGTGCACGGGCGGGCCGGGGAGCGCTGCCCGCGCTGCGGGGACACCGTGCGGTCCGTCAACTTCGCCGACTCCTCGCTGCAGTACTGCCCGACCTGCCAGACCGGCGGGCGGACGCTGGCCGACCGGAGACTGTCGCGACTGCTCAAGTAGATGATTGAATCTGCCCGAAACAGCCGTTCATTGAGCAGAAAACGTCAATCCGTGGGGGAGTCAGCAGCCGTGATCCTCATCGTCACACCCAACCCCGCCCTCGATCTGACCTACACCGTCCCCGACTTCCGCCCACACACCGGCCACCGGGTCACCGAGGTCGCCGCACAGGCCGGCGGAAAGGGCGTCAACGTCGCCCGGGTACTGGCCGCGCTGGGCCGACCCGCCCTCACCGTGCTGCCACTGGGCGGCCCGACCGGCACCGCCGTCCGGACCGACCTGGACGCCTGCGCCCTGCCGTACCGGGCCGTCCCGATCGCCGGCGAGACCCGGCGCACGGTCGCGGTGGTCGACCGCACGGACGCCACCCTGCTCAACGAACCCGGCCCCGCGCTGACCGGCCCCGAGTGGGCCGCCCTGCGGGCCGAGGTGGCCGCCCTGCTGCCGTCGGCCGGCGTCCTGGTGCTCTCCGGCAGCCTGCCGCCCGGCCTCCCCCGCGACGCCTACGCCGAGCTGGTCACCCTCGCCCGCACCCACGGCGTCCCGACCGTGCTGGACGCCGACGGCCCCGCCCTGACCGCCGCCCTCGCCGCCGGACCGACCGTGGTCAAGCCCAACGCCACCGAACTGCGCGCCGCCACCGACCTCGCCGACGTGCCCGCGGCCGCCGCCGCCCTGCGCGCCGCGGGCGCCGGCACGGTGATCGCCTCGCTCGGCCCCGACGGCCTGTTCGCGCTCACCCCGGACGGCGCCTGGCGCTGCGCCCCGCCCACCGCCGTCACCGGCAACCCGACCGGCGCGGGCGACTCCGCGGTGGCCGCCATCGCTGCCGGACTGCTCGGCGGTGCCACCTGGCCCGCCGTCCTGCCCGACGCGGTGGCACTCTCCGCCGCGACCGTGCTCGCCCCACGGGCCGGCCGATTCGACCCGGACGCCTACCACCGCTTCCGCAGCACGACCACGGCCCGCGCCGTCGCCCGGCCCGCCGGCTGAACCGCTCACCCGGCCCGGCGGACGGATCGTCACCGGGCGGACCGGCCCGGGACGGGTAAAGGCTGGGCAAAGTCCCGGGACGCGGCGGCCGTCCGGCCCTCCTCCTCTGCGAGGGGACCGACGACACCGCGCGCACCACGGCACGGCGATCGCCGGACCCGGATCCCGACAGTCCGCCGCTCCCCGCCCCCCGAGGACGATCACGTGACCCGCCGAGCACACGAGCTGTTCCCGCACCCGGCCGGACGGTTTCGGTCCACCGCTCCCGACCCCGAACTGCTGCGCGCGGTCCGGCACGGCCGCCCGGCCGCCTTCACCGCCCTGGTCGACCGGCACTGGCAGTCCGTCCGGGGCTACCTGGGCACCTGCGTCGCCGACGACGAGGAGTCGGACCGGCTGACCGGGGAGACCTTCGCCCGGGCCTACCGGCTGGCGCGGCGCGACCCGCCGGGCCGCCTGCCGTGGCGGGTGCAGCTGTTCGCCACCGCACGGGGGTCGGCCGTCCGGCTGTGGCGCCGGGACGGCGCGGCGGCGGCCCTCACCGACGGCTTCCGGCAGTGGGCGGCGGCCGGCGGCGCCTGGCCGCTGAACCAGCCGGAACGGCTGACCGAGGCCTACCGGATCCTCCCCGCGCCCTGGCAGACGGCCCTGTGGTACGCGGTGGTGGAGCAGGAGGACGGCGAGCTGGTGGCCCGGATCCTCGGGCTGCGCCGCCGGGACGCCCGGTCGCTGGTCGCGAGCTCGCTCGCCGGGCTGCGCAGCACCCACGTCGAGCTGTACCGGCGGGCGTCCGCGCACCGGCCGGCCTGCGCCCCGACCGTGCCGTCCCTGACCGCCCGAGCCGCGGGCCGGCCGGCCCTGTCCGCGGCGTCGGCGGCGCACCTCGCGCACTGCCCGGGCTGCGGCGACACCGCCTCCGACCTCGCCGACCTCCGGGGCCGGCTGCGCCGTCAGCTGCCCGTCCTGCTGCTCGGCTGGTGGGACGGGCACGGCCACCGGCGCGAGCGGGCCGCCGCCGCCCTCCCGGCACACCCGTACGCCTTCCTCACCCAGGAGACCGCAGCCCCGGGCCCACCGGCGTCCGCGCCGCGCGCCCGCACCGGGGCGGCCGTCGGGCCCTCCTCCCGGAACACCGACGTCCGGGCGTCCGCACGGCCCGGGTTGCCGGTCGTACAGCCGTTCGGGCACAGTGGCCGCCGTGATGGAACGTGAGGGACACCGCCGGGCCGGGAAGGCCGTCGTCCTGGCCTGCCTGACTCCGATTCTGCTCGCCTTCGTGGCGGTGGCGGTGGTGGCCGGCGGTCTGCTCACGCCGGCGCCCGGCCAGGGCGAGGACCTGACCGCCTGCTCGACCTCCTTCCGGGAGATCGACCAGACCAGCGGCTACTTCGGCCTCACCCTGCCCGCGGACGCCACCGCCCTGCGGCACGACACGGTGGAGCACCCGCTCTTCGGCGACCGGGACCTGATGGTCACCTTCACCACCACCACGGACGGCCTGCGGGAGTTCCTGCACACCGGCGGGCTGCCGGCACCCGCGCCCGCCCCCGGCTCCGCCCCGGTCACCGGCTGCGGAGCGCACACCGGCGCGGCCTTCACCCAGGCCGTCCGGAAGGGCGACGGACAGCACGTCACCGTGCAGGTGTACGCCGACGATCCGGCCCGCCCGCGCGTCGTGCTGCGTGCCTCGGACGACTGAGGGCCGGCTCAGAGTTCGATCACGGGCCGGGCGAGCACCTCCTCCGAGCAGTCGGCCGGATCCCCGCCCAGCAGCTCGGCCAGGTACGGCTCCCGGAAGGCGGTGGCCAGCGGGAGCCACGCCCGGAAGCTGCCGTACCCGCCGCAGGTGGCCTCGCCCCCGTCGCCGCCGAGCAGCACGCCCGGGTCCGAGGTCAGCTCGGCCTGGTAGGGATTGCGGCCGATCCGCAGCCCGAAGGCGTTCGCCGCCCGGTGCGGGCCGTCCGGCGTGCTGAACGGGTCCGCCGTCGCCGGGTGCGTGTCGCCCCAGCGGAACAGGCTCCGGGCGCCGGCGCCGCAGGCGTACTCCCACTCGTCCGGGCTGGGCAGCCGCCGGCCCGGCCCGACCGGGAGCGCCAGCGCGTCCACGCCCATCAGGAAGGACGGCAGCCGCACCGTCCGCCGCGGGCTCAGCACGCCCGTGAGGTACGCGACCAGATCGGTGGACGGCTCGACGAACTCGCCGCACCGCTCGTACGCCTCGGCGAGCGCCGCGGGCGGGCGGAAGGCCGCGGGATCGAATCCCAGCTCGGCCGTACCGCCGGCGACCAGCGCGAACTCCTGCCCGCCCACCCGGAAGAGCGCCCGCGCGGGGGCGTCGGCCGGGCGCTCGACCGTCCAGCCGTCCGCCCCGACCCGCTCGGCGACCGTCCCGGCGAAGCGCCGGGCCTGGTCGTCCGTCAGGGCCCGCCAGCGGTCCAGGGTCATCGTGGTCACGGTCGTCATGCCCGGCAGTGTGGCAGCCCGCACCGACAGCCACGCCCGGTGGGCCTTCACGGACGGGGCCTACCATCGACGGCATGATCATCGACTACGAGTGGCGCGGCGAGGTCGACGACGCGGCCCTCGCCCACCTGCACGGGGAGGGCTTCGGCCACCCCGGGGAGGACGTCGGCCGGCGGGCCCGGCTGGAGCGGCACAGCCTCGGCTGGGTCTGTGCCCGGCTCGCCGGCCGGCTGGTCGGCTTCGTCAACCTCGCCTGGGACGGCGGAGCGCACGCCTTCCTGCTGGACACCGTGGTCGCCGCGGACCTCCGACACGCCGGGGTCGGCCGGGAGCTGGTCGCGGCCGCCGTCCGCGGCGCCCGGGAGGCCGGCTGCGACTGGCTGCACGTCGACTTCGAGGAACACCTGCGGCCGTTCTACCTGGAGGCCTGCGGATTCGCTCCGACGGACGCCGGCCTGCTCCGGCTCGGCGACAGGCCGGACGCCACCTGAACCGGGCCGCCCGCTCGGGGTAGCCTGACGGGCCGACGGCCCGGGGCGGGCCGCGGACGGAAGGCGGCGACGGTGGCAGGTGGCGAGGCGAAGCGGCTGGTGGCGGCCGTGGACATCGGCGGGACGAAGATCGCGGCCGCCCTGGTGCGCGAGGACGGCACGCTGACCGCCCGGGCCCAGCGGCCGACCCCGGCCCGCGCCGCGGCCCCGGTGCTGCTCGACACCGTGCACGCCCTGATCGAGGAGCTCGCGGCCGACCCCGGCTGGGCCGCGGTGGACGCGGTCGGGATCGGCAGCGCCGGCCCGATCGACGCCTCGGCGGGAACGGTCAGCCCGGTCAACATCCCGGCCTGGCGCGACTTCCCCCTGGTGGCGTCGGTCGGCGCGCACCCGGCCGTCCGCGCCACCGGCGGGCCGGTCACGCTGATCGGCGACGGCGTGGCGATCGCCGAGGCCGAGTACTGGCAGGGCGCCGCCGCCGGGTGCCGCAGCGCCCTGTGCATGGTGGTCTCGACGGGGGTCGGCGGCGGTCTGGTCCTCGACGGACGGGTGTACACGGGCCTCACCGGCAACGCGGGCCACATCGGCCACATCAGCGTCGACCTGAACGGCGAGCCCTGCCCCTGCGGCGGCACGGGCTGCCTGGAGGGCCTGGCCAGCGGTACGGCCATCGCCGGGTACGCGCTGGCGCACGGCTGGCGCGCTCCCGGGAACGACACCTCGGCCGCCGCGGTCGCCGAGGCCGCCCGGGCCGGCGACGCGGTCGCGCTCGCCGCCTACGACCGGGCGGCGCGGGCCCTGGCCGCCGGGATCGCCGCGACGGCCACGCTGGTCGAGATCGAGACCGTGGTGATCGGTGGCGGCGTGGCCCAGGCCGGCCCGGTCCTGTTCGAGCCGCTCGCCCGTCACCTGGACACCTTCGCCGCCCTGCCGTTCGCCCGTGGCGTCCGGGTGCGGCAGGCCGAGCTCGGCACCGACGCCGGCCTGGTCGGGGCCGCGGCGGCCGCCCTGCGGGCCTGACGGCGCGCGGCCGGCCGGGCGGCCCCGGGCTCACGGCACCGGCCGCGCCCCCGGTGCGGCGCTCCCCGCGCCGACCGCCACGGGGGGCTCGTGCTGCGGGAGGCCCTCCGTCAGCTCCTCCACGATCAGGCGCTTGGCGATGGTGTCCACCGCCGCCCGCAGCTCGGCACTGCGCGGGCGGCCGCGGTCCTTCTCCAGCTCCTGGTTGAGCCAGCCGGCCCAGGCCCGGTTGAGGGCGTCCGCCTCGCGCCGGCCGGCCTCGGTGTGGCTGAGGAAGGTACCCTCGCGGCTCAGGAAGCCCCCCCGCGACCATCCGCTCGAAGGCCGGTTCCAGCACCTCCGGCGGGAGCTTGCGGCGGGCCGCGATCAGGTTGAGGTTGGCGTGACCCATCGTCCGGGTGAACAGTTCGACCTGCATCACCGCCCAGGCACCGGCGATGTCGAGGTGCGAGTCGGAACCGCGGACGATCCTCCGGGCGGTGTCCAGGTCGGTGCGGCGCAGGATGCCGGCGACGGACAGCTCCAGCAGCCGGGCCGAGTCGCCGGAGCCCGGCGAGGCGAAGCCCTCCCCCATGTCGGTGGAGCCGGCCCGGGCCGAGTCCCGCAGCTCGACCTGCTTCAGGAACAGCGCCACCACGAAACCGAGCAGGGCCACCGGCACCGTCCACAGGAAGACGGTCTGCAGCGTCTGCGCGTACGCGTCGACGATCGGCGCCGCCTGCTCGGCCGGCAGCCCGTGCAGGCCCTCCGGGCTCTGGGCGGCCCTGGTCAGCTGCGCCGGGTCACCGCCGGCCGCGGTGGCCCCGGCCACCCCTTGGGCCAGGTTGGTCGCGAGGGCGTTGGTGTAGATGGTGCCGAACACCGCGGTGCCGAAGGAGCTGCCGAGGGTGCGGAAGAACGTCACGCCGGAGGTGGCGGTGCCGAGGTCCGCGTAGTCGACGGTGTTCTGCACGGCGATGGTCAGCACCTGCATGCACAGACCGATCCCGGTGCCGAGCACGAACATGTACAGCGAGTCGAGCCAGGCCCCGCTCCGCGCGTCCATCCGCGACAACAGGTAGAGGCCCACCGCCATCACCAGCGAGCCGACGATCGGGAAGATCCGGTACCGGCCGGTCCGGGAGACCACGTTGCCGCTGAACACCGAGGCGATCAGCAGGCCGAGGACCATCGGCAGGGTCCGCACCCCCGAGACCGTGGCGGAGTCCCCGTCCACGTACTGCAGGAAGGTGGGCAGGAAGGTCAACGCGCCGAGCATGGCGAAGCCGACGATGAAGCTCAGCACCGAGCAGACCGTGAAGACCTGGTTGCGGAACAGCCGCATCGGCAGCATCGGCTCGGCGGCCCGGGTCTCCACCACGCAGAACGCCGCCAGCGCCAGCACGCCGAGGACGAACAGGCCGATGATCGTCGCCGAGCCCCAGGCGTACTGGTTGCCGCCCCAGCTGGTCGCGAGGATCAGTGAGCCGGCGCCGACGGCGACCAGGGCGATGCCGGGGTAGTCGATGACCGGCCGGGCGACGGAGCGGACCGACGGGATGTTCCGGGCCGCGGCGATGACCACCAGGACGGCGATCGGCACGTTGACGTAGAAGGCCCAGCGCCACGTCAGGTGGTCGGTGAACAGGCCGCCCAGGAGCGGGCCGATCACGGTCGCCACGCCGAAGACCGCACCGATCGCGCCCTGGTACCTGCCGCGCTCGCGCAGCGGGATGACGTCCGCGATCAGCGCCATCGAGGTGACCATCAGACCCCCGGCCCCGACGCCCTGAAGGGCCCGCCAGCCGATCAGCAGCGACATGCCGGTGGCCAGGCCGCAGAAGAACGACCCGGTGATGAAGACGATCGCCGAGACCTGGAAGACCAGCTTGCGCCCGAACAGGTCACCGAACTTGCCGACCAGTGCCGTGGTGACGGTCTCCGCGAGCAGGTAGGAGGTCACCACCCAGGACATGTGCTCCGCACCGCCGAGGTCGGCCACGATGGTGGGCAGCGCGGTGCCGACGATCGTCTGGTCCAGGGCGGCCAGCAGCATGCCGAGCATGATGGTGCCGAAGACGATGTTGCGCTGCCGCCGGTCGAGGACGGGCGCCGCCGCCCCGGGCGCGGCGGGGGCGCTCTCGCTGGTGGTGGTCACGCTCGCATCCTCACACCGGCACCCGGGCCCCGCCCGCGCTGACGTCCGCCGTGGTGACGGACCGTCGGACGGCGTCGCGTCGGCCGGTCCGCCGCTCCGGCCGACCGGCCCCGCCTGGCGGGAAGGACGGGCCGCGCCGGGCGACAATGGCGCCGTGGACTGCATCTTCTGCGCGGTGGTCGCCGGCACCGTACCCGCCCACCGGGTGCTGGCGGACGAGGCGGTGGTGGCCTTCCTGGACCACCGGCCGCTCTTCCCCGGCCACGTCCTGGTGGTACCCCGGGAGCACGTGGAGACCGTGACCGACCTGCCGGCCGACCAGGTCGGGCCGTACTTCTCCCGGGTGCAGCGGGTGGTGGCGGCCGTCGAGTCGGGGATGGCGGCGGCGGGCAGCTTCGTCGCCGCCAACAACCGGGTCAGCCAGTCCGTCCCGCACCTGCACGTCCACGTGGTCCCGCGGAACCGCAAGGACGGGCTGCGCGGCTTCTTCTGGCCGCGCGGCCACTACCGGGACGAGGAGCACGCCGCCGCGACGGCCGCACTGGTCCGGGCGGCACTGGAGTCCGCCTGAAACGCATCTGATGGCACGTCAATTCGATTACGGGGACACGCCCTTAAGTTCTGTTCCAGCTGTGGATCGGCCGGTCGGCGCGGTATCTTTCGAGCCGTTGCCGTTGCCCACACACATTCCACACCTGGCATTGGAGAGTTCGCCATGGCCGTCCCCAGGTCGCTCACCGCCCTCGTCGGCGCCGCCGCACTCTCGCTCGCCCTGGCCGGCTGTTCGGACCCGCCGGTCGGCACCATCACGGCGACCGACGGCGTCACCACGGTGAAGCTGACCAGCCCGTTCAACGGCACCTGCCACAGCTTCACCGCCCAGGGCGTCACGGCGGTGCGCAACAACATCCTGGCCGACATCGTGCTGCACCACGGCCCGGACTGTGCGGACCCGCAGGGCGCCGAGACGTTCTACCTGGCCACCGGGACGTCGGTGGAGGACGCGAGCGAGCGCTGGCTGAGCTTCTCGATCGTCAGCTGACCCTCCGGCACGCCTAGTCGGCGCCCAGCACCCGCTCGTACGCGGCGAACAGGGCCGGGCTCCCGGGGGGACGGACCTCCAGCAGACGGGACCAGCAGCGGGCGAAGACCTCCCTGGCGTGGGCGCCCGGCCAGGGCCGGGGCAGCAGCTCCGGCGGGAGCAGCGGGTCGGGCTCCATCGCCCGGGTGAACTCGGCGGCCAGCTCGACGGCGGTGGTCAACGCCTCGGTGGCGGTGGGCGTGCGGCCGGCGAGCCGGTCGTGGCGGGCGGCGGCGACGGCCGCCAGGCGGTGGTAGCCGGCCGCCAGGTCGTCCAGCGGCCAGAGCCGCCGGGCGAGCGCGGACGGGTCGGTCTCGGTGCCGATCCGCAGGTCGCGGGTGGTGAGGGTGGTGACGGCCTCCGGGACTCCGAGTCGCTCCGCCTCCGCGGCCACCTCCCGGTCGATCCGGTTGGCCGTGACGTACAGGCCGCCCTGGAGCGGGGCGCCGCCGAGCCGCAGGACGGCGGCGCGCAGCGCGTCCCGGGCCGGGCGGGCCGATTCGGGGACGGCGAAGGCGGTCAGCTGCCAGTGGCCGTCCCAGGGCGCGAGGCCGTGGTCCTGAAGGTAGGCGTGGGCCACCAGGTCGAGGTCCGGGTCGATCGCGCCGGTCGCGTCCGGGGTGACCCGCAGCACGGCCCGCCGGCCCCGGCCCTCCTGGGCGAGCCGGCCCTCGGCGGCCAGCCGTTTGATGCACAGCCGCACCTGCTGGTCCGTCATGCCGAGCGAGCCGGCCGCGGCGTAGAGCTCACCGGCGTCGACGGTGCCGTCCGCGCGGACCATGCCCAGGACCAGGACGCGGGTGGGGATCTCGACGGCGGGCGGCGTGGGCGGCATCCCCCGAGCATAGGCGCCGGTCACCGACGCGCGCCGGTCACCGGTGGGCGGCGGGCAGCGGCCGGACCATCGTGGTGACCGCGCCGAAGCCGAGCAGGTCGCGCAGCCAGGGCGTCCGGGCGGTGTGCCGGGCAGCGTAGCCGTGCCGCTCGTAGAGGGCCCGGGCGCGCGGGTTGGCGTCGACGACGTCGAGGGTGAGGCCGTCGTAGCGGTGCTCGGCGGCGATCCGATCCAGCTCGGCGAGCAGCAGGGTGCCCACGCCCCGGCCGCGCAGGGCGCCGTCGACGGCGATGCTCTCGACTGCGAGCAGGCCCGGTCCGAGCCGGTGTTCGAGCAGCGCGAGCACGGCCAGCCTGGGCAGCGCGGCCAGCGGCCCGTAGGCCCGGGCCACCTGGGCGGCGGTGCCGTCGACCAGCGAGCGGCCCTCGTGCCGGTACCCGGCGACGGCGACCACCCGGCCGTCGAGCAGGGCGGTCACCCCCCGGTCGGGCCGGAGGTGGGCCGCCACGAAGGCGCGCCCGCGCTCGGGCGGCCCGAGGGCGGGGCCGAGCTTGCGACCGAAGGCCTCCCAGTAGAGCTCGGCGACCCGGTGGTCCGCGCCGGCCGGTATCCCGCGGTGAAGTGTCGATGCCATTATGGTACGAATCTAATACGATCGGACCATGTGCGATAGTTTTTGCATCGATAGTTAGTTCTTCGGGAGGGGTACGGCATGGCGAGGAGGTTGGTCCTGACGTGCGTGGCGGCGCTACTGGTGGCCCTCGGGCTGGGCGGGGTCGCGGTGTACGAGAACGACTACCGGATCCGCGAGCAGCGGGTGACGGTCACCCACGACGGCCGCACCCTGGACGGGGTGCTCGCGCTCCCGAAGGGCGGGCGGGGGCCGTACGGGCTCGTGGTCTTCGTCCACGGGGACGGGCCGATCGACGCCACCCACGACACCTTCTACCGCCCGATCTGGGAGGCCCTGGCGGAGGCGGGCTACGCCTCGCTCTCCTGGAACAAGCCGGGGGTCGGCGGATCGCCCGGCGACTGGCTCGGCCAGAGCATGGACGACCGGGCGCGCGAGACCGAGGACGCCGTCGCCTGGGCCAGGAGCCGGCCCGAGATCGACGGGCGGCGGATCGGGCTGTGGGGGGCCAGCCAGGCCGGCTGGGTGCTGCCGAAGGTCGCGGCACACGATCCGGCACCGGCGTTCGTGATCGCGGTCTCCCCCGCGATCGCCTGGGCGACCCAGGGCCGCTACGACCTGCTCGCCGAGCTGAGCGACCGGGGCGCCTCCGCCGAGGAGACCGCGGCGGCCGTCCGGCGGCAGCAGGTCCGGGGCGAACTGATGGACCGCGGCGCGTCGTTCGAGGAGTTCCGGGCCGCGGTCGGCGGCGAGCTGGACGGCTTCACCCCCGCACGCTGGGGCTTCGCGGCGCGCAACCACACCGCCGACGCCACCGCCGACCTCCGGGCCGTGCGCGGCACCCCGGTGCTGCTCCTGCTGGCCGGGCAGGACCGCCACGTCGACGTGGCCGAGACCGAGGCCGTCTACCGGTCCGTCCTGCCGGCCGGGAGCCTGGAGGTACGCCACTACCCGGACGCGACGCACTCACTGGTGACGCCGGACATCGAGCGGTCCGAGGTGTCCGCGGTACTGACGGCGGTGTTCGCCCCGCGGTCACTGTTCGCCGACGGATTCCTCGCCGACCAGCGGGAGTTCGTGGCCCGGTACTGAACCCCGGACCCGCCGGGGACGCGCGGAGGCCGAGCGGGGCCGGGCCCCCGGCGGCCGAGCGCAGGGCCTCGGCCGGGCCGGGGCGGGCCGGACTGACAGACTGTCCGGCATGATCGAGCTGAACGGGGAGCCGGCCCTGGTCCCGCAGGTCGCCGCGCTGGCCCTGACCAACTACGGGCACTTCACCACGCTGCGGGTCGAGGACGGACGGGTGCGCGGGCTCGGTCTGCACCTGGCCCGGCTGGTCCGGGACTGCCGGTTGGTCTTCGGGACCGAGCTCGACCCGGAGCTGGTCCGCACCCGGCTGCGGGAGGCGCTCGGACGGGAGGCGCTCGGACGGGAGGGGGCCGGACGAAGGGGGGCCGGCCCGGAGGGCGTCCCTGCGGTCACCGTCCGGGTCACCGTCTTCGACCCCGCGCTGGGTCTGGAACGCCCGGGCGGCCCGGCCGATCCGCAGCTGCTGGTGACCACCCGGCCGGCGGTCGGCACCGCCCCGCCACCGCTGCGGGTCCGCACCGTCGAGCACCGGCGCGACCTGCCCGAGGTCAAGCACACCGGCCTGTTCGGCCTGCTGCACCAGCGGCGGCTGGCCCAGCTGGCCGGGTTCGACGACGCCCTGCTCACCGGCGCGGGCGGCCTGATCAGCGAGGGCACCACCTGGAACGTCCTGTTCCACGACGGCCGCCACCTGGTGGCGCCGGAGGCCGAGTGCCTCCCCGGGGTCACCGAGGCCCTGCTCGCCGCGGCCCACGGCGGGCCCCGGCGGACGGAGCCGGTGACCGCCGACGGCCTGGAGCGGTTCGTGGCGGCGTTCGCCACCAACGCGGGCTTCGGCATCCGGCCGATCGCGCAGATCGACGGCGTCCGCTTCGACCCCGCCCACCCGCTGCTGGGCCGCCTGCGCGCGGAGTACCTGGCGCTGCCCGCCGAGGAGGTCTGACCCCGCGCCGGCACCGTGGTGAGGCGCCCGCGGCGGGCGGGCGCCTCACCGGGCACGGGTCAGACGCCCTGGGCGGCGGTGAAGCGGGCGGCGACGTCGTTCCAGTTGACGACGTCCCAGAGCTTGGTGACGTAGTCGGGGCGGACGTTCCTGTACTGCAGGTAGTAGGCGTGCTCCCAGGCGTCGAAGGCGAGCAGCGGGGTGGTGCCCTGGCCGACGTTGCCGTGGTGGTCGTAGACCTGCTCGACGATCAGGCGCCTGCCGAGCGGTTCCCAGGAGAGGATGCCCCAGCCTGAGCCCTGGACGCCGACGGTGGCGGTGGTGAGCTGCTTCCTGAACGCCTCGAAGCCGCCGAAGTGCTCCTCGATGGCGGTGCCGAGGGCGCCGTCGGGGCGGTCGCCGCCGTCCGGGGAGAGGTTCTCCCAGAACAGCGAGTGCAGGACGTGGCCGGAGAGGTGGAAGGCCAGCGTCTTCTGGAGGCCCACCAGGCCGCCGAACTGCTCCTTGTCGCGGGCCTCGGCCAGCTGCTCCAGGGTGTCGTTCGCGCCCTTGACGTAGGCGGCGTGGTGCTTGGAGTGGTGCAGCTCCAGGATCTCGGCGGACATCGCCGCCTCAAGCGCGGAGTAGTCGTACGGCAGGTCGGGAAGTGCGTAGGTGCCCATCGGGACACGGCCCCTTTCAACGGTGTCGATCATGCCGGACCCACACTATTGCGTCTTACTTGCAATAGAGAAGTAGATGCTTCAGCATGTTGCCTGCGAGGGGGCCGGCCCGTCGGCCACCAGGACTCCACTCCCTGCGGGACGCCGGGTCCTTCCTGACTGACGATCGTCTTCCCAACCGGCGCCCGCCGGGACACCGGCCGACCCCCACGCACCCGCCCGACCCCCCGCTTCCCGCCCCGGGCCCGGGCCCGGGTCAGAGGTTGAAACGCACCCTCCGGTCCACCGGGACGAGGTCGGTGTACTCGCGGTTGCGGCCGATCCAGACCCGGACGAACGGGCAGTACGGCAGCACCGCCAGCCCCCGCCGGCGCGCGTCGTCCAGCGCCTCCCGGACGAGGGTGCCCGCCAGGCCCTGCCCCTCGCGGTCAGCCGTGATCTCGGTGTGCAGGAACGCCATCTCGCCCTCCGAGAGGTGGTACTCGGTGAACCCGACCGGCTCGGAGTCGGGCGCCGCCACCCGGATCTCGAAGCGGGACGCCGCCGGGTTGTCCGTCACGTACGTCTCCGTGGTCATGCTGCCTCCCGTGGATCGGTGGTGATGTCCCGTCAGGTTAGGTCTTGTCCGGGGCCGCGCGCGGTCAGCCGACCCGGAGCGCCGCGAGCTGCTCGGCGAACGGGACCACCCGGTCGGCGGCCGGGTCGGCGGCGGGTCGGGCGGCCATCAGAGCGGCCAGCTCGTCCGCGGCCCGGGTGATCCGCCCGGCCAGGTCGCCGCCGCGCCCGTCGCCGGCCGAGCCCCAGTCCTCCGAGGCCGCGTACACCCCGGTCGGCACCACCACGGACCGCAGGTGCGCGAAGAGCGGGCGCAGCGCGTGGTCGAGGACGAGCGAGTGCCGGGCGGTGCCGCCGGTGGCGGCGATCAGGACCGGCCGGCCGGTGAGGGCCTCGTGCTCGACCAGGTCGAAGAAGGACTTGAACAGGCCGCTGTAGGAGGCGGCGAAGACGGGGGTGACGGCGATCAGCCCGTCGGCGGCGGTGACCGCGTCGAGGGCCTCGCGCAGCACGGGCCCGGGGAAGCCGGTGACCAGGTGGTCGGCGATCTCCCTGGCCAGCGCGCGCAGTTCGACCACCCGGAGGTCGGTCCGGGCCCCGGTCGCGGCGAGCCGGTCGGCGGTGGCCCCGGCGAGCCGGTCGGTGAGCAGCCGGGTGGAGGACGGCACGCTCAGTCCGGCGGTGACGGCGACGAGCTTCATCGGCCACCCTCCTCGGCCTCGGCGCGGTCGCGCCGTGCGAGGCGTGCGGCGTGGGTGGGGCCGGCCGGCACGTCGAGCGGCCGGCGGGCGGCGAACTCCTTGCGCAGCACCGGGACGACCTCCTCGCCGAGCAGGTCGAGCTGCTCCAGGACGGTCTTCAGGGGCAGGCCGGCGTGGTCGACCAGGAACAGCTGGCGCTGGTAGTCGCCGAAGGACTCGCGGAAGGTCAGGGTCTTCTCGATGACCTCCTGCGGGCTGCCGACGGTCAGCGGGGTCTGGTCGGTGAACTCCTCCAGCGAGGGGCCGTGGCCGTAGACGGGCGCGTTGTCGAAGTACGGGCGGAACTCGCGGACGGCGTCCTGCGAGTTCCGCCGGACGAACACCTGGCCGCCGAGGCCGACGACGGCCTGCTCGGGGGTGCCGTGTCCGTAGTGGGCGTAGCGCTCGCGGTAGAGGCGGACCAGCTTCTGGAAGTGCTCCTTGGGCCAGAAGATGTTGTTGGCGAAGAAGCCGTCGCCGTAGTACGCGGCCTGTTCGGCGATCTCGGGGCTGCGGATGGAGCCGTGCCAGACGAACGGCGGGACGCCGTCGAGCGGGCGCGGGGTGGCGGTGAAGCCCTGCAGCGGGGTGCGGAAACGGCCCTGCCAGTCGACCACCTCCTCGCGCCAGAGCCGTTGCAGCAGGGCGTAGTTCTCGATCGCGAGCGGGATGCCCTGGCGGATGTCCTGGCCGAACCAGGGGTAGACCGGGCCGGTGTTGCCGCGGCCGAGCATCAGGTCGACCCGGCCGTCGGCCAGGTGCTGGAGGGTCGCGAAGTCCTCGGCGATCTTCACCGGGTCGTTGGTGGTGATCAGCGTCGTGGAGGTGGAGAGGATCAGCCGCTCGGTGGCGGCGGCGAGGTACCCGAGCAGGGTGGTCGGCGAGGACGGGACGAACGGCGGGTTGTGGTGCTCGCCAGTGGCGAAGACGTCCAGCCCGATCTCCTCCGCCTTGCGGGCGATCGCCACCATGGCCTTGATCCGCTCGTGTTCCGACGGCGTCCGCCCGGTGGTCGGGTCGGTGGTGACGTCCCCGACGGTGAAGATCCCGAACTGCACGGGACTCACTCCCCTCAGATTGATTGCAATTTCAACTACCGGCCTCAACCCCCGCCGGCCGGCCGCTATTCCCGGCGCCCCGGTCACCAGCCGGCGGCCGCCGCCAGCACCGCCTCCCGGACCCGGGCGACCGGCGCCGGCGCGCCACCGCCGGCCCGCTGCGCCAGGTAGAGCGTGTTGATCGGCGGGTCCGGCGGGTCCAGCAGCGGCACCAGGGCGCCGGAGTCCAGCTCGGCCCGGCACAGGTAGCGGGGCAGCACCGCGATCCCGGCCCCTGCCACCACGGCGGCCAGCAGCCCCCGCAGGTCCGCGAGCACCACCGCGGCGGGCCCGGTCAGCCGCACCCCGAAGACGTGCCGCCAGTACCGGCGGGCGATCGGGTGGTCCTCCGCGTACCCGAGCAGCGGTACGCCGGTCAGCGCACCCGGGCCCTCGGCGGCCGGCCGGCCGGGCCCGATCCGCTCGGCCCACCCGGGCGCGGCGACCAGCACGAACTCCTCGTCCATCAGCGGTACCGCGGCCACCTCCCGGCCGCGCGGCCGGACGGCCGAGAGCACCAGGTCGTACCGGCCGCCGCGCAGCCCGGTCAGCAGGTCCTCGGCCAGTCCGGCGGTGGCCCGCAGCCGCAGTCCGCCGGCCACCAGCGGGGCCAGCGCCGGCAGCGCCCGGACGGACAGCAGCTCGGCCGGGCCCGCCAGGTGGACGGGTTCGGACGGCCCGCCCGGGACCGGCGCCACCCGCTCGGCCACCTCGGCGAGCGCGTCCAGCGGGCCGGCCACGGCGGCCGCCAGCTCCGCCGCCACGGCGGTGGAGGCCACGCCGCGCGGCAGCCGTTCGAACAGCTGCCGGCCGAGCCGGAGCTCCAGCGCCCGGATCTGGGTGGTCACGGTGGGCTGGGACAGGCCGAGCACCCGGCCGGCGGCCGTGAAGGACCCGGCGCGGTGGACGGCCAGAAAGGTGCGCAGCAGGTCCAGGTCCAGCCCGGTATGCGAAAAGCCATGGGTCACATCGACGAGCCTATTGGTCCCCGGTGGTCCGCCCGGCCTACCGTCGGAGCCGTCACCGGGTCGGCGGCCGTCTCCGGCCCGCCGGCCGGTCTGCCCAGGGAGAGCCCATGTCCAAGATCCTTTTCGTGCTGACCGGCGCCGAGTACTGGACGCTCGCGGACGGCACCGAACATCCGACCGGCTTCTGGGCCGAGGAGTTCACCACCCCGTTCCGCGCCTTCACCGCCGCCGGGCACGAGGTCACCGTCGCCACCCCCGGCGGCGTGCGGCCGACGGTCGACCGGGCCAGCCTCACGGCCGGGGCGGTCGGCGGGCACTCGGAGGCGGACGCGCTCACGGCGGAGCTGGCCGGACTGCCCGCGCTCCAGCACCCGGTCAAGCTCTCCGAGGTCGAACCCACCGACTACGACGCGGTGTTCTACCCCGGCGGGCACGGCCCGATGGAGGACCTCGCGGTCGACGCCGACTCCGGCCGGCTGCTCACCGCGGCGCTCGCCTCGGGCCGGCCGCTGGCCGTGGTCTGCCACGGCCCGGCGGCCCTGCTGGCCGCCGAACTCCCGGACGGCTCCTCGCCGTTCGCGGGGTACCGGCTGACCGGGTTCAGCAACGCCGAGGAGCGGGCCGCCGGTCTCGCCGACCGGGCGAAGTGGCTGCTCCAGGACCGCCTGGAGGCCCTCGGCGCCGACTACCGGGAGGGCGAGCCGTGGGCGCCGTTCGTGGTCACCGACCGCAACCTGATCACCGGCCAGAACCCGTCCTCCTCCGGCCCGCTGGCCGAGGAGGTGCTCAGGCGGCTGGCCTGAGCACCGGGTTCAGTCCGCGGCGCCGAGCACGGCCGCGGCCTCGGTCAGCCAGGCCACCCAGAACTCCTCCAGGTTGATCCCCGCCTGCAGCACCAGGTGCTGCAGGCGGTTCTCCTGCGCCGCCAGGTCGGCCGGGAAGTCGCGCCGCTCGATCTCCCGGTACTCCTCCAACTGGGCGCGGTGCAGCTGGAGATGGCGCCGGAACTCGGCGTCCAGTCCGGTCGCGCCGACCACCGCGGCGGCCCGCAGCCGCAGCAGCAGCGCGTCCCGTACCGGCTTCGGGTCGTGCTGCTCGGCGACCCAGCCCGCCAGCTCCGCGCGTCCGGCCGGCAGCACCTCGTACTCCCGGCGGCCGCCGCGGACGGGCACCTCGTGCGGCAGCTCGCGGATCAGGCTGGACTCCTCCAGCCGGCCGAGCTCCCGGTAGATCTGCTGGTGGGTGGCGGACCAGAAGTAGCCGATCGACCGGTCGAAGCGGCGCGTCAGCTCCAGCCCCGAGGACGGCTTCTCCAGCAGGGCTGTGAGGATGGCGTGCGGCAGCGACATGGACGGATCGGCCTCTCCTGGCTGACTTCGTAGGAGCGCATCCTACGGAGTCGGGGCGCCGCTCAGAGGGCCGCCGCGAGGCGGGTCCCCTGGTCGATGGCCCGCTTGGCGTCGAGTTCGGCCGCCACGTCCGCGCCGCCGATCAGGTGCGGCTCCCGGCCGCGGGCCCGCAGCGCCTCGTACAGGTCGCGGCGCGGCTCCTGGCCGGTGCAGAGCACCACGGTGTCGACGGCGAGCAGCCGGGGAGCGCCGTCGACGGTCAGGTGCAGGCCCTCGTCGTCGATCCGCTCGTAGCCGACGCCGGCCACCATCTCCACGCCCCGGTGGCGCAGTTCGGTGCGGTGGATCCACCCGGTGGTCTTGCCGAGGCCCGCCCCGACCTTGGTGGTGGAGCGCTGGAGCAGGTGGACGGTGCGGACGGCCCGCGGGCGGACGGGCGTGCGCAGCGCGCCGGCCGAGCGGTACTCGGTGTCGACGCCCCACTGCTCGAAGAAGGCGGCCGCGTCCCGGCCGGTCCCCGTGCCCGGGTCGGTCAGGTACTCGGCGATGTCGAAGCCGATGCCGCCGGCGCCGACGACGGCGACCCGGGGGCCGACCTCGGCCTGCCCGCGCAGCACGTCCAGGTAGCTGAGCACGCTGGGGTGGTCCACGCCGGGGATGTCCGGGGTGCGCGGGGTGACACCGGTGGCCAGGACCAGCTCGTCGAACTCCTCGGCGAGCAGGCCGTCGGCGGTCGCGGTGGTGGAGAGCCGGACATCGACGCCCCGGAGCTCCAGCTGCCGCCGGTAGTACCGCAGCGTCTCGTCGAACTCCTCCTTCCCGGGGACCATCCGGGCCAGGTTGAGCTGCCCGCCGATCCGGTCCGCGCCGTCGTACAGCGTCACGGCGTGGCCGCGTTCGGCGGCCGAGACGGCGAGGGCGAGGCCGGCGGGGCCGGCGCCGACCACACCGATCCGCTTGCGGCGCCGGGTGGGTGCGAGGACCAGCTCGGTCTCGTGGCAGGCCCGGGGGTTGACCAGGCAGGAGGTGATCCGGCCGCTGAAGGTGTGGTCCAGGCAGGCCTGGTTGCAGCCGATGCAGGTGTTGATGGTGTCGGCGCCCGCGTCCCGGGCCTTGGCCACGAACGCGGGGTCGGCGAGCAGCGGGCGGGCCAGCGAGACCAGGTCGGCGTGGCCGTCCGCGAGCAACTGCTCGGCGAGCTCGGGGGTGTTGATGCGGTTGCTGGTGACCAGCGGGATGCCGACCGCGCCCATCACCTTCCTGGTGACCCAGCTCCACGCGCCGCGCGGCACGGAGGTGGCGATGGTCGGGATCCGCGCCTCGTGCCAGCCGATCCCGGTGTTGATGATGGTGGCGCCGGCCTCCTCGACGGCCCGGGCCAGCGCGACCACCTCCTCCAGGGTGGAGCCGCCGGGGACGAGGTCGAGCATGGAGAGCCGGAAGATCAGGATGAAGTCGGGCCCGACCCGCTCGCGGACCCGGCGGACGATCTCGACCGGGAACCGGATCCGGTGCTCGAACGGGCCGCCCCAGCGGTCCTCGCGGCGGTTGGTGCAGGCGGCCACGAACTCGTTGATCAGGTAGCCCTCGGACCCCATGATCTCCACGCCGTCGTACCCGGCGCCCCGGGCGAGCGCGGCGGCGTGCGCGAAGTCCTCGATCGTCCGCTCGACCTCCTCGTCGGTGAGGGCGCGCGGCGGGAACGGGCTGATCGGCGCCTGGAGGGCGCTGGGCGCGACCAGGTCGGGGTGGTAGGCGTAGCGGCCGAAGTGCAGCAGCTGGAGCGCGATCCGGCCGCCCTCGCGGTGCACGGCCTCGGTGATCACGCGGTGCTGCGCGGCCTCGGCCTCGGTGGTGAGCTTCGCACCGCCCGACCAGGGGCGGCCCGCCTCGTTCGGCGCGATGCCTCCGGTGACGATGAGGCCGACGCCGCCGCGGGCGCGCTCGGCGTAGAAGGCGGCCATCCGGTCGAAGCCGCCCTCGGCCTCCTCCAGACCGACGTGCATCGAGCCCATCAGCACCCGGTTGGGCAGTGTGGTGAAGCCCAGGTCGAGCGGGCTGAGCAGGTTCGGGTACGCGGTCATCGGGCGCCTCCTGGTCCGTGGGTCGCAGCCTCACGGTAGGACGCCCGGGGCCCCCTATGCAACTAGTTGCA
The DNA here is from genome assembly GCF_044740765.1 of Kitasatospora sp. NPDC088346. Classification (NCBI taxonomy): domain Bacteria; kingdom Bacillati; phylum Actinomycetota; class Actinomycetes; order Kitasatosporales; family Streptomycetaceae; genus Kitasatospora; species Kitasatospora sp. NPDC088346. The sequence continues at coordinate 498,447 of NZ_JBIURH010000002.1, forward strand.
CAAGTGCTCTCACTCACCCTCCGCCGGAACGGCCCGCCGGCGCTCCTTCAGGCGGTGCTTGAGCCCCAGCAGCGCCCCCGACCCGCCGCGCGGCACCAGCCAGGACTCGTCGAAGCGGTCCACCGCGTCGAACCGGTACTTGTACGGCTCGGTGCCGCGCAGGAAGTCGAAGGTGGTCAGCCCCTGCTCGGCGCAGGCCCGGACGGCCTCCGCGATCACCGCCGTCCCGAGCCGCAGCTCGGCCAGCTCCGGCTCCCAGCCGATCTGGTAGTACGCGAACACCGGACCCCAGTGGAAGCCGTACAGCACCCCGACCACCCGCTCGCCGCGCTCGGCCAGCAGGAAGGCCGGGCCCTGCCCGGTGCCGGCCGCGGCCGAGCGCTCCAGCACCCGGGCGTGCAGGGCCCGGCGCCGGTCGTCGAACGTGGTGGGCCGGCCCATCGCCGCGCGGCGCACCCCGTGCAGCCGCAGCACGGTGTCCAGCAGCTCCGGGTCCGCCTCCTTGGGCGGCACCCAGCGGAACGTCACCCCCGCCGCGGCCAGCTTGCGCCCGTACCGGCGCAGGTTCGCCCGGAACTGGCGGGAGCCGATCGCGTCGAAGCCCCCGGACAGGTCGGTCCGCGGGCACGCGGCCTGCGCGACCCGGCGGGCGCCCGGCGGCAGCAGGTCCCGCTGCCCGGGGTCGAGGTCGGGCAGCCAGAGCGTGCTCCGGCGGGCCCGCGCCGCCAGGAACTCGCCGACCTGGGCCCGCCGTTCGGGCAGCGCGACGAAACCGCAGTGGTCCGCGGCGCCCGGCCCGGAGCCCAGTGCGGTGACCACCGGGGCCGACAGCGGCAGCCGGGGGTGCAGCCGCTCACCGGTCCGCAGCAAGGGCACGACCGCCTCCACGCGCCCCGCCGGCCCGCGCCAGACCGCGATCTCGGCGGCGCCGCCCGGGTCGCCGCCGGGGCCGCCCGCACCGAGCGTCTCCCACCAGGAGAGCACCCACTCGGGGGTCATGAACCAGGAACCGGACGGGTCCGCCGCCACCAGTTCCCGCCAGCCGTCGACCACCGCCGCCGGCAGGCCGGGCGTCCGATGGATCTCCGGCCCCTGTGCTGTCACCATCGTTCGCTCTCCCCCAGCCGTCGCGGCCGCCCGGCCGGCCGCCGGTGCCGGCGGGCGGCTCCGGGCCCGGGTGCATTGTCCCGAACAGCAACGGGGTACGGCCGGGTTTCTCCCGAACCGGACCGATCCGCCCAGCCCCGCACCGCCTCGTTCTTTCATATGAGTTTGCGTCAGAACGCTACGCACGGGGTCGAATTGGCCTCCTGTGGTCTACGCTCCCGCCTGCACCCGTCGTGTTCCGCCCCCGTACCGCACCCCCGGCGCCCGCCGCCCCGGCCACGCCGGGGCCGCACCGTGCCCGGCCGCAAGGATGGGAGATCCCCCGTGAGCACCCCGCCGGACCTCGTCGTCTGCCTCGTCGGCGCCGGCCCGCGAGGCCTGTCCGTCCTGGAACGGATCTGCGCCCACGAGCGGAAGTCCCCCGCCGGCCCGCCCGTCACGGTGCACGTGGTCGACCCGGCCGAACCCGGCGCCGGCCGGGTCTGGCGGCCCGGCCAGTCGCCGCACCTGCTGATGAACACCGTTGCCTCGCAGATCACCGCCTACACCGACGACAGCGTCCGGATCGACGGCCCGATCGAGCCCGGCCCCAGCCTGTACGAGTGGGCCCGGGAGATCGCCGGACCGGACGGCCCCGGCCCCGAGGACGCGGCCGCCCTCGCCCGGGCCGCCGCACTCGGGCCGGACAGCTACCCCACCCGGTCCTTCTACGGGCACTACCTGCGCGCCGCCTTCCGCCGGCTCGTCGACGGCGCCCCGCCCCACCTCACCGTCCACGTCCACCGCACCCGGGCGGTCGCCCTCACCGACGGCGCCGGCACCCCCGGCGGCCCGCAGAGCGTCCGGCTGGAGAACGGCACCCGGCTGCACGGAGTGGACGCGGTGGTGCTCGCCCAGGGCCACCTCCCCACCCGACGCACCGCCCGCGAGGAGCAGGCGGCCGCACTGGCCCGGGTACACGGCCTGCGCCACCTGGCCCCCGCCAACCCCGCCGACCTCGACCTGGACGGCATCGGCCCCGGCGAGGCCGTCCTGCTGCGCGGGCTCGGACTCAACTTCTTCGACCACCTCGCCCTGTTCACCCACGGCCGCGGCGGCCGCTTCACCCGGGACGGCGACCACCTGGTCTACCGGCCCTCCGGGGACGAGCCCCTGCTGTACGCCAGCTCCCGGCGCGGTGTGCCCTACCACGCCCGCGGCGAGAACCAGAAGGGCGCGCACGGCCGCCACCACCCCCGGCTGCTGACCCCCCGACTGCTCGCGGACCTGCGCGAGCGCACCACCGCCGGCCGGCCGACCCGCTTCCGCACCGACCTGTGGCCGCTGATATCCAAGGAGGTGCAGAGCGTCTACTACCGGACGCTGCTGGCCTCCCGCGGCCGGGCGGACGAGGGCGAGCACCTCGCCGACCGGTACCTGGCCGCCGCCGACGGGGCCGCCGAGCAGCGCCTGCTGGACGCCCACCGGATCGACCCCGCCGACCGCTGGGACTGGGGGCGGATCACCGACCCGCTCCCCCGCCGGGGGTTCGCCGACCGCGCGGACTTCCGGCGGTGGCTGCTGGACCACCTCGCGCAGGACGTCCGAAACGCCAGGGCCGGGAACGTCCACGGCCCGCTCAAGGCCGCCCTCGACGTGCTGCGCGACCTGCGCAACGAGATCCGGCTCGCGGTCGACCACGGCGGCCTGGACGGCGACTCCCACCGCGACGACCTGGACGGCTGGTACACCCCGCTCAACGCCTTCCTGTCGATCGGCCCGCCCGTCTCCCGGATCGAGGAGATGCGCGCGCTCCTGGAGTGCGGCCTGCTGGTGCTCACCGGCCCCGGCACCGACATCCGCCTCGATCCCGCCCGCCGGGCGTTCGTCGCCCACTCCCGCAGCGTCCCCGGGGAACCGGTGGCGGCCCGCACCCTGATCGAGGCCCGGCTGCCCGAACCCGACCTGCGCCGCACCGACGACCCGCTGCTGCGCCACCTGCTGGGCACCGGCCAGTGCGCCGCCCACCGGATCGGCGTCCACCAGTCCGGCGGGCTCGCCGTGACCGGGCGCCCGTACCGGCTGCTCGACGCCCACGGCCGCCCGCACCCGCGCCGCTTCGCCTTCGGGGTGCCGACCGAGGGCGTCCACTGGGTGACGGCGGCCGGGATCCGGCCCGGCGTCGACTCCGTCATCCTGGGCGACGCCGACGCGATAGCCCGCGCCGTCCTGGCCCTACCGTTGACCGCTGACGCCCCGCCGGCGGACCGCACCCGCCCGCCCGGCACCGCACCCGCCCCCGGCACCGCACCCACCGGAGTGACCGCATGACCGAGGACCTGACCGACGCCGGCCTGCTCTCCCCCGTGCGGGCCGGCACCCCGGTCGAGGCGGCCGTCGGCGACCGCGCCTGGCTCCAGGCCATGCTCGACGCCGA